>JAFGVE010000016.1 GCA_016938175.1 Campylobacterales bacterium
AGCACATATTAAAGCTGGTCTTGGTGAAGTTTGGGAAGAGAATGAGTTCTGGTTTGACATGTGTGTTAACTACATTGACCCAACTGGAAAGCTTGGTATCAAAAAGATGTGGGAGTCTAAAAAGAACCCTGGTAAACCAGTTACAATTGCTGAGTGGTATGACGCTGCATTTGGTGATAACTTACCAAATCTTAAAGCGACTGCTACTGCAGATGCGAGATATAAAAACTCTGAGTTCCCAGTATATGAGTACATGAGAGATCATGGTGCTTGGATGGAAGAGAACCATATCTACTCTCCACAAGAGCGTGAACTTAAAGATGACGGTGTGAACTATATTTCTCACGGTCATAAATATCCAAAAGCGCATGTTCATACAGATAAGAGAACAGGTGTTATGACAGCTGAATCTCACGGGAAGAAAACTGCTATTGGTATTGAGATTGATGGTAAGAAAATGGAAGGTTTTGCGACACTTGACAAGAAACTTGACTTCTTCTGTGAGTGGCTTGCTGATGATTGGAAATGGCCAGAATACGCTATTCCATTCTATCCAAGAACACCAGAAGAGAAAAAGCGTATGCACCATATCGTTTCTCATGTTGACCACTCTTATATGGTTGAGAAAGATTCGTATGCACTTAACACGGTATTCCGTTTACCATACAATATTCACACTCGTTCTGCGAACTCAAAACACTTGATGGAGATTTCGCAAAACCATGACCCTATCTGGATTTCTACTGCAGATGCAGCACGCCAAGGATTTAAACGTGGTGATGCAATTCGTGTAAGAATTACAGATAGTGTAACTGGACTTGAGTCTGGTTACTTTGTTGCTATGGCAGTACCTACAGAGGGTGTTCTTCCAGGTACACTTGCATGTTCACACCATGGTGGTCGCTGGAAACTTACTAACTCAGTGAGTATTCCTAATGGTGTAACTGATGGTAAAGTTGATTCACAGCCAGTTGCAAGAAATATGAATGATCCTAAATTTATGGCTGCAACAGTAGATAAAGCTGGTGCTGAAGGTGGTCAAATTAAGATTGAAGATTATGATGGAACAAGTGGTATGAATAGCTTTGGTGTTCCATTAGCTGAGCTTCAAATGGATGGAAAAGAAGGTAAACTCAAATATGTTGAGGGCATTAAACCTTTCCATACTGAAAGATTTGCTGATTATAACCGTGATAGTGGAAATATTTGGTGGGATGGTTTAAGTGGCTCATGGCAAAATGCTGTAGCCGCAGCTCACCCAGATCCAATTTCTGGTATGCATTGTTGGCACCAAAAAGTTATTTTAGAGCCTGCACAAGCTGGTGATAAAATAGGTGACATCTATGTTAACTATGAAAATAACTTTAAAATTTACCAAGGATGGAGAGATGAACTTACTCGTCCTCTTAATGAGAATGATAAATTACGTCGTCCTCAACACATTAAACGTCCTTGGGTACCTTTATCTGATAAAGCGTATAAAGTTGCTATTAAAGTGTGATTTTACCCTTGATTGATTCAAAGCTTTTTTGCTTTGAATCGACTTTATAAACTTGCCCACCATACTCTCAAAAAAAGTCCAAAACTACTTGTATATCCTACTTCACTAAAAACTAATTCTCTTTTTTTGTTATATATTAACGTTGTTGGGTAGGCATTAACGTTAAAGAGTTTTGCAAATGTCCCTTCTTTGTCATTTACTACATCAAGATGGATGTTATTCTCATCTAAAAATCTTTTTATTTCATAATTACTACCTGAATTTACAGCAATGGTAATTGTATTGTAATGCTTCGCTATTCGTTCAATATTATCTATTTCAATTTTACAAGTCGGACACCAAGTCGCCCAGATATGCACGATTAGAGGTGTGTTTTCCTGTGGTAAATAAGGTTGGTTGTTAATCAGTTTTGTCTCTATATTTGGCAAGTTGTTTTTGTTGATATCCTGGCTTTTGTATATACTTAAAGCATTAGAAAGGATTGTAATAAAAAGAAGAAAAAGCAGAACCTCTTTTGTGTAATGAAGTAGTTTACTACGCAAGTAATTGTCCTTATTCGTGATGATTTTTAACGTTATTGTAATATTAAACAGTTACAATTAGTTAAATTATTTCAAGGAAGAATAAAATGATAAAAGTACTTTTATTTATCTTTGTAGTGCTATTTATGAGTGCTTGTACAACTCAGAATGCTCCACAGACAAAAAAGGCACAGAAGACAATGCCAAAAATGTTTCAGACAGTATCTGAAAGTGAAGCTACACTTGTGCAAGAGGGTAAAAATAAACATTATTGTGTACGTTGTGGAATGAACTTAGTGAAGTTTTATAAAACAAGTCATGCTGCTTCACAAAATGACAAACGTTACCAATACTGTTCTATACACTGTTTAGCTGAACATTTGGATGAAGGCAATGAGTTGAAAAACCCGACTGTTGTTGATGTGACTTCACTTAAGATGATTCCTCTTTTAAATGCACACTATGTTGTAGGTAGTAGTGTACGTGGCACAATGAGTAAAGTGAGTAAATATGCTTTTGAAAATATAGAAGATGCACAAGCTTTTCAAAAAAAATATGGTGGCAAAATATTAGACTTTCATGGTGCACTGCAAGTAGCTAGAGAAGATTTTAATTAAATCTTAATATCTCTCATGTCAAGCGAAGCGTTCGCTTGATAATTTAAAGCTATTTTTACCCCCTTTTAGATATAATCCTCATTTAAAAACCAAAAATTACTTTTTAGGATTCCACTGTGAGCCAACAACTTCCAGATATAGATAAACAACTCGCTAACCATAAACTTTCTCAAGAAGATTACAAGCATATTAAAGAGATACTCAAACGTGAGCCAAACTTAGTTGAACTTGGTATTTTTTCTGCAATGTGGAGTGAACACTGTTCATATAAATCTTCAAAAGTACACCTGAAAGGTTTTCCAACAAAAGCTCCATGGGTTATTCAAGGTCCAGGAGAGAATGCTGGTGTTATAGATATTGGTGATGGATACGCAGCAGTCTTTAAAATGGAGTCTCACAATCATCCGAGTTTTATAGAACCTTATCAGGGTGCAGCTACTGGTGTTGGTGGAATTATGCGTGACGTATTTACTATGGGTGCGCGTCCTGTTGCTTCACTGAATGCTCTTCGTTTTGGTAATGTTTTGGGTGATGATAAAACTTCTGCCCACCAGCGTTATTTGGTACGTGGTGTAACAGAGGGAATCGGTGGTTATGGTAACTGTATGGGTGTTCCAACTATCGGTGGTGAAGTAAGTTTTGATGAGTGTTACAATGGAAATATTTTAGTAAATGCTTTTAACCTTGGTATTGCAAAATCAGATGAGATTTTTTATGGGCGTGCTGATGGTATAGGAAATCCTGTTATGTATGTTGGCGCAAAGACAGGTCGTGATGGTCTTGGTGGAGCTGTTATGAGTTCTGACTCTTTTACAGAAGAGTCAAAGTCACTTCGTCCAACTGTTCAAGTGGGTGATCCATTTACAGAAAAATTACTCCTTGAAGCGTGTTTAGAACTTTTTAAAACTGACCACGTTGTAGGTATTCAAGATATGGGTGCTGCTGGTCTAACATCGTCTTCTTTTGAGATGGCAGGGCGTTCGGGCTCAGGAATGATTATGCATTTAGATAAAGTTCCTGCTCGTGAAGAGGGTATGGTTCCTTATGACTTTATGCTTTCAGAGTCTCAAGAGAGAATGCTTTTATGTGCTAAAAAAGGTTCAGAACAAGCGATTATTGACATCTTTGAAAAGTGGGATTTAGATGCTGCTGTTATTGGAGAGGTTACAGATACTGGAAATATGGAACTCTTCTGGCATGGCGAAAAAGTAGCTGAAGTTCCGGTTGATCCAGTTTCTGAAGAAGCTCCTGAGCTTAATCGTCCTATGAGTAAGCCTGCTTATTTGGAGACAATTAAAGATGTGACTATTGATGACTTTGATGCAGTTGCAAATCAAGAAGCATTTGAAAAATTAACAAAATCTATGGAAGTTGTAGATAAATCATGGATATATACACAGTATGACTCTATGGTACAAACAAATACGATTAAAAAAGGCGGAATGCTTGACGCTTCTGTTATTCGTGTAAAAGAGAATGGAAAAGCACTTGCAATGAGTGCTGATTGTAACGTGCGCTACTGTTATGTTGATCCTAAAATGGGTGGCGCTGCTGCTGTTGTAGAAGCTGGACGTAACGTTGCTATGAGTGGAGCACGTCCTTTAGCTATTACTGACTGTCTTAACTATGGAAATCCTGAAAATCCAGAGGTAATGTGGCAGTTTGGACAAGGATGTTTAGGAATTAAAGAGGCATGTGCAGAGTTAAATACGCCTGTAATTGGGGGAAATGTTTCTCTCTATAATGAAACAAACGGTGTTTCTGTTTTTCCAACGCCTTCTATAGCAACTGTCGGTGTAAATGATGATGAGAAAAATGTTCTTATGTCTTCGTTTCAAAGTGAAGGAAATGCACTCTATTTAGTTGGTGAGTCTATGTCAGAGTTTGGTGGTTCTCTATATATGAAAGAGATTTGTGGTAGTGTTGCAGGAACTATGCCAGAAATTGATTATAAAAAAGAGCTTGCGCTTTGGGACTTAGTTATAGAAGCTAATAAAAAGAATCTTTTAGAGTGTGCTAAAGATGCAAGTAGTGGTGGTGTTGCTATTGCATTGGCAAAAATGGCAGCAACAAGTGGTATTGGCTGTGATGTTGAAATGAGTGTGAGTGATGCAAGAGATATTTTTGCAGAGTCAATGTCTCGTGCAATTATTGAAGTGAAACCTGAAAATTGTGAAGCATTTGAAGCTATGTTAGATGAGAGCATGGCAGTTGAGAAAATAGGGACTGTAGGTGGTGAGACTATCCGTGTAAATGATGTGAGCATGTCATTAGTACAGTTACAAGATAACTACTATAACACTTTCAAAAAAGTAATTGAGAGAGATCTTTAATCTCTCTTTAGCGTAAATATGAAAGAAGCTCATTGTCGAGCTCTTTTATTTTTGATGTAACCTCTTCGATACTTTTAAAATTAAATCCAGATTTTTCATAACAAATTACTGACTCTTCTTTACCATCTAGTAGTGCATCTACGGCTTTTGTCACAAATTGATATGCAAGAAGTCTATCTTTAACTGTTGGATTGCCACCACGTTGTATATGTCCTAAGACACTTACACGGGACTCTATTCCTATACGTTCTTCAAACCACTTTGCTATTTCGTTTGAATCCTCTTTAATTCCTTCAGAGACTATAGCAAGAAAGTATCGTCTGCCATTTTTCATCTGTTTTTTAAATTCATCTTCATAATCTTTGAGTGAGTAAGGATGTTCTGGAATCAGACAAAGCTCTGAGCCAGAGGTAAGGTGTGTAACAAGTGCTAAATAACCACAGTCTCTACCCATCGTTTCAATAACAAAAGCACGACTAAAAGATGAGGCAGTATCTCGAATAGCATCAACTGAAGTTTTAATGATGTTGAGTGCAGTGTCAACTCCTAAACAGTAGTCTGTACCATTTATATCATTATCGATTGTTGAGGGAATACCGCAAAATTTTATTTTGTGCTCTTCGTAAAATTTATGTAGACCACGAAAAGAGCCATCACCTCCAAGAACTACAAGCATTTCAATTTCATGTTTATCAAGATTTGCTTTAGCTTGTGCTCTATATGATGCTTCCTTAAAGCGAATACTACGTGCACTTCCTATTTTTGTGCCACCTCGGGTCATAATACCAGCGACGTCGCTGTAGTTTGCAGGTGTTATCTTATCATCTATAAGACCTTCATAGCCGTCATAGACAAAATAGGGTTGCATTCCTTTGTCAAGTGTATAATCGACAAACTGTTTAATTGCTGGGTTCATACCGGAGACATCGCCACCAGAGCATAATATAGCTATGTTTTTCATATTGTATCCATCTCTAAAATTGTTTGATTTTACCATTATCTAAACTCAAATGAGCTAAAATTTTGAAATTATTTTAAGCAACTGTAAAAGGATATTTTGTGGCGAAAAGAGCATTGGTAAGTGTTAGTGATAAGAGTGGGGTTGTAGAGTTTTGTCAAGCTTTAGAAAGAAACGGATACGAAATCATCTCAACAGGTGGTACATATAAAAAGTTACTTGAGGCTGGTGTAAAAGCTATAGAGATAGATGAAGTAACAAAATTTCCCGAGTGTTTTGAAGGTCGTGTAAAGACACTTAACCCTTATGTGCATGGTGGAATATTGCATCGTCGTGACAAACAGTCACACTTAGACCAAGCAAAAGAGCTTGGTGTTGAGTCAATTGACCTAGTGTGTGTAAATCTTTACCCATTTAAAGAGACTATAGAGCGTACTGATGATTTTGATGATATTATAGAAAACATTGACATCGGTGGACCGGCTATGGTTCGCTCTGCTGCAAAAAACTTTGATTCAGTAATTATTGTTACTAATGTAGCTGACTACGCTGAAGTTATAGATGCAATTGAAAATGAGAAAAACACAAAAGAGTTTCGCCGTGGATATATGATAAAAGCATATGAGCATACAGCGGCATATGACTCAATGATTGCTAACTATATGAATGAGCGTTTTAATGATGGTTTTGGCGAGAAACAGTTTGTTGTAGGAAACAAAGTTATGGATACTCGTTATGGAGAGAATCCACATCAAAAAGGTGCACTTTATGAGTTTGACAAACACTTTAGCAATAACTTTAAAACCCTCAAAGGTGAGGCAAGCTTTAACAACTTAAATGACCTCAGTGGTGCAGTGAAAATCGCTTCTGCATTTGGAGATGACAACGCTGTGTGTATTACAAAACATGGAAATCCTTGTGGATTTGCAATTCGCGACAACTTAGTAGATGCTTACACAGAAGCACTTAAATGTGACCCTGTTTCAGCTTTTGGCGGTGTTGTAGCAGTTAATGGTGTTGTAACAAAAGAGCTAGCAGAGAAGATGAATGAAATTTTCTTAGAAGTTATTATTGCAGGGCGTATTACAGAAGAGGCACAAGAAGTATTTGCAAGTAAGAAACGTATTAAACTTTTTGAAATGGGTGCTGATAAACTTGTTTTAGCAAATGATAAAAAAGATTTTAAACATGTGGATGGTGGTTTTGTTTTCCAAGACGCTGACAAAGTGGGAAGCGATGAAGTGAAAAATGCAAAACTTATGTCTAAAAATGCTGCTACTGCCGAAGAGATGAAAGATTTAGAGATAGCTTACAAAGTTGCTTCACTTACAAAGTCTAACTGTGTTGTGTATGTAAAAGATGCGGCAATGGTAGCGGTTGGTATGGGTATGACAAGTCGTGTTGATGCTGCACAGTGTGCTCTGAAAAAAGCTAAAGAGATGGGATTAAATGTTGAGGGTGCCGCTTTGGCTTCTGAAGCATTTTTCCCATTCCGTGATTCAATTGATGCAGCTGCAGCTGCTGGTGTTAAAAATGTAATTGAGCCAGGTGGTTCAATTCGTGATGAAGAGATTATAGAGGCTGCAAATGAATTTGGTATGAGTCTTTATTTCTCAGAAGTACGTCATTTCCTTCACTAAAGAGAAAAGTAGCAACGCAACTTCTGCGTTGTTAACTTCGTCGTGTACATGAGTACACTTCCTCAGAGTAGGCCTTGAATTTACATTACTCTTTTCCTCTTCAGGCATATATCTTAGTTTTACTTTTATTCAATAAACTTGATTGACATTGACTCAACTCTTGTGATATAATCCAACTTAAACAATTTTAATCATTATATTAGGAAACAACTATGGCAAAATCTTTATATCAAACTTTAGAAATTAGTGAAAGTGCAAGTGAAGCAGAAATTAAAAAAGCGTACAGAAAGCTTGCACGCCAGTATCATCCAGATGTCAATAAAGATCCTGGAGCAGAGGAAAAATTTAAAGAGATTAACGCTGCGTATGAGATTTTAAGCGATAAAACCAAGAAACAGCAGTATGACATGCATGGGGATGCAATGTTTGGTGGTCAAAACTTTCATGATTTTTCACGTTCACACGGTGGTGCGGGTGGAAGTAGCATGGAGGATATTTTACGTGAAATGTTCTCTGGCGGTGGCGGCTTTGGCGGTGGATTTGGTGGAGGCAACCCATTTGGAGGAGGCTTTGGTGGCGGATTTCACCAAGAACCAAATCTTGACCTTGAAACAAATGTCACTATTCCGTTCGCAGTTTCAATTTTAGGCGGCTCTCATTCTGTATCTGTACAGGGAGATAGATTTGACATTAAAATTCCAGCAGGTGTAAAAAGCGGAGAAAAAATGCGTGTAAAAGGGAAAGGACATGCTCAAGGTGGACGTGTCGGAGACCTCTTTTTAAAGATAAATGTAGCGTCAAATCCTGAGTATGTTCGTGAAGACGATGACCTTGTAAAAAGTTTTGATGTTCCTCTTTATGCAGCTCTTTTTGGAGATAAAATTAGTGTACAAACTTTAGAAAAAGAGATAAAACTCAAAGTACCACAAAATACAAAAAATGGACAACGTTTCCGTGTTAAGGAGATGGGTGCAATGAACAGAAAAACGAAAGTTCGCGGTGATCTCTATCTCAAGGCAAATATTGTCCTTCCAAAAGTTGAAGAACTTGATAAAGAGTTAGTAGAGTTAATGCAAGCAAAATTACCAAAGGAGTAGAAAATGCATAATTATGATGAACCCGTCTATCTGATAAGTATTGTTGCTAAAATTTTAGATATACATCCACAAACTTTGCGTCAATATGAACGTGAAAATCTTATTTGTCCTTCACGTTCAAATGGTCGTATAAGACTCTATTCTCAACGAGACATAGATAAAATTAAGCTCATATTGCGTTTAACACGTGAGCTGGGTGTAAATCTTGCGGGTGTAGATATAATCTTACGTTTAAAAGATAATGTGGATGCGATGGAAAAAGAGATGACTGATCTTAGAAATCAGGTGAACAGAGCTAAAAATGCCCACTCTGTACCACCAGAGAAGTCACTTGTGACAACTCGCAGTACTTATGAGATGATAATTTTTGAGGAGTAGATATACTACTCTTTAAGTCTTTGTATTTTTGCTCCTACACCTTCAAGCTTTTTTTCTAAAGAATCATACCCTCTATCGAGGTGATAGATACGGTGGATATTTGTTTCTCCGCTTGCTACAAGTGCAGCTAAAACAAGTGCAGATGAAGCGCGAAGATCTGTTGCCATTACATCTGTTCCACTGAGTTTAGTTTTTCCGTTTACTGTTGCCGTATGTCCATTGAGTGTAATTTTCGCACCCATACGTTGAAGCTCACTAACGTGCATAAAACGGTTTTCAAAAAGTCTCTCCTCTATAATAGAAGTTCCATTCGCTTGAGTCGCAAGTGCTAAAAATTGCGCTTGCATATCTGTTGGAAATCCAGGATACTCCTGAGTAATGATTTTGACAGGTTGTAACTCATCAGCAGGAGAAATTGTGATAGACTTCTCTGTTACACTACATTTACACCCCATCTCTTCAAGTTTTGATAATACTGCGCCTAAATGCTTTGGTTCAACATCTGTCAGTGTTAGTTTGGACTTTGTTATAGCACCAGCACAGAGATATGTACCTGCTTCAATTCTATCTGGGATAATAGAAAATTCATCTATTTCTAAAAGTTTTCCATTTGTTCCGTGAATAGTAAGCATAGCAGTTCCAATACCTTCAATAGTTACACCACTTGCATTGAGAACTTCACAAAGTTGGACAACTTCAGGTTCTCTAGCAGCATTTGTAATAGTCGTAATACCTTCAGCAAGAGCAGCTGCCATAACAATATTAGCAGTTCCTGTTACCGTTATCTTGTCAAAGATGATATTGCATCCTTTTAGACCATTGGGAGCTGTCGCTTGCACGTATCCTGATTCAATAACTATTTGTGCACCCATTTGTTCAAGCGCTTTTAGATGCAGATCGATAGGACGTTGTCCAATGGCACATCCACCAGGAAGAGATACTTCACAGTGACCAAAACGTGAAAGTATCGGTCCTAAAACTAAAATAGAAGCTCGCATAGTTTTTACAATGTCGTAAGTGGCTTTTGTCTCGTGAATTTTTGATGTATCGACTGTAACGTTCTCTAGAGATATTTCACATGATGCACCTAAATTTGAAAGAAGTTTTAAAAGTGTTTTAATATCTGCAACATGTGGAAGATTTTTTATAGTGACTCTGTTTTTTGCTAAAATCGTCATTGCAATGAGTGGCAAAGAGGCGTTTTTCGCACCAGAAATTTTTATTGTTCCGTTTAGGGTATCTACACCCTGCGTCTTTAAGTAATCCATGCGACATTATAGCTAAAAACCTCAAAGATTAAATTAGATTGTTTTTGCTATAATCTTCCCAAAGGAGAGAGATGAGCTCGGCATTAGACAGACTAAAAAATCTTACAAATAGAATTTCAGGTTATGAGGTTACTCGTAAAGAGAATCTTAAGAGCCTAGAAGAGCTTTTTTATGCGATAGGACTCGATAAAAAAGTGCAAAATTTTGAAGAGATATTTTCTTACAAAGCAATCAATCTCTCTGGAGCATCTCTTGCTCCAGAATCTTTGGGTGAAATCAAAGAGGGAAAGTATTTTCAGATACTTGCCATCTCGTATGATAAAAACGCAAAAGTAAAGAGTAAAAATATCTCTTTGGGCTATTTTGGAAGAGCTGAACTTGTTGATGCTTCACTTAGAAATAGAGTAGTTGAGTTTATTATTCGTTATAGATTTGAGAAAAGTTTTATGACACTTGAACACTATTATACAATGCTTGAGAATTTCACTGAGTAATGTTGCGGTTTTATTTTTTTCTTTGGGTGGAGTGGTTGATACGACTACTTTATATAACCCTTAGTAGTACTTTTACTCTCTCGCTTGGCATTACTCTTTATTCCTATTTTTCACAAGGTGCTATTGGATTAGAGTTTGATGTATATGTAGCCTTAGGTGAAGTTTTTTTGTTCTGGTTTGCATTACTAGTGAACTTTATCTTGCCAATTGCACTTTTTTTTAGTGTCAAAGTACTTTTTAATAATTGTGTAGAAGGAACTTCTTTAAAACTACTTGCCTGTGTTAAAGAGGAGAACTATATAGAAAGTATTGGCTATGGGAATTTAATCAAAGTATGGCGTAAGTGGCTTTTACTCATTGTATGGGGAAGTGCAACATTTGTTTTAGCCAGTTTCATCATTCACTATCTACTGAGTGGCTTTTCAGTGAGTTTTTCTTTTTTTAGTATTTATTTACTCTATTTTTTTATAGCCTTGAGTGGTTTTTTTGCAATTGTTTTTCTTGCAAGTTTTTGTAAACAGGTGCGGCTAAAGAGATGTTGATATTTTTGGACCTTGAAACAACAGGCATAACAGCTGAAGATAGAGTTTGTTCCATTGCACTTGTCGATGAAAAAAGTTTTGTATATGAATTTATAAATGAAGGTAAAAAAATACCTCCGACTGCCTCTGCAATTCATCATATAACTAATGAGATGATACAAAGGGCTCCAGAGCTTGTAAAGAGCCAGAGTTGGGGCTACTTGCAAGAACATAATCTTAACGAGAATATTATCATAGGGCATAATGTTAGTTTTGATATAGAGATGCTTGAGAAAAAAGGATTTGTTTGGCAGGGAGAGTTGATAGACACAATGCGGGTGGCTAAACACCTCATTGAAGAGTGTGACTCTTATGCTTTACAAAACTTACGTTATGAACTGAAGCTTTATAAAAAAGAGTCAAATATTTTACAAAACTATGGAATTAAAGATGCTATAGAGGCTCATAATGCGCTTGGTGACGCCTTAGTTGTGAAACTACTTTTTGAGTATTTGAGTGAATTTTCAAATGTAGATGAGATGCTCGAGTTAACGCATAAAAAAGTTTTGCTAAATAAGTTCAGTTTTGGAAAATATAAAGAGCGTTATATTGAAGAGATTGTATTAAATGATAGAGCATACATAGAGTGGATGTATGGACTACAAGATATAGATGAAGATTTGAGATACTCATTAGAGTACTACCTAGAAGGATAAAACATGAAAATTGCTGTGGAGTGTCAATCCCCTCTTTTACAAAAATCACTAGAAATTTTTTTGAGTAAATATTTAAGCAGTGCAAAAAAATGTGACTTACTTATACGAGATACAAAGTGTCTTGAAGATAAAAGATGTTTTTATATAGCAAGTAATGAAGGTGCAGATCTCTTAAAACCTTTTTCAAAATCACAACTTATTTTAGCACTGGAAAAACGATATAAAGAGCTTTATAAAGATACGAAAGTGGCAGTTAAAGAAAGAAATGAGTCTTGGAGTGAAGAAGAAGGTTTTAGAGAAGAGAGTCTGGATTTCTCTATTCTTGAAAAACGTATAGATACATTGACTCAGGAGTATAAAGAGAATATTCTTCGCGCGATAAAGGCGTTTTATGAAAACTAAGGGCAGTGGACTAACAAAAAAAATAATTGCAGGAAAATATAAAGGAAAAACACTTAAACTCCCTTCTAAAACTACTACAAGAAGTTCAAAGACGATTGTATTGGAGTCATTTTTTAATACCTTGCAGTTTGATATTGTAGATGCTTGCTTTGTGGAAGTTTTTTCCGGAAGTGGGTCTATAGGACTTGAAGCACTAAGCCGTGGCGCTAAACGAATATTTTTTATGGAAAAAGATAGAGATGCTCTCAATACACTTCGTGAAAATATAGCGCAGACTGATAGTAGTGCTTGTGAGGTTTTTGGTGGTAACAGTTTTGAAAACATTAACTCTGTTCTCGCACGCTTAAAATCTTTGAAAGAGGATGCCTACTTTTACATAGATCCACCGTTTAGTATCCGTGAAGGTATGGAAGATATTTATGACAATACTATACAACTTATAGCGTCTTTACCGACTTCTGCTGTGCGCATGATAATAATAGAGCATATGAGTGGTTTAGAAATACCGAGTTTAATTGGAAAGTATAGTGTTGAAAAAACAAAAAAATTTGGGAATACCTCTCTTACTTACCTCGTATGTGAAGATATGGAATAATTTTTGCTAATTCTTACTAATTGTAAGGATGATGCATGAAATATTTTTTCTTTTTATTACTTCTTTTTTCGACATTGAATGCTACAAAAATAACTGATGTTTCAAGTATTGTAGGGGTACGAGAGAATCAAATTATTGGTTACTCACTTGTAGTTGGATTGAAAAAAACAGGGGATGGAACAACTTCACGTTTTACATTGCAATCAATTTCAAATATGCTTAGAGCGATGAATATTGATATGCAACCCATAGATATCAAATCAAAAAACGTTGCCGCAGTTGTTGTAACAGCAACAATGAAGCCTTTTGCACGCCAAGGTGATAAATTTGATGTAATTGTCTCTTCTATAGGAGATGCAAAATCTCTTGAGGGTGGTACACTACTAATGACTCCGCTAAAAGGAGTTGATGGGAAAATATATGCACTTGCTCAAGGAAGTGTTAGTATTGGTGGACTAAACGCACGAGGTGCAGGCAGTGAAACACATCCAACTACGGGAACAGTCCTGAATGGTGGTTTTATAGAGCGTGAAATTCCTATAGATATGTATCATCAAGAGTATGCAACTCTCTCTTTAAAAGAGTCTGGATTTACAAATGCAGTAGCAGTGCAAAATGCTGTAAACAACTACTATAACACACAAGTAGCCGTTGCAATGGACTCACGAAGTATTAAACTCAAACGACCACAAAATCGCTCTATGGTAGAGTTTTTGGCTGAGGTCCAAGAGATTGATATGGAGTATAAACCAAAAAATAAAATTGTTATTAATGAGCGAACAGGAACAATAGTAGCCGGTGTAGACATAAAATTAAAACCAATTATTTTAACGCATGGGGACATCACTATAAAAGTAGTTGAACAAAAAGATCTTCCGTCTCCTAATGGTTCTATGAAGGTTGATGAGAACATGGTTATTGGTTTAAATGAGAATGAAGTTTACACAAAAGAGGGAACAACAACTGTTGCAAACTTGGTACGTTCATTGCAAAAGTTAGGTGCTACTCCTAAAGATATTATCTCTATTTTAGAGGCTATGAAGAGTGCTGGTAGTATTTCAGCAGATTTACAGGTGATGTAAATGAGTTACGGTATTGATTCGTTAAGTGCGAAGGTTCAACTTGCAGCATCACAACAAAACATTCCAAAAATAGATACAACTGCTGATAATAAAGAGCTAAGAGAACAGACTGATGCTTTTGAGTCCATTATAATTAAAATGTTGATGGATAATGCATTAAAAGATGAGAAAAATCTTTTTTCAGATCAGAATGATCCCGGTGATAAAATTTATAACTCCATGTATAGAGATGAACTCTCAAAGGCAAGTGCAGGGGGCTTTGGATTTTCGGAGATGCTCTACAACTATTTAAGCGAAAAGAATTCTAAAAATTCTTAGGCTTTATCTTGAAAAAATAGAGCTTTTGCCGATATGTATTGTATAGAAACTACTAGTCAAAGAGTTAAAGGATAAGTTATGATTTCACAATACAATAGCGCAGCTACAAGAAGTGCTATGAATACGACTGTTAGCGAGCAAAAAGATGTTAAAAAGTCTGCTGCTACACCAAATGCACAGTTAACTGATGAGAATAGAGTTGAGCAGTTAAAAGCCTCTATAAACTCTGGAGAGTACAAAATAGATTTGGATGCTCTCTCTGAGAAAGTGGCTCAGGAATTGCTTTAATATATTAAAACTATAAAATAAAGGGTTCACCATGCTGTCACTTCATTTGAAAAATGCTTTAGCAGACTTAAGAGATTTGATTGCAATCACTGAGTCAGATATAGAAGATATTAAAGTAGCACAACATGACCCTCAGTTTGACAGACTCGCTATTAAAGATGAAAAACTGAAAAGTTTTGAAGCGAAAAAGGCGATGATTGATCACGAAATTTCTTCACTAATGACAGCTTCTCCTGAAGTTGAACTACCACAACTACTCAATGAAGAGCAACATCAACTTTTAGCTGATTTAAAAGTCGAGTTACATAATCTTAAAGAGGTTAATAAGCGTTATGCAAAACTTGTGTTAGTTGTGAGTAACCTTTACAACTCATTTTTAGAGAGAGTTGTACCTACTGAGATGCAAGGATATAGCAAGGTTGCTTCAAAAAATCCTTCGATTCTCGAAGTGAGAGCTTAAAATGGCAACACTTTTTAATTCTTTAAATGTTGGCTATAGCGGACTCAGTGCTGCACAAGTTGGGATTAATACCACTGGTCACAATATTACAAATGCTGAGACTGATGGATATACAAGACAGCGTGTTGTACAAGCTGCTTCTACACCACTTTACACAGCCCCTGGAAATGTTGGAAATGGTGTAACTATCGATGATATAGCAAGAGTGTTTGATAATTTTGTTTTTGAGAGATACACTAGTATATCTTCTGAGAAAGAGTATAGCGATTTTGAGATGCAGACACTTGATCAGCTCTCAACATATTTTCCTGAAATCGATGGCGTTGGTGTAAAAGCAGATTTAGCAGAGTTTTACAATATGTGGCAAACTTTTGCAGATAATCCGGATAATGATGCAATCAAAGTTGCACTTGCACAACAAACACAAACCTTAGCGCAGCATATATCTCAAACGCAGAATCAAGTACTTGCACTACAGTCTTCAATTAATGAGCAGTTGGCTGTAAATATTGATCAAGTAAATAAATTGGCAGAGCAGTTAGCAGATTTAAACAGAGCAATTGATGTAGCCGAAGCAGGTGATAATTATACGGCTAATGACTTACGCGATAAACGTAATGTAATTGAACGTGATTTAGCAAGACTTATTGGTGCAGAAGTAAATCATGGGCAGTTGAGCGCAAATATTCAAATTGATAGTAATGCAAACATCGCAACAGAGAGTTATACACTAAGTGTAAATGGTTTTAATATCGTTGATGGTGCTACGTTTCACCCACTTCATCTCTCTAGTGAGGGTAATCCTTCAGGTTTTTATGAGGTCTCTTACAAACGACAAGATGGCACGCTTATTCCAATGGAAGAAGAGATTAATGGTGGTAAGATAGGTGCCATTTTTGATTTACGCGGAGGCTCTATCGATAGTACTAGTGGTTTGCCTACAGATGGAATATTGCAAGATGTTGTAACACAACTTGATGCTTTTGCTAAAGGGCTTATTCAAGCAACGAATAACTTATATGGTGCAACGGCAACGCAAAAAATGTCATCAAATGTGCTTGATATCTCTCCAACAACTACTTTAGCAAATTCAACTGATATTAATACAGGTTCATTTGAGCTTGTTGTGTATGACATAGATGGCAATGAAGTGGCGCGAAGAGCTATTAATATAGATAATGCTACAGTTATGAGCGGAAGTGCTGGTTCAAACTCTATTCAAGCACAAATAGAAGCTGTTATTGATGATAATGGTGATGGAAATGCAAGTAATGATATAGATGACTTCTTAATTTACAATTTTCAGCCAAGTGCCTCTGGAGAACTAAGACTTGAGTTAATGGTTGACCCTGCACAAGCTTCTAAAGGGTATACTTTCTCAATCCAAGATAAACTGAGTGATGAAAATGATTTTTCATCTGGAAGTAATTTTGCAGGTGCTTTGGGTCTAGGTCGTTACTTTGACGGTGATAGTGCCAAAACAATTGATTTACACCATACTTTTAAAGATAATCCTACAAAAATTACAGCAGGTTTTTCTTCTACAGCAGGAGATAATAGAGTTGCTCTGAATATGGTACAACAACAGTTTGAGTCATATGATTTTAATGTTGGAGGGGATGTATATAACTCTACTATGTATGAGATGTTTGATGTAACGGCAACCTATGTTGGTATAACTACAAACTCTGCTATTACACGTAATGAAACTGTAACAACACAGTTTAACTCTGCACAATTAGAGTATGATTCAGTCTCTAAAGTTAGTTTAGACGAAGAGATGACAAACCTTATAAAATATCAAACATCTTATGGAGCTGCTGCAAAAGTTATCACGACAGTTGATCAGATGATGCAGACACTTTTAGGCATAAAACAGTAGTCTGATGTATAAATTGAGTCTAGTGGTTCTGGCTTTTGTATTTTTTTTCTCATTTTTTGGTGCTTATTTTTATCAGTTAAATCCTTATGAACTTGATGGAACTGCAATTCTCGAAGCTCCTAGTTTTGAACACTTGTGCGGTACAGATAGACTTGGCAGGGATATGCTCGCACGTCTTATCGAAGGTGGAAAAGTTTCACTTAGTATTGGTGTGGGCAGTGCATTTTTAGCTTCACTTTTAGGACTTATTATTGGAGCTACTGCGGGATACTTTCGTGGTATAGTCGATAAATCATTTGTAGTGATTGTAGATCTTTTTTTAACATTTCCAACTTTTTTTCTTCTTTTAGCACTTGTAAGTTACGTAAATGCTTCTGTTTGGGTTTTGATATTTATTATTTCTATAACGGGATGGATGACTACAGCAAGACTTATTAGATCAGAGAGTTTTGCAATAACTTCACAGCCTTATATTAAGATACTTGGTATTGCCAATGTGTCAAAAATAAAAATTATTATGAAGTATTATGCACCTTTATTAGCACCTATATACTTTGTAAGTTTTACCTTTGGTGTTGGTGGAGCAATTCTCTCAGAATCAGGACTTAGTTTTTTAGGACTTGGAATAGTGGCTCCTCAAATGAGTTGGGGAACAATACTTTCAGGAGGAAAAGATGTTATTGAGATTGCCTGGTGGGTTACGTTTTTTCCAGGACTTATGATTTTTTTAGTCACATTTTCGCTTATCAACATATCAAATAAGTTACAAGAACTTACAAATAAAAAAGAGATGCGGCACGAAGGCTAGATTTTACTCTTCATATTTTGTATAAATCTCTTTTACATCCTCTATAGCTCCGGAAAAAAGTTCAATGAGAGCAGGGTCAAAATGTTTCCCTTTTTGCTCATTTAAAAAGAGTAAAGCCTCTTCAAAACTCCATGCTTTTTTATAGGGACGTTTTGATGTAAGTGCATCAAAAACATCTGCAATAGCAGTGATACGAGCATAAATATGTATCTGTTCTTGATTGAGTGCATTTGGATATCCACTTCCATCAAATTTTTCATGATGCTCTTTTGCAATGACAGCTCCCGCTTGTAAGAAAGGATTTTTACTATCTTTAAGGATCTCATATCCAATCATGGCATGTGTTTTCATATACTCAAACTCATCTGGGTCAAGTTTTCCCGGTTTTAGCAGAATATCGTCACGAATTCCTACTTTACCTATGTCATGTAGAGGTGAAGCATAAAAAATGCGTTCTTGTTCCTCTTCTCCAAGACCATAGAGTTTTGCTAAAAGTTTTGAATAGTGTGCAACTCTGGCAACATGGCTTGCAGTCTCAGGATCCTTATACTCTGCAGTATTTGAGAGTACTTGTAAGGCATCAAACTCTTGCTGTCTTAGATTTTCGGTTGCTTTTTTTACTTCTTCTTCAAGTTTATTGTTGAAGTTTTTTTGTAGGAGTTGGGATTTTTTTATTGCTATAAGGTTTTTAATGCGAAGTTGAAACTCTACTACGTTTAAGGGTTTACTGAGAAAATCATTTGCTCCAGCCTCCAAAGCATTGATTTTTACATCTTCATTTTGACCGACGGCAGTTATCATTATAGAGAGGATTTCACTATGAATAACTCGAAGACTTTTTATAAGTTCAATACCATCCATATCGGGCATCATATAATCTGTGAGTACAATGTCTACAGGATTATTAATAGCATGGTACAAGGCTTCTGTAGGTGTTGCGAAGAGCTCAATTTTAAGTTCCATTAAAGAGGCTAAACTATCTATAAACTGTAAAATAGTCGGTTCGTCATCAACAGCAATTATTTTAATGTCATTCATCTTTCATACCTTTTTGCAGTTTTTCTATATGATATTTTTTAAGTACAGAATTTAAAAGTTCCGGATTAATAGGTTTTGTAAGGTAATCATCCATTCCCGCTTTTAAAAATCGCTCTTTATCTTCAGCACCAGCATTAGCTGTGAGTGCTACAATTGGCAGTCCTTCAGCAAAAGATTGTCTGAGCTGTTCTGTAGCTTCAAGTCCATTCATTACCGGCATATTTATATCCATTAAGATTAAATCATAGCGTGTGCTGAGTGCCATTTCAAGAGCTTCTCTACCATTGTTGGCTATATCAAAGTCTACTTTATGTTTTTTAAGTAACTCACTAATGAGCATTTGGTTTATATCGTGATCTTCTGCAACAAGTATTTTAAGATTGTACTGTTCATAGAGTATTGATTGTTTATTTTCCGTCTGAATTTTTTTAAGTTCTAAAAGTACATTATAGAGTTTAGATGCTCCACCATAATAGTTATCTAAATAAGCAACTCTATCGATACTCTCAGTAAGCTCTTCATTCTCATTTATACAGATAATATGCACATTTGGAGCATACTCCAGATAGGTATGTACTTTTTGCATTGAATCACATATGAGAGTATATTCATTATGAAGTCTATAGATGTCTTGAAACTCTTCATAAGAAGTGAATTGAAAGTTGAGTGAGAAGTTTTTTAAATCTTCAGTGAGTTTACGTTTGTACTCTTGCATATCTAAGTCTACTAAAATTGTTTCATCTCTATAGCTACTCGCAAGAGATGCCTCTTTTGAACATTTTGGCAGTTCAAGAGTAAAGTAAAAAGTTGTACCTACGTTTTCTTTGCTGTCAACTTCTATAAGACCATCCATTGCCTTGACAAGCTCTGAACTGATGTTTAGTCCAAGCCCCGTTCCTCCATACTTTCTTGTGGTTGAACCATCAGCTTGTGTAAATGCATCAAAAATATCTTTTATACGCTCTTGTTTAATCCCTATTCCATTGTCTTGTACTTCAAAACGTATATTTTGGCGTTCTTTACCATCATTGACAAGGGCAATACGGACATTGACCTCTCCACCATTAGGTGTAAATTTCATAGCATTACCGATGAGATTAGCCATTACCTGCTTAATACGCAGGGTATCTATGAGCAAACATTCATGAATATAAGAATCAAAACTTATCTCGTATGAGATCTGTTTTGTCATGGCTGTTGCATTAAAAATCATTAAAGAAGTATAGAGTTCAGAAAAAATATTTGTAGGAACTGGATCTATTCTCATGCTTTTTTGTTCTAGTTTTGAAAAGTCTAAAACATCATTTACTATATTGATAAGCGTTTTTGTAGATGAATCTATAATGTTGACGTAGCGTGTTTGCAGTGCGTCCAGTGGTGTCTCTTTTAAGAGGTGGGTAAAACCTGTTATGCCATTCATCGGTGTTCTGATTTCATGAGACATATTTGCCAAAAACTCAGATTTTGCTTTCTCGGCGTCTTTAGCTTTTCGTCTGTCAGCATCTGCTTTTTCTTGTGAATCAAGCATATTGAGATACTGTAGTGTTGAGTTTAAAATAATATAGATAAGCACCATCGTCTCAGCAATTACCATAATTGCATGTAGGTACACATACTCAATGCCACATCCATAACTAAAGACCATTATCGGTACACCGTCGATTGTGACACCATAGGTTTGTAAGTAGTTTGTCACAACGTGATGGATGAGAATATAAGCACTTGCAAAAAGGAGAGGTCTGACGTCTTTATAGATAGTTAAAATTGCAAGTACGATAAAGACATGGAAATGCATCTCTATTCGTCCAAAGTGTTGTTGGATGAATATGGAGGAGAATACCATAAGAACTCCTGCTGCAATAAGACGAAATACTAGTTGACCTTGAAAGTTTAAATAGGCAATAACACTTAAAATAAAAGCTGCTCCTCCAACTACAATGCCTAAAACATACATCCCATAATACTGAGAGGTAATAAAGACTGCAATGAGCAGATGACCAAAAATGAGCCACATCATTGTCTGGTCAGCCTGTGAGAGATCCTCATGCAGTCGAGGGTCTAAGGAGCGTTTATACTCCTGTACAAAACTATTTAACATCTGTTGTACTCTCGTTATGTGCTGTTGTTAGTTTTTGCAGTTCTTTTAAGAGTGCATCTGCATATTGTTTACATGGCTCTTCTTGAGCCTTTTGTGCTGCTTCTTCTAAATCACTTGCAAGAGTTGCTATTGTCTCAAAGACAAGTGTAGAAGCAGAGCCTTTTAGGTTATGCGCAATATAAGAGATGTTATCAAAGTTTTTGACATTAAGTGCTAACTGTAACTCATGAGTGTTCTTTTGCATACTCTCTATAAATTTTGTTACAAGCCCTTTGTGAATATTTGCAGGCAAACGGAGTTTGCTCTCCGAGATTTTAAGTTGTTCTGCATAATTACTTGATGGCATTGCAACTGAAGTCGCCGGTGCATCTACACTTGGGACGTCATGAATCTTATCTAAGAGTTTAAAGAGATAAAAATGTCCTTGTTCAAATGGTACTTTCATAAGTAAAATGTAGATAGTTGCTACTTTTCCATCTTTTTCAAGCATATGTACTTTTTGAGGTTCACTTGAGCTTAGGAGTTTATCTTTAATTTTTTGTCGTTGTACCTCACTGAGTGCCATACCTGTTTCAGAGACAAACAGCTCTTTTATACGTTTAATATTACGTGTAAGTTCTTGTAAGTGGTTATATTGAAATCTCTCATAAAAAGGTCTATTTGCATAAAGAATTTCATTATCTTTTTGAACAACAATTGTTGTACCAAGATTGTCTAAAAGAACATTTTTGATCTGTTTGTCAGTTTTGAGTTCATTACGGTGTTTAATTATACTTGTAACATCTTCACGAATTGCTATGAACTCTATGATATTTTCATCTTTATCTAAAATCGGGGTAATGGTAGATTGCACATAGTAGTCTTCACCATTTTTTCTACGGTTTTTTAATACACCGCGCCAGATTTGCTTTGATAAAATTGTTTTCCACATATGCGTAAAAATAGAGTCTGCTGAGTCTGGATGGCGAACAATATTGTGGGATTGACCAATGAGCTCTTCTTGTTTGTAGCCACTGATTTGGCAAAACTTTTCATTTACAAACGTGATTTTACCCTGAGGATTTGTTTTTGAAACGATTGCTGATTGGTCAATTGCGTATTTGTACTGTTCAAGTATGGCTTCACTACGCATCTGCTCTTTTTTTGTACGGTTGAAAAGATAGATAGCAATGAGTAAAATTAACATCCAAATAAAAAGTTTAACAAGTTGTGTATAGAGAATCCAGTTTGGCATATCACTGCTAATTTTTGCAACAAGATAGCCTAACTGTGTACCTTCAATATCTTTTATTGGAGTAAAAAGAAAAATGGTTGATGGGTTTATATAAGATTGTTCTACATAGCCAACAGGTTGATTGAGTCCAAGAGTATGTAAGAGTTCATTTTTAATCCCATTAAAGTTAAACACTGAGTCTCCATCAGTCTCTTTTGTAATGTAGTAGTTGGGTATACCGGAGAGTTTATAACTCTTTTTACGTGTTTTCTCGAGTATCTTATTATCTATAGTCTCTTTTGATAAAAGAAGGGTATAGTCTCCACCCATCTGTTTTTGCAGGGCATTAAGTAAGAAACGTGGTCTATAGGATATCTCTACTGAGCCAATGAAGCTGTTCCCATCAAAGATAGGATAGATATAACGTATCTCTTCATTATATACACCAATTTCTAAGCCAGTACGTGGAGTATGGTCTTTTACTATATTTTTTATTGAGTTTCTAAGAGCTGTAAGAGAGTCACCATATTTTTCTGGTTTATGAAAACGTAAAAAGCTTTTTCCTTCTGAGTCATGAAAATGAAAAACAGCAAATCCTTTGCTACTAAGATATTGATAGGTATTATAAAAATAGTTATAGAGTTTTTTACGAGCATCATCCGCTTGAGTAGGGTCTTTTTCTATCTGTATTAAAAGTGATTTTAGTTCTTCATTGTTTTTGATACTCTCACTGTAAAAAAGGTCTGCAATAAGTTTATGTGAGTTTATCTGGTTTTCAAAATTAGTTTGTAGTTGTACAAGTTTTTCATTGAGGTAAGTTCTTTTGTTAATAAGATAGTCTATATAAGACATATTTGATATAAGAACAACAGCGACTGCTATAAGGTAAAATCGTTTGCTTTTAAGCATTAAGACTCCCAATTATGGACAAAATATAGAGAGTATAGCTATTCTATAAATAAATCAATCTTAAATACTTTTGCAGCCAACTTTCTAAAAGCTATTGTCAGTTAGTTTAGAACTTTATACTTTCAGTTGAGTGCAAAGATGCAAGTGAAGTGTTTTTGAGCATATCTTCCAAGAGTGCTTTAGGTTTGAGCCATTGGTTGTGCAGAGCACACGGATTACTACTGTCACACTTTTCAAAACCTAAAATACAGCGGTTTGACTCCAAAGCTTCTCCAATAGCCTCTAAAATATCACAAAGAAAAATTTTATCTGCGTCCAGTGCAAGTGTAAAACCACCATCACGACCTCGAATGGAATTAAGAAGACCTTTTTTGTGAAGTTGTGTCATTAATTTAGTGAGGTATTTATAAGGAAGATTGAGCTCTTCATGTAAAAATGCTACTGAGTACGGTTGCGTTGGATGCCTGTGAAGGTAAGATAAAACGCGAATTGCATACTCAGATGTTTTGGAAAAATGCACTGTAACTCCTTATTTGGCTCTTGAATTCTAACTTTTTCTAGTTTATGTTCTACTGTATTTAATACTACCTTATGGTAGTATTAAATGAAAATATGCTCTAAATTCACAATATACTACTTTAAGATAGTAATTATATAATTTTTGAAATTTATACAAAGGACAGAGAATGAGTTTATCAACTGAGACAATTAAATCTATTAAAGAGACCACACCTTTAGTGCAAAAAAATGCAGAAAAAATTACTACGAGAATGTATAAGATACTTTTTAGTGATTATCCGCAGACTAAAGAGTTATTTGCCAATGCAGAGAAGGACCAGCATAAAAAATTAGCTGGAGCAATAGCGGCATTTGCATCTAATATTGACAATCTTGAGGTGCTTTTTCCAGCTGTTCAAAAAATGGCACAGACACATGTAAGTACAAAGGTTCTCCCTATACACTATCCAATGGTTGGAGACTCTTTAATCAGGGCTATAAGTGATACTTTAGGGGATGCTTTTACTACAGAGTATAAAGAGGCATGGATAGAGGCGTATAATTTTTTAGGTGACATACTAATGAAACGTGAGCAGGAGTTATATGCGCAAAAATAAAAAGACGAACATACAGAAGGCTAAAAGTGCTCTCATTGTAAGCTTAGGTGCTATTATTGGGCTCTCTTTTATAGGCTTGTTGGCGCAAACAACACAAAGTATGATGATTATAGCTCCGTTTGGCGCTACTGCTGTTTTACTCTTTGCATTGCCACATAGTCCTTCATCAACACCTCTAAGTGTTGTGAGCAGTTATGCAATTGCATCTGCCGTAGGTTTGGTTTTTTTATTTTATGGGGCAGGGGATTGGCTTTATATAGGTATAGGGTTTGGAATAACACTCTTTTTATTACAGATATTTGAGGTTGTTCATCCTCCTGCAGGTGCACATTATATTGTTGTTACACAAGGTACTTTAACTCTTCATGCACTTGCGCCACTTATAGTTGGACTCTCTATTCTTGTAATTATTGCCATTTTTTTCAAGCGAGCTTTGAGTGATTAGGCTCTTTTAACTGAAAAAAATGCAATTGTATAGTTTTTTAAAGCATTGATAAGGGTTAAGTTGGCTACACTCTAAAAATGAAATAGCATAAAAGGATAGATCATGAGTAAAATCAACATGAATGTACAACTTAACCTTTTAAAAGAGGCTGGTGTTTACTTTAGAGAGATGCAAGTAGCAAACAGAATAATTCCTGATGCAAAAAAAGAGGGAATTCTTCTAACGCAAGAGCATATTGAAGAGTGGTTAGAAGTTTTTTATGAAGATCGTATTATGATGGATACGTGTAACCAATCACACGTTCGTAGATAGAACTTCTTTTAAAATCTAGCTGCTCTTCTTGGCAGCTATAGATACCTTTCAAATTTTTCTACTTTTTAAACCCACAATTTTACACTTTTAGCAATGAGTTAAGGACAGTAATGAAAATATATGACAATGTAGTACTAATAGGTTTTATGGGAAGTGGAAAAACAAGTGTTGGTAAAATACTTGCAAGACATCTCTTTAAAGAGTTTGTGGATGTTGACACTCTTATTGAAACAGAACAAAACGCTACGATTTCTGAAATTTTTGCAGAACATGGAGAGGAGTACTTTAGAACACTTGAGAGTGAGTGTTTAGCAAAACTCACACAAAAAACAGGACAAGTTATAGCTACAGGTGGGGGACTTCCTATTTATAACAAAATACCGGAGAAGTCACTCGTGGTATTTATTGATGCTGATTTTGATGTAATTTTAAGACGTTTGAGTGCAAAAGAGCATGCTAAGCGTCCTTTACTTCAGGATGAAAAGCGTGCAAGGGCTCTTTTTGATGAGAGAATTGATACATATCGCCAACAGGCAACTTTTGTTGTTGATGCAAATCAGAGTATAAATACTTTTATTCACGTTATACGTGACTTTATTCTCGATAAGCGGGTACTCTAGTTACTCCGCACTCTCTTCTTGTGCTATCTCTTCACGAATAGCATCCATGTCAAGACCTTTGACATGTGCAATCATTTTATCAAAAGCCTCTTCAGGAAGTGAACCAGCTTGGTTAAGGAGAATAATACCCTGACGAACAACCATAAGTGTTGGAATTGAAAAAACATTGTATTGTGCTGCTAGTGTCTGCTGCTCTTCTGTATTTACTTTAGCAAAAACTACGTCTGTATGTTTCTCTGATACCTTTTCAAAAATAGGAGCAAATTGTCTACATGGACCGCACCACTCTGCCCAAAAATCTACTATTACTATTTCATTATTGTCAAGAGTGAGGTTAAAATCTTCTACTGTTAAATCTTTACATGCCATGGAAAACTCCTTTGATTTCTGGGAGTATAACATAGTAGTTGTGTTTCCTTGCTTTAGCTATAATTCCACCAATGAAGAAACAAGTGGAATTTAATGTAGTATCGGATTATCAGCCAGCCGGAGATCAGCCTCAGGCGATAGAAAAGCTTGCAGAATCGATACTCTCTGGCAATCAGTACCAAACACTTCAAGGTGTGACAGGAAGTGGTAAAACGCATACAATGGCACGTATTATAGAAAAAGTGCAGATGCCAACTATTATTATGACGCACAACAAAACTCTTGCAGCTCAGCTCTACAGTGAATTTCGTCAATTCTTTCCAAACAATCATGTTGAGTATTTTGTATCCTACTATGACTATTATCAACCAGAGGCATATATTCCACGTCAAGATTTGTTTATAGAAAAAGATAGTGCTATAAATGATGAATTAGAGCGCTTACGTTTAAGTTCAACAGCAAATCTACTCTCTTATGATGATGTTATTGTTATTGCTTCTGTATCTGCAAACTATGGTTTGGGAGATCCAGAAGAGTATTTAAATATGGTGCAAGCCTTAGCTGTTGGAGATGATATAAATCAAAAAAAGCTTCTTTTACGTTTGGTAGAGATGGGATATTCACGAAATGATACCTATTTTGATTCAGGGCATATTCGAGTTAATGGAGAGAGCGTAGATATTTATCCTCCTTATTTTGAACAAGAAGCTATACGTGTAGAGTTTTTTGGTGATGAGATAGAAGCTATTTATACCTTTGATATTATTGATAATAAACGTTTAGATGAGCATAAAGAAATTACGATTTATGCAACTTCACAGTTTAGTGTTGGACAAGAAAAAATGGCTTTGGCAATTAAACGTATTGAAGAGGAGCTTGATGAGCGACTAGATTTTTTTCAAAAAGAAGGAAAGCTAGTCGAGTACCAAAGACTAAAACAGCGTGTTGAGTTTGACTTAGAGATGCTGCAAACAACGGGTATGTGTAAGGGGGTAGAGAATTACTCTCGTTTACTTACAAATAAAAAACCGGGCGAGGCACCTTTTACACTACTTGATTATTTTGAACAAAATAACAAAGAGTATCTGGTTATAGTAGATGAGTCTCACGTTTCTCTTCCACAATACAGAGGAATGTATGCTGGAGACAGAGCACGTAAAGAGGTACTTGTCGAGTATGGTTTTCGTTTGCCATCAGCCTTGGATAACCGTCCTTTAATGCTTGATGAGTATATAAACAAAGCACCGCACTATCTGTTTGTTTCAGCAACACCTGCCACGTACGAGCTTGAGATCTCAGCGTGTAAAGCAGAACAGGTTATCCGTCCTACAGGACTTTTAGACCCGATTATTGATATAAAAAGTTCAGATAATCAAGTTGAAGATATACATGATGAGATTAAAAAAGTAGTTCTTAAAAATGAGCGTATACTTATAACTGTACTGACTAAAAAAATGGCTGAGGCATTGACAAAGTATTTAGCAGATTTGGGCATTAAAGTGCAGTATATGCACTCTGATATTGATACTATAGAGAGAAATCAAATTATTCGTGCGCTTCGTTTGGGAGAGTTTGATGTACTCATAGGTATTAACCTGCTTCGAGAGGGATTAGACTTGCCGGAAGTAAGTTTAGTTGCAATCTTAGATGCTGATAAAGAGGGCTTTTTACGCAGTGAAACCTCACTTATTCAGACTATTGGTAGAGGTGCTAGAAATGCAAATGGACGTGTTATTCTCTATGCCAATAAAATGACAGGTTCTATGCAAAGAGCAATAGATACAACAAAAGCAAGACGTGAGTTACAAGAAGCACACAATAAAAAGCACGGTATAACTCCACAAACGACTAAACGTACACTTGATGAGAATTTAAAACTTGAAGACCACGGTGGAATATACCAAAAGCATAAGAAAATTGAGAAGATGCCGGCGAGTGAACGTAAGGCTTTAACAAAAGAGTTAATGTTAAAGATGAAGCAGGCCGCTAAAGAGTTGAACTTTGAAGAAGCGGCACGCTTACGTGATGAGATCGCAAAAATTAAACAACTATAAAAGAGAGAATAAAAATAGATGGAAGAGACATTTAGTAATTTAGCAACGTATGGATATATAGGACTTTTTTTATACTCTTTAGGTGGAGGATTTGTTGCACTCATTGGAGCGGGAGTACTCTCTTTTATGGGGAAAATGGATTTAACACTCTCTATTTCAATCGCATTTATCTCAAATGCTCTTGGAGATGTTTTACTTTTTTATATGGCACGTTATCAAAAGTCGATGATGATGGATGGACTAAGAAAGCATAGACGTAAACTTGCACTTTCTCATGTTCTGATGAAACGTTACGGCTCATGGATTATTCTGTTTCAAAAGTTTGTATATGGGATTAAGACACTTATTCCAATTGCTATAGGACTTACAAAATATGATTTTAAAAAGTTCGCTCTTTTAAATGTTGGCAGTTCTGCGGTATGGGCTTTAGTCTTTGGTTTTGGTAGTTATTACTCAGGAGCAGTTTTAGTAAAGCTTGCTGAAACAATAGTCGATAAACCGTGGATAGCACCACTTATACTAGTAGTGTTTGTATCGTTATTATGGTTATATATGGAAAAAGCGACGAAAAAGAAGAGGGGAAAATAGTAGATAAAAATTATCGAAAGCTTTTTTAGCTTCCGATAATTGGTCCGTATGGGGCATAATCTATAAGATCATCACCCTGGTATTTTTTATAGTTGTCTATAAACATTTGGGCAAGTTTGTCTCTTGTATTGTCAAATAGCTCTTTATCTTCCCATGCATCTCTTGGGAAAAGGAGCTTTGGATCGATGTCTCCAAGTGTTTTTGGAACATTAAGTCTAAACGTTTGTGTAGTTCTAAACTCACAATCGTTAATAGTGCCATCTAAAATAGCATTGATACATGCACGCGTGTCTTTAATGCTCATACGTTTACCAACACCATAACCACCCTGTGTCCAACCAGTATTTACAAGATAAACATGTACTTCATGCTCATCGATTTTTTTACCAAGAAGGTCAGCATATACTGTTGGGTGTAGTGGTAAGAAAGCTTCACCAAAACATGCTGAGAATGTTGCAACAGGTTCAGTGATTCCACGCTCAGTTCCTGCAACTTTTGCAGTGTAACCACTTAAGAAATAGTACATTGCTTGCTCTTTTGTAAGTTTTGAAACTGGAGGAAGAACACCAAAGGCGTCCGCTGTGAGGAAAATGATATTTTGAGGGTGACCTGCCATAAGGTCTTTTTTGTGGTTTTCGATGTGTTCAATTGGGTAAGAGACACGAGTATTCTCTGTTTTTGAGCCATCTTCATAGTCAACTTCACCATCGTGGATGACTACATTTTCTAAAAGAGCATTCTCTTTAATGGCGCCAAAAATTTCTGGTTCACTTTTGCCATCAAGGTTGATTACTTTTGCGTAGCATCCACCCTCGAAGTTAAATACACCGTGATTATCCCAACCATGCTCATCATCACCGATAAGTGCACGGTGAGGGTCTGTTGAAAGTGTTGTTTTTCCTGTTCCACTAAGTCCAAAGAAAAGAGCGGTATCACCATCTTTTCCTACGTTTGCAGAACAGTGCATCGCAAGTTTACCTTCAAGTGGCAACCAGTAGTTCATCATTGAAAAAATTCCTTTTTTCATCTCACCACCGTACCAAGTACCGCCAATAATAGCTATATTGTTTTCCACATCAAAAAGTACAAAAACTTCTGAGTTAAGTCCATGCTCTTTCCATTTATCATTTACTGCTTTACACGCATTTAAAACAACGAAGTCACTCTTAAACACTTCAAGTTCAGGTGCAGTTGGGCGAATAAACATATTTTTAACAAAGTGGGATTGCCATGCAATTTCAGAAACAAAACGTACTGAGCGTTTTGAAGCTGCAGATGAGCCACAAAATACGTCTGTTATGTAAAGATTTTTATTTGATAGTTGTTCTTGTGCAACTGCAAGAAGTTCTTGGAAAACATCTGCAGATACTTTGCGGTTTACATCACCCCAAGCAATGTATTTATTCGATGGATCACGGTCTACGAAGTATTTGTCTTTAGGCGAGCGGCCTGTAAAAATACCAGTGTCAACGGCTGTTGCACCAGTGTTAGTCTCTTGCACTTCCCCGTTGGCCAGTTCGTGCTTTATTAGTTCCTCATAACTAAGGTTATGGTAAACAGTACCAATATTCTTTAATCCTAATTCTTCTAATTCTGTTAACTTCATAGTTTACCTTGTAGTCCATATTCTGATACAGCCGTATCTTTTTTATGAGTGAAATTATACTCATAATAAACATAAATTAAAAGTAAAAATCCTAGCTAATCTCGAAAAAAATGAAAGAAAATTAGTTTAAGGAAATTTTGGTAGAATTACAGGCTTTAAAGTAAAAAGCTCGATTAACTCAGTTGGTAGAGTGTTACCTCGACAAGGTAAAAGTCACTGGTTCGAGTCCAGTATCGAGCACCATCACAAACTTCTTTTCCTTTTTTTCTCTATGCATATGCTATAATTTATTTTTAGTAGATTTTTTTAAGGTTGTCTTCTGTTTCGCATATATTTGTTAATGCTTTTGAGCATTTTTCTTTTACCTTTGCATGCTACGGAAAAAAGTAAACTTGTATATATTGTTTCTGATATAGAAATACCATTTTGGAATATTATGAGTCGCGGGGTTATAAAACAAGCAAATGAACTTGGCTATACAGTTGAGGTTTATAGCGCACAAAATAATAATAAAAAAGAGTTAGAAGCTTTAGCAAAGTCTATACAAAAAGGTATAGAAGGAATTATCCTTTCACCTGTTTCATCTTCAAGTGCCGCAACTCTTATAAAGCTTGCAAAAAAACAAAATATTCCCGTTGTTGTAGCAGATATTGGAAGTGAGAGTAGTGACTATATAAGTTATATCTCTTCTGATAATAGAAAAGGTGCTTACGATATAGGCAAGATTTTAGCACGACAATTCAAACAAAGAGGATACAATAAATCATCAAGTATTGGAATTATTGCAATACCGCAAAACAGGGAAAATGGTAAGCTTAGAACAGACGGATTTTTAGAGGCACTCAGTGAAGAGGATATCAAAACTGCAGACCTTAAGCAACAGCGTGATTTTTCATGTCAAGAGACCTATAACTTTACAAAAGAGTTATTAGAAAAATATCCAAATATTAAGGCCTTGTGGTTACAGGGTTCTAATAGATACAAAGGTGCTCTTAAAGCCTTTGAAGAGCTTAACAGAGAAGATGTCATGCTTGTAACATTTGATGCTGAACCTGAGTTTTCACTTCTTATTGAAGAGGGAATTATTGTTGGTGCTGCTATGCAGCAACCATATTTAATTGGTAAGGAAGCCGTGAAGGTACTTGATGATTATTTTCATGGGAAGAGAATTGTAAAAAATATAGAACTTCCAGTATTGGCAATTTCTAAAGAAAATGTTGTTAAAAATCACAAAGTGATTCAAACAAATGTTCTAGGTATAGTGGAGTAGTCATGCAAAGAAAAAAACATTCACTTTACTACGCGCTTTTTTTAACTATTTTTGGCTCTATTTTATTTATTGTTCTTGTCCGCTCTTATTATGATTATGACCATACTAAGCATGAAGTAGCTACAGAGTTGGAAGCAGAGTTGAAAAATACAGGTTCATCTTTGCAAAAGAGTGTTGCTGGCTATGTAGACTCTTATGCTGTTAATGAGTATGAAAAACTTGTAAAGCACGCAATGGAAGATGATGACATAGCTGCAATTCTTATTTCTGATTATAATATGGCAAATATCTTGGGAAAAAAAGAGTATATAAGTGGTTATATTAAAGATAATAAGTGGCATATAAGAGAGTATGATGTACAAAATATTGAACAAACTAAATTACTCGAAAATGCTTTTTTCCGAGAAACTCAGGAGTTAATTACGAGCGATGGTTCTTTGGTAGGAACTATAAGTATATATATTTCAGATAGACATTTAAATGAGCAGGTACAGAGAATTATTGTTCAAAATATAGTGACTTCTATTGTTTTAGCATTTTTACTTGTTGCTCTTATCTTTTTTACTATGAATGCAATTATTTTAAAACCTCTTTTACGAATGATTAAAACTATTGAAGAGAGTGATCATGAGGGCGTTCCATCTGAATATTTAGAAGAGGCAAACTCTAAAGAGCTCGATACTTTAACTAAAGCAATGAACAAAATGATTGCCTCAATCAGAAAATCAAGGGAGCGTTTAAAAGAGCAGGAGAGAAATCTCGTCTTTCAAGCGCATCATGACCCTTTAACAGGCTTGCCAAATCGTCTACTTTTTCAAGATAGATTAACACAGGGACTTAAAAAAGCTGATAGAGAAAAGAAGCGTTTGGCAGTATTTTTTATAGATTTAGATCATTTTAAAGAGGTAAATGACTCTTATGGACATGAAACGGGAGATATCTTACTACAAAACATTGCACAGAGACTTCAAGGGGTCATTCGGGCACATGATACTTTAGCAAGACTCGGAGGGGATGAATTTACAATTATTATGGAAAATTTAGGAGATTCTGTAGACATTTCTAATTTAGCACAGAAAATATTGAACTCTTTAAGTAGTCCAGTAGTTGTCAATGGAACCATACTTTATGTTTCAAGTAGTATAGGAATTAGCCTTTATCCAAATGATGCAAACTCAGTGCAAGACCTTCTCAAATATGCTGATACAGCCATGTATAAGGCTAAAGATGAAGGTCGAAACAATTTTCAATTTTATAATGCACAGCTAACGCAATTGGCTTTGGATAGAGTTGTTTTGGAAGTAAGTCTTAGAGAAGCACTGCGTAAAGGTGAATTTGTTGTTTATTTTCAGCCACAGATAGATACTGAGTTAGGTGAAATATGTGGAATGGAAGCCTTAGTTAGGTGGCAACATCCTGAGAAAGGACTTATTTTTCCTGATGCGTTTATACCATTAGCTGAATCGACAGGTTTAATTGTAGAGTTAGATAGGTATGTTATGAAAGTAGCTATGGAGCAAGTTTTTAACTGGAGAGAACAAGGTTTAAATCCTGGTGTTTTGGCAATGAACCTTTCGGTAAAACAGTTAGAACATCACGATTTTATAGAGACCTTTAAAAGGCTTATGTATGCAATCGGAGTGAAGCCGGAGTGGATAGAGTTGGAAATAACAGAGAGTCAGCTTATGCGTAAACCAGAAGATGCTATTAAGGTCTTACAAGAGTTAAGTGATTTAGGAGTTTCATTAAGCGTTGATGATTTTGGAACTGGCTACTCTTCATTCGCTTATTTAAAAAAGCTTCCTATCTCGAAGCTGAAAATTGACAAAGAGTTTATTCAAGATATTCCAAAAGATGAAGAAGATATTGCAATTACTAAAGCGATTATAGTTCTTGCAAAAAGTTTAAATTTAAAAGTTTTAGCAGAAGGTGTTGAGACACGTGATCAAAAAGAGTTTTTGTTACGGGAAGGATGTCGCTTTGTACAGGGGTATTATTATTCTAAGCCTGTTAATGTTGAGCAGATGGAAAAAATGATTATTGAGGGAGTAGAGGAGTAAAACTTAAGAAAGTTCTATCCCTCTAAAATACAAAAAGTGAAGAGATTAGAGTGTTAACTCGCTACTCCAAATACCGTGTAGATTACATCCCGCTTTAGCAGTGAGCTTTTTAACACCTTCAAGTTTCACACCAAATAGTGTTAACCCTCTAGATATTTCACCTTCAAGAACATTTTTACCAACAAGCGTACTATCTGCATAAAGCTCTATAAAGTCAATCCAGTGGTCTTTTGTACTTGGGTGAATTATACCACCTTGACCAACAGTAATTTCAACTGCTGTGTAGCCTTTTTCATCTTTTTCTTTGAGAGTAATAAGTGGTGTGTGTTTTAACTCATCTTTAGTAAGTTTATTCGGGTTTTCCGGTTTCATTTCATATCTGTTAAAATATGGTTCTTCCTCTTTTGCCTGAACACTTACTGCACCTAAAACAACTGTAGCGCCTATTGCTTTAATCATATCTCTTCTATTCATTTTGTACTCCTAATAATGTAAGATATGAACCTTAGTTCATATCTGGTTTTGGTGTTGTTGCTGTAGATTTAGGAAGCATTGGAACTGAAATATCTGGTTTTCTTCCTTCAAGTGCACCTAAGAACTCTGCAACTGAATCTGCTTGTGCATCTGTAACTGCAACACCAAGTTGAATACGTCCCATCTCTTTAATAGCATCTTGTAAGCTCCAAATCTGTCCATTGTGGAAATATGGTGCAGTTTGTGTTACGTTACGAAGTGTAGGCACTTTTACCATACCATTTGCATCACCTTTAAAATCACCCACGTTCATGTGTTTATACTCAGCTACTACGTTTAACATATTCATACTTTGCCCAAGTGCAACACCATTGTGACAAGTAGCACAACCTAAGTCAATAAAAGTTTCTAATCCTTTTTTCTGTGCTGCAGTCATTGCTTTTTCATCACCATTTAGGTAGTCATCAAATGCAGATGGTGTTACAAGCGTTCTCTCAAAACTAGCAATAGTGTCTGCTATCTTTTCAAAAGTGATTTTTACATCTTTACCATATGCTTTTTTAAAAGCATCTACATACTCAGGCATAGAATTTACAGTAGAAGCTACATGCTCTTGTGTAGCAGCCATTTCAGGTGCGGCTTGCATAGGACCTTGTGCTTGTTTCTCTAAATCCGGATCTCTACCATCCCAAAATTGTGCATCAAAAAATACAGCATTGTAAACAGTTGGAGAGTTAAGGTGGTGAGGATTTGCTGTCCACTTATGACCCATAGCTGCAGAAACACCATCATCTCCACCCTCACTAAGGTTGTGACAAGTGTTACAACTAATAAGACCACTTTTAGAGAGTCTTGGGTCAAAATATAATTGCTTTCCAAGAGCTACTTTCTCAGGAGTGATTTTATTTTTTGGATTATCTATTAATTTCATTAATTCTGTTTTAGAAGTAGGGATAGCTTGTAAACCTGACTCTTGGGCTTTTTTAACTAATGGTGAAGCACTAAGTGCAACAGTTGCAGCTAATGTAAGTGTAACTAATTTCATTGTATGTCCTTGTTTTGATTTAAGCAATTGTAACACGGATACTCTTAAAGGAAAATTATTATCCTTTACTAATTTTTACACTCTTTACATATTCCAGTAAAAACAACTGAAGCGGATTTTATTTCAAACTCTTGTGTATTGTCTGTTTGTTCAAGAATGGTGTGGATTGGAACTGTAATGTCTTGTACTGCACCACAGTTATCACAAACAAGATGTGAATGTACTTCTTTTGTTAATTCATAAACACTTTTAGAATGAGGAATTTTTACCTCTTGCACAAAAGCATTTTCTAGCATTATATTTATATTTTTATATATAGTAGCGAGTGAAATAGAATTAAATTTATTGAGCATCTGCTCATATAAAAATTCTATGCTTACATGGCCATGCATATTTAATATATCAGTAATAGCAAGTCTTTGAGGAGTAGCTTTTAGATTGTGCTGTCTCAATAGTTCAGTATAATTATTCATAATGACATTATACAACAGAAAGAGATAAAGGAAAAAAATTATCTTTTATATTTAAGCTTATTGAAAAAATGTTTAAGGTTATTTGGTGGAGACGTGCGGGATCGAACCGCAGTCCTAAAACCAAGTTTCTGCAACGTCTACATGCTTAGAGAAGTCGTTTGAGTTTAATCTTGCTTCACACAACTTGCAAAGTTACACAAGACGAGCCTCAGGGTTTCATCTTCAGTTGAGACAGACTAAAGATATATCTACATAAAGGGTTATACTTCGAATCCTACTTATCTAGAGTCCATAGGTGAAGCAGCCCGTCCTCTTATGAGGGGGTAAAACTTAAGCTACTGCTAAAGCTGGGCGGTAATTTGTGTTGTTTGCATTTAAGCAATGTGAGCCGTGTAACGGAGATGCTCAGTCCGACATGCAATTACAGACCTTTAGCTCCAGTCGAAGCCAAGTCGTCCCCAATAGTTTTTGTACAACACAGTTTTGAATTATATCAAAAGTAAAAATAAAAAATAGTTGTGATTTTCGATATAAAAGTGGTGGCCAATCTCGGAATCGAACCAAGGACACAGTGATTTTCAGTCACTTGCTCTACCGACTGAGCTAATTGGCCAAAATGGGTTTGTAAACTTTAAAAGATGGTGGCCAATCTCGGAATCGAACCAAGGACACAGTGATTTTCAGTCACTTGCTCTACCGACTGAGCTAATTGGCCATGCTTTTAAAGAGCGAAATTATATTGCATATGTGCTGAAAATTAGCTTATGAGGTAGAAAGCTTATCGAAATGGAATTGCCCATTTATTGTAGTATGCAACTATACGCAGAGCAAGAGAAGCAATGAAGATAACGGTTATGACTGTTAAAGAGAGAGTATAGTAGATATTTAAAAGATAAAGTAGTAATCCTATAAGTAGTGCAATAGTGCCATAAAAGCCAGTTTTTAAAACAAATGGAACTTCATTTAAAATGACATCTCTGGCAATACCACCTCCAACAGCAGTTAAGAAAGCCATAGACATAACCCCAGTTAAGTTAAAACCACTCTCTATACCTACTATAGCACCTGTTATACTAAAAGAGATAAGACCTATTGAATCACTTAAAATGAAAAAAGGCTTATTTTCTATAGAGTTACGTTTATGAAATTTAAAGAGTACTAGAAGAATAACGACACATAAAACTACTGCCCCAGGATAAGTGTGGGAGAATGTAAAAGGAACTTTATCTGCAACTGCATCACGCATAATTCCACCACCAAGTGCAGTCAGAAATGTTGCTACGAGAAGTCCTAAGAGGTCGAGCTTATTACGTACAGCAACGAAAAAACCACTGGTTGTAAAGGCAATGATTCCTATATATTCTGCTAATTCAAACACTTCTGTAATGCCTCAATTATCGTTACTTTTTCCAGTTCTTTAATTCTCTCCTCAAGTGAGTCGACACTTTCATTTTCAAAAATTTCCAAGCTTGTTTGAAGGATTATCTTCCCTTCATCGTAGTTTTTATCAACTTCATGGATAGTAACACCACTAATTGTTTCATTCGCCAAAATAACAGCTTCATGTACAAAACGTCCGTACATTCCAGTACCACCAAATTTTGGCAGTAGTGAAGGATGTGAATTTATAATAGAGAAGTTCTCAGTAAGCAGAGGTGAGAGTTTTTTCATATAGCCAGATAAAAAAACGTATTGGCACCCTTTTTCTTTTAAAAGTTCAAAAATTTTCTCATCTGGATTTTCAAAAAGAGATTTATTAACAACTGCAAAATCTACATTAAACTTTTTTGCTTTGTTTAAAACGTTTGCATTACTGTTATTTGATATTACAAGGCAAACTTCTGCATTTAATGTACCATTCTCAATCGCACGATAGATCGCTTCAAAGCCACTACCGTTGTGGGATGCAAGTATTGCAATTTTTTTCATTAACGTATCTTTAGACTAATCAGAGCAAGTATATTTGAAAGAATAGCAATAATCCAAAAACGGACAATGATTTTATTTTCCGCCCAGTTTTTCATTTCAAAGTGGTGGTGTATAGGTGCCATAAGAAAAACTCTTTTTTTTCTTATTTTATAAGAACCAACTTGTAAAATTACAGAAAGTGTTTCAATGACAAAAATAGAGCCAATAAGTAAAAGTAAAATTTCACTTTTCGAGATAATTGCAAGATATCCTAAAAATGCACCGATTGTTAGTGAACCACTATCACCCATAAATACTTCTGCCGGATGACAGTTATGCCATAAAAAGGCAGTAAGTGCTCCCATTAAAGCACTTGATATAATTGCAACTTCTCCTACTTCAAAGTTTGGCATAAGGAGATACTCACTGATTTTTGCATGACCTGTAATGTAAATAATAATACTAAAAGAAGCCAAAGCTGCTATGGACGGCACTGTCGCAAGTCCATCAAGTCCATCTGTTAAATTTACTGCATTGGAAGTTGAAATCATTACTAATATCCAAAAAAGAACAGCAAACACTCCCATATCCATAATAGGGGACTTGACAAAAGGGATGTAAAGATCTGTGTTAAATTCAGCGATAAAACAGAGTAAAAGAGCAATAAGTGCTGCAGAAATTATTTGGAGTAGAAGTTTTGTTCTGGCTTTTAAGCCCGCAAGATTTGCATTTTTTTTAATCTTTGCAAAGTCGTCTTGAAATCCAATAAGTGCAAAAAACAGTAAAGTGAAAAGTGCTCCTATCGCATACATATTGTGTATTTTTACAGTTAAAAGAGAAGCAACAATTGTCGCACCTATAAAAACAATTCCACCCATTGTTGGTGTTTTTGCTTTCTCTTGATGACGTTCCGGTGCCCACTCATTAATTGGCTGAACACTTGAAGTTTTTTGTGCCCATTTAATAAATTTTGGAAGTAAAAAAAGTGTGAAAAAAAGCGCTAAAAAGAATGCTACTCCTGCGCGTATGGTGATGTAGCCTAAAATGTTAATGTGAAAGAGTTCGTGTAACCAAAATAGCAAAAGAAATCCTAATAAATATAGTCTTGTTTAAGAATAAAAGCGACATTATAGTATAATCCGTACAATAAATAAATTCTATAGGGATTAAAGTTGAATAAAAAAACAATTTTAGTGATAACAGACGGAATAGGGTACTCTGCAAAGACGCAGAGCAACGCTTTTTACAATGCCCATAAACCAACTTATGACAGACTTTTTAAAGAGACACCACATGCACTTATAGATACTTTTGGACTGAGTGTTGGTTTACCGGAAGGCCAGATGGGTAACTCTGAAGTTGGACACATGACTATAGGAAGTGGACGTGTTTTATATCAGGATTTAGTCAAAATATCACTTGCTCTTTCAGAAGGTACTATGAAAAGTAACGAAGAGTTACAAGCTCTCTTTTCTAAGTCAGATAGACTGCACCTTATTGGATTAATGAGTGACGGAGGTGTACACTCTCATATAGACCATTTTATGGGTATAGCTGATTTGGCTGCACAAAACGGAAAAAAAGTTTTTTTACACCTTATTACAGATGGTCGTGATGTATCCCCTACATCTGCACAAAAATATTTAGAGCAAGTTAATGAGCATGTAAATGAAAATGTTTCTATTGCTACGATTTCAGGGCGTTTTTATAGCATGGATAGGGATAATAGATGGGAAAGAGTTCAAAGAGGTTACGATGCTATAGTGAAGGCATCTCCAAAAACAGATTTTGAACCAGCTGCTTATATTGGACATTCATACTCTATAGGTGAAACAGATGAATTTGTTGAACCAACGGCTTTTTCGGGATATGAAGGAATGCAAGATGGTGATAGTGTACTGACTATAAACTTCAGAAGTGACAGAATGCGTGAGTTGGTAAGTGCACTTGGTGCAAAAGAGTTTGATGGTTTTTCAAGAGAAGAACTCCAACTAAATATTGCAACGATTACAGAGTACGACAAAAGTTTTACATATCCTGTACTTTTTAGAAAAGAGTCTCCAAAAAATACACTTGCAGAAGTTGTTTCAAATGCTGGATTAAAGCAGTTCCATACAGCTGAAACTGAAAAATATGCTCATGTTACATTCTTTTTAAATGGCGGTATAGATGAGCCATATGCGAACGAGACACGTGTACTTATTCCTTCTCCAGATGTAAAAACTTACGATATGAAACCTGAAATGAGTGCCGCAGAAGTAGGTAATGCAGTTTTAGATGCTATGGATGCTGAGTATGATTTTATAGTTGTTAATTTTGCAAATGGTGATATGGTTGGACACACAGGAAATTATGAAGCTGCAAAAATTGCAGTAAATGCAGTTGACACGGAACTTGGAAAAATTTTGGACAAAGCAAAAGAGAAAGAGTACGCCTTTGTCCTTACATCTGATCATGGAAACTGTGAAGAGATGGTTGATGATCAAGGAAATGTTTTAACAAATCATACTGTAGGAAAAGTTTGGTGTTTTGTTGAGGCTGAGGGTGTAAGTAAGGTTGAAACAGGCGGTTTAAATAATATTGCACCAACTGTACTCTCTTTAATGGGTCTTGAGATTCCAAAAGAGATGGATCATAGTTTAGTTTAATTGAGGAGAGAAGAGAAAGTATGAAATTTAGTGGAAAAAATGTTTTAGTCACTGGTTCAAGCCGTGGAATAGGTGCAGAAGTCGCAAAAACACTTGCAGGTTTTGGTTTAAAGGTATGGGTAAACTATAGAAGTGGTGCTGCTCAGGCTGATGCTGTAAAAGCAGAAATAGAAGCAGCAGGTGGAGTAGCCGCTGTAATTGGTTTTGATGTGAGTGATGAAGACGCTTTCGTTGATGCAATTAAGACCATTGTAGATTGTGATGGAGAACTTGCTTATCTAGTAAATAATGCAGGAATTACAAATGATAAGTTGGCACTTCGTATGAAAACTGAAGAGTTTATGTCAGTTATAAACGCAAATCTCACATCATGTTTTATCGGCTGTAGAGAGTCTATGAAAGTAATGCGTAAAAAGAAGTTCGGTTCTGTTGTAAATATTGCTTCAATTGTTGGTGAAACAGGTAACGCTGGACAGACAAACTATTCAGCTTCTAAAGGCGGAGTAATTGCAATGACTAAAAGTTTTGCTATTGAAGCGGCTAGTAGTGGAATTAGATATAACACTGTAACTCCAGGATTTATTGCAACTGAAATGACAGATGGATTAAGTGAAGATATAAAAAATTCTTTTACATCAAAAATTCCTATGAATAGATTTGGAAACGCGAGTGAAGTTGCCGAAACAGTGGCATTTTTACTCTCTGATCACGCTAGTTACATTACTGGAGAGACACTCAAAGTTAACGGCGGAATGAATATGGCATAATGGCTTGTTTAAGCTATTGTTGTTATAATTACACGATTAAAATAAAACACAGGAGCTATAATGGCACTTATCGATGATATTAAAGAAGTAGTAGTTGAGCAATTAAGCGTTAGCGCAGATGAGGTAAAAGAGGATGCGAAATTCGTAGAGGATTTAGGTGCTGATAGCCTTGATGTAGTTGAACTAGTAATGGCTTTAGAGGAAAAATTCGATATCGAAATCCCTGATGAAGAAGCAGAAAAAATCGCTACTGTAGCGGATGTTGTTGCTTATATAGAAAGCAAATAATTTTAGTAAATTAAAATTTAAAAGACCGAGAAAATCTCTCGGCTTTTAAAATATTTTTAGTGATAACTACTGCTAGTATTTCTTACTAAAAATATTTTTATAGATTGTATTGGAGAAGTATATGAGAAGAGTAGTAGTAACTGGTCTAGGAATGATTAACTCAGTTGGAAATGACAAAGAGACAGCGTTTAAAGCTATTTGTGCCGGTGAGTGTGGTATTGACGAAATCACAATATTTGATCCTTCAGAGTATGCTGTTAAAATAGCAGGTGAAGTAAAAGACTTTGATCCTGCGACTGTGATGTCTCCAAAAGAGGTGAAAAAAGCTGACAGATTTATTCATTTAGGTCTTAAAGCTGCTCAAGAAGCTATGGCAGACGCCAACTTACCTGAAGACACAGATATGACACGTTTTGGTATTAGTGCTGGTTCAGGTATTGGAGGACTTCCGTCAATTGAGAAAAACTCTATCATTTTAGACCAAAGAGGTCCAAGAAAAATATCTCCATTTTTTATTCCTGGTGCTTTAGTAAATATGCTTGGTGGCTTTGTGTCAATTGAACATGGTACACAAGGACCAAACCTCTCAAGTGTAACAGCTTGTGCAGCTGGTACGCATGCTATTAGCGAGGCTGCAAAAACTATTATCTGTAATGGCGCAGATAAGATGCTTGTAGTGTCTGCGGAATCTGCTGTGACAGGTGTTGGTATTGGTGGTTTTGCTGCGATGAAAGCACTTTCTACAAGAAATGAATCTCCAAAAACTGCATCTCGTCCATTTGATGCTGACCGTGACGGTTTTGTTATGGGTGAGGGTGCAGCAGCACTTATTTTAGAAGATTACGATTCAGCTGTTGCACGTGGAGCAAATATTTATGGTGAGATCATCGGTTTTGGTGAGAGTGGTGATGCAAATCATATAACAACTCCAAGCCTTGATGGTCCTGCTCGTGCAATGAAAGCAGCATATAAAATGGCAGGTGAACCAAAAATTGATTATGTAAATGCTCATGGTACATCTACACCGATTAATGACAAAAATGAGACTGCAGCGGTAAAAGAACTTTTAGGTGGAAAAGAGAATTGTCCTCCAATGAGTTCTATCAAAGGACAAATTGGTCACTGTCTTGGTGCTGCTGGTGGAATTGAAGCTGTTGTTTGTTTAATGGCTATGAGAGATGGTATTATCCCTCCAACTATTAACTATACAACACCTGATGAAAATTGTGATTTAGATTATGTAACTGAAGGTGCAAGAGAGGCTGAGCTAAACGTAACTATGAGTAATTCATTTGGTTTTGGCGGTACGAACGGCGTTTTAATTTTCAAAAAAATCTAAACTAAGGAGTTCCATTGGCAACGTATTTAGATTTTGAGCAGAAGATAAAACATATTCAAGAAGATATTATCTCTGCACAGGTACGTCACGACTATACTGCTGTTGAGAAGTTAACTGAGAATTTAGACAAAGAAGTAGAAAAGATATATAAAAATCTATCTGACTTTCAAAAACTCCAACTTGCAAGACATTTAGACCGTCCTTATGCCCTTGATTATATTAACTTAATAGTAAGAGATGCTTACGAGATACATGGTGATAGACACTTCCGTGATGATGCCGCTATAATCTGTTATATGGGTTATATTGGCGATGAAAAAGTTATGGTTATCGGTGAGCAAAAGGGTCGTGGAACGAAAAACAAGCTCAAGCGAAATTTTGGTATGCCACATCCAGAAGGTTATAGAAAAGCACTTCGTGCAGCTAAACTTGCAGAAAAATTTAATATGCCAATATTAATGCTAGTAGATACTCCGGGTGCATATCCAGGTCTTGGTGCAGAAGAGCGAAATCAGAGTGAAGCTATTGCTCGTAACCTTTTAGAACTCGCAGAGATTAATACACCTACCATATCTGTTGTGATTGGTGAAGGTGGCTCTGGTGGTGCACTTGCAATTGGTGTAGCAGATAGATTCGCTATGATGCGTTACTCTGTCTTTAGTGTTATTTCTCCAGAGGGTTGTTCTGCTATTTTATGGAATGATCCTAAAAAAGTTGAATCTGCAACAAACGCAATGAAAATTACGAGTGCAGATTTAAAAGAGTTAGGACTGATTGATGACATTATCAATGAACCACTTATTGGTGCGCACCGTGCAAAAGAAGCAGCAGCGGATGCTATTAAAGAGTATTTTTTGGAGCAGTTACAAGTGCTTAAAGGAATGAGTCAAGAAGAACGTATGGAGCAACGCTATACGAAACTTGTTGCACCTGGAGCATTTTTAGAGTAGTCTGAACTACTCTTCTTTTATTCTTCTTCTTTAGGTAGAAGAGGGTCAAATTTTGGTCTTTTAAGTCTAGCCCCCTCTCTTGAAAATTTTATTAAATCCTCTACATTATTGAGTGTCTCTTTACACTCTTGAAGTGCCATAATAAAAAGATGATATGTAGTGATGACATCACTCATTGCTCTGTGATGCGTGGCAGTTGGATTAAGGTGTAAAAACTCATTAAGGTATGATAATCCGTATCTATAAGAGACTATAGTTCTTTCCGCTAAAGCAAGTGAGCAAAGTGCTCTATTGTAGAGTGGAGGAAGTCCAACTTTTTGCATACTTCCTGAGATGAAGTTATAGTCAAATTTCACATCATGTGCTACAAATACTGAGTCTTGTAAAAAAAGTCTAAATTCACACATGACGGTTTTAAGGTCTGGTGCATCAAGTGTATCTTCTTGAGATATTCCTGTTATTTCGGTAATGTGTGGATTAATCTCTTTTACATATACCAAAGATTCATATCTATCGATAATTTCGCCATTTTTTACTTTAAGTGCTGCAATTTCAATTATTTGATGTTTCTCTAGTTTAGAACCATTAGTTTCTATATCTACTATACAAAACTCAGCATCTTCAAGTTTTATATACTTTGTATCAAAAAAGTAGTAGCCTTGTTTTTTGACGATATTGAGTCCTTGAGCACTTGAAAGTGCCAAAAAAAGGTCGAGACTTTCATCTATTTGAGATTTAAGGACTTCCATTGGCAGACCACGTGTTGCAAGTCTGTTAACACTTTTTGCATCAAGAGGGAAATCTTTATTGAGCATTTTTGATGAACTCTTCGACTTTCGTTTTATCTTTGATACCGTGAGACTTTTCAACGCCACTACTTACATCAACACCATAAAAGCCATACTCTTTTAATGAAGCTACATTTTGGGCTGTTAGTCCACCTGCTAGAATTATCTTAGAACAATCCACTCCATCAAACCATTCAATGTTAATGCGTTTTCCAGAGCCACCATACGCTTCACAGTAAGCATCAATAAGTCTATAAGAGTCACTGTAGAGCTGAACATCTTGAGGTGACTGTGCACGAACAACCCTAATGAAAGGGATGTCTAAATAATTTGTAATATTTTCGTCTGCATCAAAGTGCAGTTGTGCAAGTGTTGCAGTACTTTCTTTACACATATCATTTATTGTTTGTACATCTTCATTTACGAATAGGGCCACTTTTTCTATAAAAGGAGGAAGTCGTTTGATAATATTGTGAGCATTTTTTGGCGAGATATAGCGTGGTGACTCTTTATAAAATACAAAGCCAAGAGCATCTGCTCCTGCATTGATTGCGTCTATAGCATCTTCATAGGAGGTTATGCCGCAGATTTTTGTACGCATTAGATTTGGAGACTCTCTATTGCAGCTTTTCTGTCTTGATGATTAAAAACATAAGAACCAGCGACGACTATATCTACTCCTACCTCTTTAAGTACTACTACATTTTTATCACTTACTCCACCATCAACTTCTATGAGGCAGTTTGGATTTATTTTTTTTCTCATCTCATTTAGGCGAGCGGCTTTTTTTATTACTGTATCTATAAAAGATTGTCCACCAAAACCGGGATTTACACTCATCAGTAGTACCATGTCTAAGTCTTGTAGAAGAAACTCTATAGATTCCGGTGGTGTATGAGGATTGAGTACAATTGCAGGTTTGATACCTAAAGAACGAATTTTTTGAATAAGCCTATGCGGATGCTTCTCTTCTTCTATATGAAATGAGATATATTCAGGTTTTAAAGGAGCAAAAAGTTCAACAAAAAAAGTATTGTTTTCGACCATAAGGTGAATATCTAAAGGTTTTGTAGCAGCTTTAGCTATTGAAGAGACAACTACTGGACCAATAGTTAAATTAGGTATAAAGTGTCCATCCATTACATCCACATGAACAAGGTCACATCCCGCATTACAAATCTCTTCAACATCACGCTGTAGATTTCCAAAGTCTGCAGAGAGAACACTTGGTGCTACTTTCATCATTTTTATGCCTTTTATGTTTTTGCAATTATAAAAAAAAGTAGCTTTTATCTTGTTAAGAAGAAAAGAAACTTCTCTTGGTTAAAGAGAAGGTCGACCTGTACTCCTTTTTTTCCTTCAATTATTTCCATTAAACTCTCTATATTTGGGTAGGTCCTTGGAAGTGTTATATCTACATTTATATTGTGGTCACCAAGAAGTGTTTTTACTTTTCCTCCAACAATATTTACAAGCTCGGCTAAGGTGTCAAGAACAAGTTCAATATCTTGTGTACTTTCGCCTATTAGCAGTTCACAGGCTTTTTTTGCAATCCCAAGTGGAAAAACAAGAACTACCATTCCATCTAAGTCACCATAGTATCCAATTGAACTTCCTATCATATCATCTGTATTTTTAATTGTAATTTCTTGAATTTGTACATCGCTTTTCACTGCTTTTGCATTCGTCATCATTTCTATAGTTGCTACAGTTGCATCGATGAAGTTTGGCAATTCAGATACAGTTGCTTTGTTGAGCATACGTTTAGATTTTACCACTGCCGCACTGCTTGCACCAAGCTCTTCTAAGAGCTCTTTGTTTTTGAGAATATCATCCATTTGAGGGAAAAACATGATTCCAGAGTCTTCAAGCGTTTCTTTGAAAGATTTCGGTGTTTTTTCAAAAGTCATACCGACAAAACAGATAGTAGCGTTGTATTCTGCAGCTGAAGAGGCCAGTTTTGAGAAAAAGTTTAGGGCATGAATATTCATACTAACAACTTTATAACAATCAAAAATAAAAAGACGAAAGCCTACGTTTAGAGAGTTGTTATGGTAGGCGATATTGAATGTATCGCTAATATCTGTATCTAAAAAGGATGTAAGGGTATAAATAATTGCGTTTCCTGTTACACGTGTTGCAACACTTTGCCCCATTTGTCCTAAATAGGTGTCTGTAATAATTTCATCATAAGCATTTTCGGCTTCAGATTTTTGGGAAAATTCCTCGTACGTTTGTGTAACAATAGGATTATGCCCATTATCATGAAGTTCAATTGCCATAGCTGCACGTTGGGATTTGTCTTCGCTGTAGAGGAGCACATTTTTATTTTTATTTTTATAGCTTGATGCAAAGAGAGAGGCAATCTCCTGCGTTTGAAAAAGTGAGAAGTTGAGCTCATTATTATAGAACTTGAGTATTGTTTGATACTTTTTAGAATCATAGTCACAAAAACCTACTGTTGCCTGGGTTTGTGCACGGACTTTTTTAAACATCTTTACAAAAGCATCAAGCCCGTTTCTGTTAAAGAAAATAACTTTTTTCAATGAAACAAGTATCATCACTGCGTTATTATTGATTGTAGCTTCTATATCTTCTATACTCAGATGTGTTGCACTCTCATTTCCATCGAGAAAACCTTGCGGATGAAAAACTCCGATTCCGTTTTTAACTACTGCTCTCATTGAATCTCCATCACTTCCATAAACTCTGAATAGATACTCTCTACGTATTCGATTTGAAAATCTATAAAATCATTAAGTCCTGCTTGAACATAAGGTGACTTTGAGAGTGTAAAAAATAAAAGCAGATGCATCCATTTACCAAGCAAGTTTATCTGTTCGTCATCTGAAGGTTTTATCCCTGAAGCTGCTTGAACTATTTGTGCAGTTTTTGGATCCATTTCCCATTTATGCGCAATCTTTTCTGAAATATCAAAAAGGTCTGTTTCACATAATCTTTTTAAAATAGTGTTGAGGTCAATTGCGTTTACACTGCGTAAGAGATTCACATCATCGATTTTTTCATTAAATAGTGCTTCACTCACAATAATACTTGCTGGAAGTAGAGCAATAGAACTTTCTATTTCTTTATCTTCTATCGCAAGGTGTTTAAGAATTTTTTGCCAATTAGCAGTGAGCTCTGCTTGAAGGTTGTAAAAAGAGCTTTTTGTTAATCTAAAAAGTTTCCATTTATCTGGAGAGAGAAGTGTAAGCATATAGTTGTAGACTGCTTGTTGTGATTTTGCAACACCCAGAATACCAAAGATTTGCGATATATCACTCACTTCATGTCTAAAACCAAAGATTGGTTTGTTTACAATATTTTTAAGATACGCATTGAGTGCCAAATCTTCTTTTGCACTTGTCGCGGCCTTAGTAAGGTCTTGGGCATTGAGATGACGCAATGTTGTCTGAAGTGCTTGAGGTGCAGGCGGGATTCTTTCTATGAATGCATTTATTTTATCTGGTGTTATCAAAATCTACTACTTTTTGTTATAATGTCCTATATTCTATCTCTATGAATATAAAAAAAATATAAAGTTGCATTCTATAAACGCAAAGATGTATGACTTAAGTTCAAGTTTTGCTTTTATTTGGTATAATCCGCAACTTTAAATATCATTCCAAGGATACTCAGATGGCAAGAAAATGTGCTATTAGTGGCAAAGGCCCAATGAGTGGGAACAATGTTTCTCACGCTAAAAACAGAACTAAACGTCGTTTTTTATTAAACTTAAGAACTGTACGTATCACGTTAGAAGATGGTACAACTAAAAAGGTAAAGATCTCTGCTAGAGAGCTTCGTACACTTAAGAAAAATTCTTAAGACCTAGGGATTAACTTATGAATCTTCTTGTTAGGATTCGTAAATTTCTAAATTGGGAGACATCTCCCAAACCTGCACCAAAACTTCTTCCCCCAATATACCCACAGCTTAAGGCTTTCCGTCTTCCGTTAATTTTAACTGTATTTGTAATGCTACTCGGTACCATAGGTTACATGATTATTGATGGTTTTACCATTATGGATGCTATATACCAAACAGGTGTCACGTTTACAACAGTTGGTTTTGGAGAGATTGCTCCTATTTCTGATGCAGGGAGAATTTTTACTATTACCCTTATTATTGCGGGTTTTGCAGTTTTTTCAAGTGCAGTGGGTATTTTAGTTGCGGAGTTAAATAAAGGTACAATTATCTCAATACTTAAGGAGAGAAGAATGTTATACAAAATTGCCAGACTCAAAAAACACTTTGTTGTCTGTTATCATAATGACTATACTGTAGAAGTGACACAGCAATTGCGTAAAAATCATATTCCCTTTGTTGTCATAGACCCAAGACCAGAGATACATGAGTGGGCACTTGAAAATAAGTATCCACATTATTTACATGGTGAACCTCATGCTGAACTTGCAATGTTAAAAGCACATCTCTCTTCTGCGAAAGGTCTTATAACACTTTCGAATTCTATCGCTGATAATATTGCGATAATTGCGTCGGTAAGGCTTTTTGAAAAAGAGCATGATTTGCCAAGACCTTATTATGTTATATCTTCTGCTGAGAGTATGAGTGATGTTGAAAAGCTCAAAAAACTCGGGGCAGATACTGTTGTCGCACCGACTAAACTAACTGCACAAAGAATCAGTGCGATGGCGGCACGTCCAGATATGGAAAACTTACTTGAAGAGTTTTTATATAAGAGTGATAATCCTTTAAATATGGAAGAGATTGAGGTGCCACGTTATAGTTGGGCAGTTCTGAAAAAACTCAAAGAGACACATGTTCGTGAAATAGCAAATACATCAATAGTGGGTATAACAAAAAAAGATGGGAAATTTATTAGTATGCCACGTGGTGATGTTTTGATTACAAGTGAGTGTAAATTACTTGTAATAGGTACACGTAATGGTATCAAAACAACAAGAGACTTAATGAGAAAAAGGATAAAACCTAAGGAGATTAAATTTGTATAAATTAGTAGAGTTAGACTCTGGTGTATGTGCAGCAGAGGGATTTTACGCAGATGGTGTTAGTGCAGGACTAAAAGCTAAAGGTGCAAAAGATATGGCTTTTATATATTCTGATACTCTGTGTAATATAGCTTCTGTTTTTACAACAAATAAAATGGCGGCAGCGCCTATTAAACACTTTAAAGCAAAAGGTGATTTTCAGACAAACTTTGTTTTTATAAACTCTAAAAATGCTAATGCAATGACTGGTTCTTCAGGAGTGAGTGATATAGAAGAGATACTTTCAACATTACCAAACACTCTGGTAAACCCTTTGATGAGTTCTACAGGTGTTATTGGTGTAAGACTCCCAAAAGAGAAAATTATCAATGGGACAAAGCTTTTTGATTTGAGTATGAAAAATCCTCATTCAGCTGCACAAGCGATTATGACAACAGACTCTTTTTCAAAAGAAAAAGCATTTCGTGTAGAGCTTGAAGATGGAAGTGCATTTCATATAGGTGCAATGGCAAAAGGTGCAGGGATGATAAATCCTGCAATGGCTACAATGCTTTGTTTTATAACTACAGATGCAGATGCTCCTGTAAATGAGATGCAAAAAATGTTAGATGAAGCAACCGTCACAACGTTTAATGCGGCAAGTGTTGATGGGGATACTTCTACAAATGATACTGTAATGCTTTTTGCGAACGGCAAAAGCGGTGCTTATCATAAAGAAGCATTTGCAGAAGCGCTTCATGCAATTATGCTCTTTTTAGCACGTGAAATGGTAAGAGACGGTGAGGGTGCTACAAAACTAGTGACATATAATGTAACTGGTGCGAAAAATGATGTTGAAGCTGAGAGAGTTGCAAAAGCACTCTCTGACTCACTTCTTGTAAAAACTGCACTTTATGGTGAAGACCCAAACTGGGGAAGAATTGCTTCAACGGTTGGAGCAAGTGGTGTAGAAGCTGATGAGGCTACACTTACTATAAAGTTTAACGATTTGTGTGTTTATGAAAGAGGTAAGCTTCTTTTTAATGCAGAGATGGAAAAAGAAGCCGCTGCTATTATGAAACTGAGTGAGTTTACAATTTCTTGTGACCTTGGAATCGCTTCTGGCGCATTTACTGCGTTTGGTTGTGACTTGGGTTATGAGTACGTAAAAATAAATGCAGATTACAGAACGTAAGCATTTCTATATATATTTATAACTACATACTATCTTCACTTATGACTGACTTGAAAAATAAGTGAAGATGAAATTCTACAGAGATTTTTCCCTTTATAATAAAATAATTTACTTTCTCCCAAGCAAAAATAAATAATCTTCACATAATCTTCACAAATAATTTTTAAACTCTATTTTGAAAATCAAAAATGGAGTGAAAATATGAAAGAAGCAATACGCTTAGTAGTTGCGAGTGTGGCAACAATTACATTAATAACTGGATGTGGAGATACATATGATTCTGAAGAAGAAGCTAATTATCAGTCTGCATTAAATACGAATCTAGGTTCTCTGCAAAGAGAGGTAAATTATCTCATAGATGCGCAGAGTAGTTTATCACTATATACTTTTGATGATGACTTTTTAAACGTAACAAACTGTGATGCAACGTGTCAGCAAACATGGCCAATCTTTACGGGTAGTAATACTGAGAGTACAAATATACAGGTTTTTGATACAAATACGAGTCATTTAGCATACAGACAACATTCTATGTATTTTTTCAATGGAGACAGTGTTGAGGGTGATGTCAATGGAGATAATGTTAAGAACGTTTGGCACTTAATATATGCACCGGCAGGTACAAATGATTCCCAGACAGAGTTTTCACAAGCAAGCAATAGCATGACACAGACTTACTTAACTGGTGTCAACAGCATGACACTCTATGTGTATGACAAAGACGACATAAACGTAAGTAATTGTGATGGTACACCGGACGCTATGCCTTTAGGAAGTTGTGAGGCGAGATGGCCTGTGTTTTATACTGAAGATTTATCTAATTTACCTAAGGGGCTTGATGCAGCTGACTTTGGAACTATAGATAGAGACCTTACAAAAACACTCAAAGATGCTAATGGAGACCCTATAGCAACAAAACAGACAACGTACAAGGGACAACCTCTTTACTACTGGTTTCAAGATGCAAAAGCTGGTGATGCGACAGGAGATTGGGTCGCTGGTGTTTGGCATGTCGTAGAACTTGAGGCACAAAAAACATCAACTGTTGAGACTTCTCCATACACGGCTGCTGCAGCTGCACTGGGAGAAGTGATTTTTACTGATCCAAACAAGTGTGCAAGTTGTCATGGTACTGATGGACAAACACCACCTTTAGGTGTTGATAATGTCATTGCAAAGTATGGAGATGCTGCGCTCATAGACCAAAAACTAAAAGATATGAGAGATAATGGCAACCCGAATAATAGACACCCTGCGATGGTGAGTATAGCGCAAGGATTGTCGGATGAGGCAATCATAAACTTAAGTGCTTTCATCGCTACCCTCAAGAAGTAAAAAATGCGTAGAGTTTTTTTACTTTTAATTCTTGCTCTTATGAGCAAGGAGAGTTTTGCATTTGAATCTGGTCAGTTGAGTTTAGATACACCAAACGTACTTTTACAAGGTGAGGGTGCATTTGGAATTCGACATAGGTTTTATGGTGAAATTGATGATGTAGATAGATTTTTTGGTGCCGATGATGGTGGTAATATGTACCTTACATTAAAGTATGCACTTTTTGACAACTTAGTTTTGGGAGTTGACCATACACGTGATGAGAGTGCTTATGGAGTAGGTTTAGAGTATTCATATGATTTTACTTGGTTTAAAGCTGGTATTAGAGCGAATGGATTTCGTTTAAACAAAGGAGTTGAAAAATATCATTCGAGTTATCATACTATCGCCTCTTTACAAACACCAAATTACTTTGAACATCTGAATTTTACTGTTAATTATGGATACGATGCATATTACAAACATCAAATTATGGGTGGTGGTATAGACCTCAATGTAAATAACTTTATGCCATTTTTGACTTTTACAGAAAAACTCTCAATTTTGGGTGAGTATTATCCGCAAGTTGACAAAGTAGATGGTGTTTCTGGTAAATATGACTCGTATGCATTTGGTATAAAGTTTCAGACATATGCACACCATTTTGAGATTCTTGCGACAAACTCAACAAATATGGATCCTCGAACAATGTCTATGGGAACAAATAGCGATAAACTACATCTTGGATTTAATATAAATAGAAAATTTTAAATAAGGAGCTTGGTATGAAATACATTTTTATGCTTATAGTGGCACTTGGTTCTCTTTTTGGGGCTGATACATATGAAAAATATGATACGAAACTTCCAGATATGGTAATGCCTGATAATAATCTCTCTTTTGCAGAGATACAAGATTATCAAAACTACAAAATTGTTGCGACACATTTTAGAAACGATAAAAATGAGTTGCGTTATATTCTCGCTAATCCTATAGGATATAATGCTTTAAAAAATAAGTTAAAAGTTATGCCAGAAGGTAGTAAGTTTGTCAAAATCGGCTGGTCTGTTAAAGAGATGACACTCTTTCCTAGCGCACTTGAAGCTGATAAGATTCAAAGAGTAGAGTATATGGTTAAAGATTCTAAAAAGTTCAATCATGATGGTGATAACTGGGGATACGCACGATTTGTGAAGAGTGGTGAGAAGTATACTCCTTGGATGCATGGTACTCAAAGCTGTATAAGTTGCCATATAGCTGCAAAAGATACCGACTATCTTTTTACTGACTTACAGTCTACGTTTTAAGCATGAAGCATAAAATCCTAATTGTTGAAGATGAACTAGACATTGCTAATTTAATCTCAAATCGTCTCAATAAAGATGAGTACGATGTCCATGTTGCCCTAAACGGTACAGAGGCTTTGGAACTCATTAAGACGCAAGATTTTGATTTGGTCTCTTTGGATATTATGCTTCCCGGAATTGATGGTTTAACTCTGTGTAAAGAGCTGAGAAAAAGAAATCTCAATACTTTGATTATTATTGTCAGTGCTTTAGATTTGGATGAGAGTAAGGAAAAAGCATATAGTTTAGGAGCAGATGACTATATCTCAAAACCTTTTCAACCAAAACTTTTGGCACTTAAGATTGCGTCACTCCTTCATAGAAGGGCTGAAATTCTCCAATCTCCTTTACAGTATAAAAAATTTATTGAGCATAACAGTCTGCTGCAAAGTTTTTTTATACATAACGAACAGCTACAACTAACTCCAAGTGAGTATCTGATTTTTGAAACACTCTTTAGTAATCCTATTAAGATATTTTCCAAAGATGAACTTTCACAAATTTTGTACAATGAAGATCTTGGAAATATAGATAGAGAAGGGATTCGTACACATATCTATACGCTTAGAAAAAAAATCTCTCATTTCACAACTGAAGAGATAATTCAAACTGTACGAGGAGTTGGTTTTACACTCTACAAGGATGTAAAAAGTAGATGAGTATTAAGTATAAAATTTTACTGCCTCTTTTAGTAATGGTAGTTTTTGTTGTAAGTACAATTAACTATCTTTACACACGGTATGTAGAGGAGTATATAACAAAAAGCTCCCTGCAACAACTAGAAGTTATAGGGAGTATTACAGAAGATAAAATAGACCTCTATATACAACAAATGAGAGATAAGTTAGAGCTTTTTAATACAAGAATGTATCTTTTTGAAAAGCTCAAAGAGTATGATGAGTTTCACAATTTACAAATTCAGCATATAGTTTCTAACATTTTGAAGTTTTCTTATGCAAGTGAAAAAGATATTGTCGACATTGTCATTCTGGACAGCCAGTTTAAAATAATCGCTTCAAAGTTAGACACAATAGACGCTGAAAATAACTTTATTAAAAGACTTTTGGAAGCAAATCGTCATACACCAATGACAAAACTTGAGTATGTTAGTGACAAGAAGATGCCTCTTATGTACATTAGTTCTCCAATACTTGATAAAAATAGATTGATAGGTACTTCTATATTTGTCATAAAACTGAGCTATCTAAACAGTTTACTTACCAATGATGTTGAGATAGGAAAAACGGGTGAGATTTTTATGGGGAGTAAAAATGGCAATAAACTCATTTTATTTACCCCTTTAAAGTTTTCGCATTATCCAATGTACTGCACCAATAGTGATTTCAATAATTATATATCGCATCAGATTATGAGTGCAGACACCAAACATCAAACTCTCAAAGATGCACTGGACTATAGAAAAGCACGAGTTGTTTTGTCACTTCATTACAATAAAGTATTAGAGTCGGTCATCGTTGTGAAAAAAGACATTCAAGAGTTGATGGAACCGATTGAGGAGATAAAAAAATACCAACTTATCATTGTAAGTGTTGGTATCTTGTTTATCATAGGTTTAAGTCTTTTGATTTCAAATAAGATTATTAAAACTATTCGCAGTATAGTTCGCATTACATCAAAAATTTCTAATGGAAAGTTTGATGAGAGAATAGGAAATCATGGAAGTGATGAGTTGGGTCAGTTGGCTCAATCAGTCAATAAAATGGCAAACTTTATGATAAACGCAAATCAAATTGCCGAAGCCAAGGTTGTCGAACAGACCAAACTACTCCAAGAGAGTAATGATAAGTTACAAAATCACAATGAAAATCTCAGTACAGTAATTAAGTCACTTTCACACGACATTAGGACTCCTTTGACTATTATAAATGGCTACTTAGAAGAGTTGGATGATGGAATAGTTAAATATAACGATATTCCAAAAGTGACTGAAATACTCAAAAGAGAGACAGCATATATTAATGAGTTGTCTACAGAAGTTATTGATTATATACAGTCGAGTGATTTAAAGCTTAACAACAAAGAGATGATTATCTTAAATTATTTTCTTGAACAAGAAGTGTGTCCTCTTATACGCACGCCAAAAAATGTACGTTTAATATGTGAGGTTTCAACAAATAATTTAGTCTATTTTAATAAGACCGCATTGAAAAAGATTCTTGTTAATCTACTTCATAATGCTTCTAAATATACAAGTGAAGGGTATATTGTGATTAAATCGAGTGTCGATACCATAATTGTTGAAGATAGCGGTGTCGGTATTAGTAAAAAGTATTCGCAAATGGTTTTTGAACCATTTTACAGTATAGACCAAAGTAGAAACAGAGATAAGAATGGTTTTGGCTTAGGTCTGTCAATAGCTAAAAATTTAGCGTATAAAAATGGTTACAACCTTTATCTTGACACTACATACAGTGAAGGTGCACGTTTTATACTTGAACCGATTTGGGAGAGTAGTCGTCTAGAAGACTAAAGAGTCTCTAGTAGTTCTTTTACTAACCATTTTGACTCAAGAAGCAGTGCCTCATTTGTATAAAGTTTTACTGTAAATACATCATCAACTTCATAAGTACCAACTCCTTTTGGTGTGCCACTCATTATGATGTCGCCATCTTCAAGAGACATAAACGTAAGAATCTCTTTGAGCATCTCATCTGGTTTATAGATCATCAGCTCATAATTAGCAAATTGAGTAAGAACATCATTTTTATAGAGCTCAAATCTAAGGGAACTAACATCGTCTGTAAGGAGAACAAACTCACTTAAAACCGCAGAACCGTTAAAGGCTTTTGCTCGCTCCCATGGTAAGCCTTTGGCTTTCATTTTGTTTTGGATGTCAGCTTTTGTTAGGTCAAGACCGAGCCCAACGCCTGCTATTTTTTTATTTTGTATGAGAAAACATATCTCTCCTTCAAAACGTGTATCTTCACTGTAGTAAAAGAGAGTATCTGAGATAGCTGAGTTTGGTTTGTTGAAGAGTACCATTGCATCAGGCATCTCATTATGTAGCTCTTTGATGTGTTCAACATAGTTTCTTCCTATGCAGACTATTTTAGAAGGTGTAATTTCTCTATTTTCGTATGTAATTGTATTCATATTTGTACTTATTCTTATGGTTTAGTTCTGTATTGTATATAATTTTATGAACAATACGAAGTTAGATAGTTGAAAAGATGGAGTAGTTATGCAAAAGTATCTCAAAGTAAGTGAGTATGTAGATTTTTTACATCCAGATATTCAAAGAGTGGCTTTAGAACTCGCTGAGGGTTTAGAAAGTGATGCTGCCATTACAAAAGCCTGTTTTGAGTATGTGAGAGATACGATTCGACATACGGGTGATTATAAAGATAATATAAACACATATATTGCCAGTGATGTTTTGAAGTATAAAACTGGCTGGTGTTATGCAAAAAGCATTTTACTTGCAGCACTTTTACGAGCGAATGGGATTCCCACAGCTTTTTGCTATCAAAGACTCTCTTGTTCAGAGTATGTGAAAGATGTTTACTGTCTGCATGGTTTGAATGCAGTTTATCTCAAAGAGTATGGGTGGTATAGAGTTGATGCTCGTGGCAATAAAAAGGGTGTAGATGCACAGTTTACTCCTCCACAAGAGAAGCTCGCGTTTGATTTACAAGAAAATGAGTATGATTTAGCAGAGTTATATGATGAGCCTTTAGATGTTGTCATAGAAGCACTTAAAACACATAAAACGTATGATGCCATTATCAATAATTTTCCAGATTTAAAATCTTAGCAAGTATGGAGTAGTTTGAATTTAGAATAGTTCCTATAATACCACTACTTTTTGAAAAGAGAGTTGTTATGTCGTTAAAGCAAGAGTATATAGAGTCGGTGTATAAGGTTGTATTTTACATTGAAAAGCATTACAATGAGAACTTAACCTTAGAGGAACTCTCTAAAGTTGCAGGATTTTCTAAGTACCATTTTCACAGAATTTTTAAGTCAGTTATGCAAGAGAATGTGGCTGATTATGTACGCAAAATACGCCTACAAAATACCTTATCTAAACTCAAAACAAAAAAGAGTATTACCGATATTGCAATGGAGAGTGGCTATGAGACAAATGCTTCGTTCTCAAAAGCATTTAAAAAACGTTTTGGTACCTCTCCTCGTGAATTTTCAAAAAAGTTAAAAATACAAAAAGGAGAGAGTATGTTAGAACCCAAAATAGTTCAAATGGATCCAATAGAAGTACTCTTTGTACGAAAAAGAGGTGATTATAAAGAGTCAGCGGACGCAGCGTGGATAAGTATGGTCGAGTACATTACAAAACACAATCTTTTTGAGCGTGTAGCTGTACGATATGGAATTTCACATGATAATCCAACCATTATAGAGGCTGAAAACTTGCGTTATGACGCTTGTATAGAGTTTCATGGAACTCTTCCAAAAGAAGAGGGAGAGGTTTTGCGTAAGCAGATTAGTGGTGGTAAGTATGCTGTGTTTTTACATCAGGGTGACTATATGCTACTAGGAGAGACATTTAAATCAGTGGGTGATTGGATTGTAGCAAACAATGTAGCCTTGCGAGATGAGCCTCAAGTGCAAAAGTATCTTGATTTAGACCCGAGTGGAATTGCAGTTAAGGATTTACGTACAGAAATATATGTACCGATAGTCTAAAAAAGAACAAAAATAGAGAATTAAGTAGACAACTCAAGTAAAGTCTTTATTAGTTTATTGGACTATAATATTGCCCTAGACAAATATTGGGAGATAAAAATGTTTAAAAAACTAACTACAGCTACAGTGGTTTCACTGCTTCTTGCGACAACTTCAATGGCAAGAGAACACCATGAAAAAGAGGGAGAGTTTTATATAATTGCCAAAGCTTTAATGACTACATCGGAGTCATTAACAGAGGGTGAGGATGTAAAACTTGATGCAGATATGGGAGGCGGTATAGGAATTGATGTCGGTTACAGACTTCCTTACCATTTTGCTCTGGAGTTAGATACTTCTTACTCTACAAACAAGGTAACAGAGACTCGCGTAGGTGAAGAGCCAAGAAGCGGTACGGCAAAGTACTGGACATATGCGATGGATGTAACGTACACATTTCCTATAACACATCACATTGGTTTAATGGGTAAAGTTGGTTATGAGTTTGAACATGAAGATATTGATGCTTTAGAGACTCAAGGTGATGATAGTGGTGTTGTATATGGTGGCGGTATTGAGTACCATATTAATAACCATTATGAGGCTTTAGTTGAGTATGAGGAGAGCGCTATTGAGTCTCCTCGTGGTTCAAGTATTTACGCAGGTGTAAAATACATCTTTTAAATAAAAAGAGGATTTAAACTCGATAATCCTCTTTAAACGCTACATAGCGTTTTGCAGATGCGTAGAGCTCTTCTACCTCTGCATCATTTAGTTGGCGAACTGCTTTTGCAGGTGAGCCCATGATGAGTGAACGTGGAGGAAATACTTTTCCCTTTGTCACAAGAGCACCCGCTCCTACAATAGACTCTTTTCCTATTATAGCTCCATCTAAAATCGTAGCACTCATTCCTATAAGACAGGCATCCTCGATTGTACATCCATGGAGCATAACTCTATGTCCTATAGTCACATCACTTCCTATAACTGTTGGATTGCCATCACTTTTATCAGCTTTTTTATAGTGTGTTACATGAATCATACTAAGGTCTTGAATGTTTACTCTATCGCCAATAGTTATATAGTGAACATCACCGCGTACAACACATCCAAACCATATAGAGCACTCCTCTCCGCAAGTTACATCGCCGATGACATCCGCAGAACTTGCAATCCAACTGTTCTTCCCAACAGACGGTGTTATGTTCTTAAACTTATGTATCATATTAGCTCTCCATGAAAAAGCGTGCGGCCATCTGCTGAATGTCAGTTGCTGTCATTTTTTTGTTAGCCTTGGAAATTCTATTTACATATTCTTCTAAAAATTTGTGGTTGTTTAGGGGCTTTTGTCCCTCTACTTGCTTCACTTTTGCATAAGTACCGTCACTGTGAAGTTCATGTGCAAGGGTATTGTCTGCAAGTTGTAAATTGAGTACCTGCAAAACTTTCTCTTTAGCTGTTTGGTCTTTTATACCTGTTAGCAGCTCTATACGTCTTACAAGGTTTCTCGGCATCCAGTCGGCACTTGAGATATAAACTTGTGTTGCATCATTTTTAAAGAAGAACATACGTGGATGTTCAAGATATTTTCCAAGAATTGAGATAACTGAAATATTTTCACTTACACCTTCAATCCCAGGTTTTAAACAGCATATTCCACGAACAATAAGTTCAACTTTTGTACCTTCTTGACTCGCTTTATAGAGCGCACGAATCACATCATCATCAACAAGAGAGTTTACTTTTGCAATTATATGTCCCTCAGAACCCTTGCGTGCCTCATTTTGTATAAGTGAAAGAAGTTTTGGTTTAATTTGTGATGGTGCCATGTAGAGCTCGTTGAGTTTACCTTTATTACTAAAGCCTGAGAGAAAGTGAAAGAAACGTGTAAGGTCATTTGTTATCTCATCTTTACTTGTCAAATAGGACATATCCGTATAGATTTTTGCTGTTGATGGATTGTAGTTTCCTGTGCCTAGGTGAGCATACTGTTTTAGTTTTCCGTTTTTACGGCGAGTAATAAGTGCTGCTTTTGCATGTACTTTAAAGCCTTTAATTCCGTAAATAACATGTGCTCCAGCTTTTTCAAGTGCTTTTGCCCAGATGAGGTTGTTCTCTTCATCAAAACGTGCTTTAAGCTCAACCATAACAGTCACTTGTTTACCACTTTCGCTTGCACTCATTAAAGCTTGCACGATAGGTGAGTTGGTACCAGAACGATAGAGTGTCATTTTAATTGAGACCACATCAGGATCTTTTGCCGCGCTTTGTATGAGTTTTATAACTGGCTCAAAACTCTCATAAGGGTGATAAAGTAGGACATCTTGTTTCTCTAGGGTTGCAAAAATACTCTCGTTTGTATCAAATGGAGGGAGCATTTTTGGTTTAAATGGCGGTAATGAAAGGTGTGCAAAGTCTTTGTTTCCAACAATTTGCCATAAACTTGAAAGGTTTAAAAACGTGTGAAATCTATATATGTCATCTTTATAGACATTTGTATGGCGGTTAAAGAAGTTTATAACCTCTTCATCACCGCTACTACCAACTTCTAAACGTACCATTTCTCCTTTTCTACGAAGCTTGAGACCCTCTTCAAGAATCTCCATAAAATCGTCTGCTTCTTCCTCTTCAATCTCCATGTCGGCATTTCTCGTAACTCTAAATGAAGAGTATTTGATGAGTGTGTGTCCTGGGAAGAGGTCTTCTATATGTTCTGCAATGAGTGTCTCAATTGGAACATATGTTCCATTGCCGAGTTCTATAAAGCGTGATAAAACACGAGGCACACGGATAAGACCAAAGCGCTCTATAGTCGAGTCATCTTCGTCACTGAGTTTTACTATAAGTCCAAAACTTAGGTTGTTTAAGTGAGGAAAAGGGTGTGTCGCATCAATTGCGATTGGAACAATAACAGGATAAATGTTTTCATTAAAGTAGCGTTTGAGGGTGTTTTTATCGTGTTGATTTAACTCTTTATACTCTTTAATAAATATGCCTTGCTCTTCAAGTTTTTTGAGTATACCGTTCATACAGTGCTCTATTACCTGCTGTTCTTGATGGAGGTATGAACGGATTTCACGAAGTTGTTGCAGTGGTGTGAGTCTATCTGCTCCTGAGACAATAATACCCGCAGAGAAAAGTTTTTTGAGTCCCGCTACACGAATCATATAAAATTCATCGAGATTTGTACCGTAAATTGCAAGGAATTTTAGGCGTTCAAGAAGAGGCAGTGAATCGTCTTGCGCCTGCTTGAGCACCCTTGTGTTAAATTGAAGCCATGAGAGTTCACGGTTATTATAAAGTTTTGGATTTTTTAAATTCTGGATCAAGAAATCCTCCTTGAGATTAATTACGTTATATTTTTGGCTTATTATACAGAAAAGTTGTTTCTATTTGATTACACCTGAGCCTTTGTAGTTTGCGGAGTGGTAGATTGTTACGTCATGTTTTCGTGCGTAAAATTTTAGGAGTAAATTTTGTAAAATCGGTTCTATAGAAGGAGTAAACCAAGCATTGTTACTTGTCGCTATGATATACTTTACATCGCCTTCATAAAGCTCTTCACAGGTCGCCTCATAACAGATTGCATTACGAAATTTAGTACCGCGAATATTAAAGTCAGTAGGTGACTTTGCAGTTATAAAATCACTTGCTCCATTAAAGAAAGTATCATTTACAAATTTACGTGCAAATTCAGGGAGGGGAATATATTCTCCAAATGGGACTAAAACAAGTTTTTTTGCAATAAAATAGTTTCCATTTTCAAAGAGATAGGTGACATTGTAGTTTTTCCCATCTTCATTGAGCAGTGTTCCCGCAACGATACTAATATCATAAGAAAAAGCTTGAAGTCTCTCTATGAGTTTTGGTGAATGATTCATAAAAAGAGGAAACACGGACTCTGGAAAGACAACGAGCTCATAACCCTCTTGTTTAGCTTTTTCTATCTCTTGAAAAATCATTGCAACTGTAGGTGATAGAGCTTCTCTTGTCCATTTGAATTCCTGCTTTACATCTGTATTTACAAGTTTAATTGTGAGTGGTGCATCTCTTTGGTCTGGAGATATGTAGTTAAAGCTAATGAGTAAAAGAAACAGGGGAGCAAATTTATAACTTTTTGGCATAAGAGAAGGTAAAGCAAGAGCAGTTAAAACAGCTGCAAACTGCCATTTGAAAATGCCTATGTAACTCTCTACAAATAGAAGTTCAAGTTGCATCCAGTTCCAATCAAAAGGTTCAAAAAAGCTCAAAAGAAAGAGAAAAATTGCTCGTAAATAGGGCTTGTCTGTAAAATAAAGGGGAAGAAAAAAAATGAGATAAACAATACCAAAAAAGAGTGTAATAATAGGCTGCATATAACCAACACCCTGATACTCGAAACTATAACCTATCCAGTAAAACCAGAAGATACCTATCAAAAAACCTGTAAAGAGTGTTGCTTTTTTTGGAATGTAGAGTAACAGTGTGAAAGCGAGTAGTCCAGAAAGTGTGTTGAAAAGTTTATAACTAAGGTTATACTCTTGAGCATATATAAAAGCACTAAAGAGTAGAGCTGTTAGAACTCCAAGAGAAATGTTTTTGTAAAGAGCATTCATGCTGAAATTGTACTCAATTTAGACTACTATTAGTATAGTTTTTGTATAATCGCCGCAATTTTACCCACAATAAGGAAGTTAACAGATGGAAATAATCTCTCAACTCTTACCGTTTATATTTTTAATTGCAATTATGTATTTTGTAATTATTCGTCCACAACAGAATGAAGCTAAAGCAAAAAAGGCTATGATTGAGTCTCTGACTAAAGGTGATAAGGTTATTACTAATGGTGGTTTTATAGTTGTTATTCAAAAGGTTGAAGAGAAATTTTTCACAATTAAAATGAATGATGAAGTGACTGCAAAAATTACAAAAGACTCAATCGCGAAGAAGTACGAGGATGAAGCTTAATTATCGCGTAGTCATTTTTGCTCTTGCTATAGTTTTTGGCGTAGTCTTTTCAGTTCCCTCTCTTTTGCAGACAGAGGGTGGGAAGAAAGTAACTCTTGGACTTGATCTTCAAGGAGGGTTACATATGCTTTTAGGTGTAAAAACCGATGAAGCAACCAAGAGTCGTATAAAATCTATAGCAGCGAGTGTAAAGCACTTTGCACAGCGAAATGACATCTTAATTGATGCTTTAACTTTTGATGCTACAACTGTTACATTTGAATATCTTGATGCTGATGATGCAGGAAAAATTAATGAATTTTTATCTGCTGTTGAAGGTGCTGAGATTACTACACAAAAACAGGTGGTCACTCTTAAATTAACTCCTCAAGAGATAGAAAAGACAAAACAAGATGCTATAAATCAGGCTATAGAAACTATACGAAACAGACTTGACCAGTTTGGTTTAGCTGAGCCTGTAGTTGCTCGTCAAGGCGATGAAAAGATTTTAGTTCAATTAGCAGGTATTAAAACACAAGAAGAGGAACAGCGTGCTCGTGAGCTTATTTCTCGTGCGGCAAAACTTGAACTCATGGCAGTAGATGAAGATAGAAATGCTCGTGTATATAACATGAGTGGTGCAGATGCTGCGGCATATGGTGATGTTATCTTGCCAGATGTGAAAAATCCTGAAATTAAGTACTTGGTTCGTGAGATTCCAATTCTTGATGGTGGAATGCTTACTGATGCAGCTATGGGATTTGACCAAAACAATCGTCCTCTTATCAACTTCACTCTTAATGCTGAGGGAGCAGAAATATTTGGAGACTTTACAGGTCGTAACGTAGGGAAGCGTCTAGCAGTTGTTTTAGACGGTAAGGTTTACTCTGCACCAAATATAAATGAGCGTATTGGTGGTGGTAGTGGACAGATTTCTGGAAACTATACTGTAATGGAAGCAAAAGATTTAGCAATTGCTCTACGTTCAGGGGCACTTTTAGCACCAATTTATCTCATGGAGAAGCGTTCTGTTGGACCAAGTCTTGGTGCAGATAGTATTCAAGCTTCTTTAGTAGCTCTAGTGGGCGGTTTTGTTTTAGTTATTGTTTTTATGATTTTTTACTACCGTGTTGCAGGTATTATTGCAAATATAGCACTTGTTGCAAATCTTTTTATTCTTTTGGCTGTGATGAGTCTCTTTGGAGCAACACTTACTCTTCCTGGTATGGCAGGTATTGTCCTTACGGTAGGTATGGCTGTTGATGCAAACGTTATTATTTCAGAGAGAATACGCGAACTTATCTATGAAGGTAAGTCTATGCACAAGGCCATAGAAGAGGGATATGCTAATGCAATGCGTGCTATCTTAGATGCGAACATTACTACGCTTATTGCTTCTGTTGTTTTATACGCTTATGGAACTGGAGCTATTAAAGGTTTCGCTATTACTATGAGTATAGGTATCTTGGCTTCTATGCTTACAGCAATTCTTGGAACACATGGAATTTACCAGATGCTAGAGAGCAAAATTGCAAAGAGTAAAAATAATAAATTCTGGTTTGGAATTAAAGGATAGTTATGGAATTTTTTAAATACACAAAGACCTTTAATTTTATGGGCAAGTCAAAACTTGCTATGGCGTTTTCAATTTTTTTACTTCTTGCTTCTTATGCTCTGCTTGCTGTAAAAGGTCTTAACTATGGTGTAGACTTTGCAGGTGGAACTGTTATCCAAGTGAAGTATGAGGGTATTGCACCCATAGATGCTATGCGCGAAAAACTTAAAAGTAATGCCATCTTTGATGGTGCTTCAATTAGTGAGTTTGGATCAGTAGATGAGGTCGTTGTTAGAATGAAAACAACAACGGCAAGTGTCACCACAGACATTGGAGATTTAACAAGAGAGGCACTTCAAGGGAGTGGTGATTTTGAAATTCGTAGAGTGGATATAGTTGGACCGACGGTTGGTGCGGAGCTAAAAGAGAAAGGGATAATGTCTCTTATACTTGCGACAATCGGGATTTTGATTTATGTTGCATTTCGATTTGAATGGCGATTTGCAGTTGCTTCTATCGTAGCACTCATACATGACGTTTCAATTGCTTTGGGAGCATTGGCTCTTTTTCAAATAGATGTAAACTTAGATGTTTTAGCAGCACTTCTTACACTTTTAGGGTATTCGCTTAACGATACTATTATTGTTTTTGACCGTATTCGTGAGGGAATTACTACAAGCAAAAACAGTGATTTGGAGTCAATTATAAACGAGTCAGTTACTAGAACACTTGCTCGTACGACACTTACGTCTTTGACGACGTTTTTTGTTATCTTTACGCTTTTCATGTTTGGCGGGGAGATTATTCATCCATTTGCATTTACACTTCTTGTGGGTGTAATTGTGGGAACATACTCTTCTGTATTTGTAGCTTCTCCAATTTTAATGTGGTTTGGATTTAATGTGAAAAACTACCATGCAAAATTGGCACATAAGGCAAAACAAGAGGCTGAAAAAGAGAGAATGCGTAAGCAGTTTGAATCTGGAGTGATGTAATTTTGCTATAATTTTTTATAAAGAAATTACACTCTGCGTTAAAAAAAACTAAAGGAAAGACAGTATGGATTGGGGTAAGGTAATATATGTATTTTTCTCATTGATGAGTTTAACATCAATAGCGGGCTTTTTATATGAAAACACGGCGGCATCACTCTTTATTGCTGCAAGTGTGAACTTGATTAGTACAATACTAAAAATTGGAGTAAGAAATCTTCTCTCAGCGGAACTTCTTGCATCTTCACTCGTCGCAGACTTGCACTTGATACCTGCATTTGTCTTTCTTGTTATTGTAGGTGATGATAGTTGGGCTATAGCCTTAGCATTAGGAGCTTTAATAGCAAATATTTTCTCAATGGGACTTGTATACATTGAGAGTTCAAAAACACATGAAGAGTATTAGGATAGATTACATTGGAATATAGCGCGCAAAATATAGAAAAAAAGTGGCAAGATTACTGGAGAGAAAACGACAGTTTTGAGCCTAGTGAAGATTTTAGCCAAGAGAAGAAATACATACTCAGTATGTTCCCGTTTCCAAGTGGACGTCTTCATATGGGACATGTAAGAAACTACTCTATTAGTGACGCATTTGCACGTTATCACAGACAACAAGGAAAAAATGTTTTACACCCTATAGGTTTTGATAGTTTTGGTATGCCTGCTGAGAATGCAGCTATTAAAAATGGTTCACACCCTAAAGGTTGGACATATGACAATATAGACTATATGAAAAACGAGTTCTACTCACTTGGGTTTTCATTTTCTAAAAAACGTGAATTAGCAACTTCTGATGAGCTCTACACGAAGTTTGAGCAGGGTTTTATTATTGACATGTTCAATAAAGGACTTCTTTACAGAGAAAAAGGCCTTTTAAACTGGTGTCCACATGATCAAACAGTACTTGCGAATGAGCAGGTTGAAGATGGTGGTTGTTGGCGCTGTGGTACTGAAGTAGTCAAAAAAGAGATGAATCAGTACTACTTTAAGATTACTGCTTATGCTGATGAACTTTTAGAGGACTTAAAAAAGCTTGAAGGTGGCTGGCCAAAGCAAGTACTTACTATGCAGGAGAATTGGATAGGAAAGTCTAATGGTCTTGCTTTTGATTTGTTTTTTGACAATGAGAGTAATGGTCTATTAGAAGGTGCTTTTGAGGGATTTGATGTTTTTACTACACGTCCAGATACTATTTATGGTGTTTCCTATACAGCACTCGCACCTGAGCATAAAATTGTTACATATATGATTGAAAATGAGCTGCTTGACGCAGACACGATTGCAAAAATAACTGCGATGAAAAATACATCTTCAATCGATAGACAAAAAGAGAAAGCAGGTCTTCCTTTAGGCTTAAATGTTATTCATCCACTTACAGGAGATTCTATCCCTGTCTGGATTGCAAACTTTGTTCTTATGGATTATGGAAGTGGTGCAGTTATGGCTGTTCCTGCACATGATGAACGTGACTTTGAGTTTGCAAAAAAATATGAGCTTCCGATTAAACAGGTAATTAAACCTTTTGAAGGTGAGTGGGATGTAACAACATCTGCTTTTACAGAAGTTGGTGAATTAGTAAACTCAGCAGAATTTAGTGGAAAAAATTCTAAAAAGTCACAGTATGACATTATTAAAATGTTTGAAGATAGAACTATTGGAAAGAAAACGACGAATTATAAACTTAAAGATTGGGGTGTAAGTCGTCAGCGTTATTGGGGTGCTCCTATTCCTTTTGTTCATTGTGATGATTGCGGAATTGTTATGGAAAAAAAAGAAAATCTTCCAATAGCTTTACCACACGATGTAGAGATTACAGGTGAAGGTAATCCTTTAGAAAATCATCCAACTTGGAAGCACTGTAAATGTCCTCAGTGTGGGAGAGATGCTCTTCGTGAGACAGATACAATGGATACATTTGTTGAGTCTTCATGGTACTTTTTACGTTTTTGTGCATCTGAAGTTAATTGGGAAAAAGAGGCTTTTTCAGCAGAACAGATTAAGTACTGGATGGGAGTTGACCACTATATTGGTGGGATTGAACATGCTATTTTACACCTTCTATATGCTCGTTTTTTTACAAAGGTATTTAGAGACTTAGGTTATTTAGAGTTTGATGAGCCATTTGATAAACTCCTTACTCAAGGTATGGTACTTAAAGATGGTGCGAAGATGTCAAAGTCTAAAGGAAATACAGTAGACCCTGATGCCATCATTGAAAAGTACGGTGCAGATACTGCACGTCTTTTTATTTTATTTGCGGCTCCTCCGACACAGGAACTTGAATGGAATGACAGCGCTGTAGAAGGTGCATATAAATTTATCAAAAGATTTTATGATAGATGCTCAAATATAGTTGCCACAGATGTAAAGCCACAAATTGAACATGCGTCTTTAAGTAAAGAAGAGAAGTTTGCACGTAAAAAAGTCTATGAAGCATTGCAAAGAGCAAATGATGTTTATGAAGAGCGTTACACTTTTAATACAATGATTGCAGGTGTAATGGAAGCTATGAATGCCTTAAATGCACAATCAAACAGTGCAGTTTGGAGTGAAGGATACTGGATTTTAACTTCTATTATGGAGCCTGTAGTTCCACACGTCTGTTGGGAAATTTCAAAAGAGTACTTTGGACTCAATAATCTTACAAAGCAAGAACTTGTTGCAGAGGTATTTGTAGAAGATAGTGTTATGCTTGGAATCTCAGTTAACGGAAAACGCAGAGGCGAAGTCGAGGTGGCTATAGATGCTACTGAGCAAGATGTTTTAGTTGCCGCTAAAGAGGTTGTAGCGAAGTGGCTTGAAGGTAAAGAGATAGTCAAAGAGATTGTCGTACCTAAAAAGCTTGTAAATATTGTTATTAAAGGCTAAGTCATGTTGTTATGCAGAAGGGCTGTAAAACTTCTTTTACTCTCTTCTCTTATCTTCTTTAGTGCTTGTGGATATAAACCAAGCTCAAAATATGCTCGTAGTGTTGTTGGTGAGAAGGTAAGTACAAGTATCGTTATTTCATCCCAAGACCCTGAAAATACGGTTGTTATTAAAGATGCAGTTGATAGTGCGATTATAGAAGTTTTTCATGCCTCTTTAGTTGATAAGTCTTATGCAGATACAAATCTTCTCTTTAGTATTTCTCCTCCAACATATACCCCAGTTCAGTATGATAACAACGGATTTATTATAGGATATAGAGCAACGATTATGATGCGTGTTGAGCGAACAACCAAAGAGAGTAAAAGAAACTATAACTCGCGTGGTACATATGATTTTGCAGTCGATCCAAATGCTGTTATAACTGATCAAGACAGGTTTAATGCTATTAAATTTAGCGCAACAAAGGCGATTGCCTCTTTTATTGCACAAGTCTCAGCAGAAGGCTCACGATTATCTAAGGAGTAAGGTATGACAATTCAGGCTATTATTACAAATACACTTAAGAGATTAAAGGCTGAAGGAAAACAACTTACTCCCGATTTTTATGCTGAAGCATTCTGTAAAGAGGCAGCAAGAGCAGGTATGCAGGTTGAAGACTGTAACCATTTAGAAAAACTTTCAAAAACACTCAATCCTGAGTTTCAAAAGGAGCTTGAAAACTACCGCATAAAAACGATGAGTGAATTTACACGTTTTTTAATCTCCAAACTCAATAGAACAAACTCTTCACAGTGTAGTCAACTGCTTGATGCACAGCAATTACTCTCCAAACGTATCTTACAAGTTGTTGAGGTTTTACATAACTATGAGGCTGCTGAGCTTGCAAAGAAGAGCATTATTCTTCTGGATTCCAATCCAAAAGTAGAGCAACTTGATGAGTTTCGTCAAAGATGGGTGAACTTTATAACCACGTATGATGATACTTTTTTACAAAGATTAAAGGCCCTTGGAAAATTAGATACAACAAATTTACGGGAGACTGTATCTAACCTAAAAATAGCAGCAGTTGAATTGGCAGAAGAAGACAACATACTACTAGAGAAGATTTCTAAATTACTTGTCGCTTCTTTTGTCCCCTCTATAGCTTCAAGTGTTAACGAGACAATAGCCTCTATCAGTCAAAATATACGAGAAAATCCACAAACACTTCAGAGTAATTCCATTGAAGATGACATCAAGTCTGTTATCTCACTGCGTATTGCACTTGATAAAGAGAGTGTTAATGAGATGATTAAATCTATTGACGGAGTGTTAGATAAACTTTCACTACGTTTGATAGATATGATAGAGCGTTCAGACTCTTCAACTCAAGAGATTCAAGATATAAAAAAAGAGTTGGAACTCTATAACAGTGAGTCTGTAAAAGATTTTAAAGCGGCACACAAAAAGCTTTATACTATTGCTGTAGCACTAGAAGAGAATACACAGTTACTGAGTAAAGATTTAAGAACTCACTCTGAAGAGGTAAATCTCTTAAGTGCACGGGTCAATAAATTAGAGCAAGAGCTTGAAGCTGCAAAAAAAGAGTCTAAAGAAGATTTTTTAACAAAACTTTATAATAAACGTGCACTTGATGAGTTTTTAGAGGTCAAAGAGGCGGAATTTCAGAGATACCAGAGAGACTATACAGTTGTTATGTTTGACTTGGACTATTTTAAAAATGTTAATGATACTTTTGGACATGAAGCAGGTGATGCCGTACTCAAAGCTTTTGGAAAAATTTTGAAAAAAGATTGTAGAACTGTCGATGTAGTCGGACGTTTTGGTGGAGAAGAGTTTATGGCACTATTAAGTGAAACAGATGCACCAGGAGGTGTTGTGTTTGCAGAAAAAGTACGTAAACATGTTGAGGCCGCACGTTTTTTGTATAAGGGTAAACGTATGAATGTTACTGTTAGTTCAGGTGTGGCAGAGAGAAAAAGTCATCTTTCATCCCAAGATACCATTAATGCAGCTGATAGTTGCCTTTATAAAGCTAAGAATGAAGGGAGAAATAGAGTGGAGTTTAAAAAGTAACCGTGTTAGAGACTTTTTTAAATGTAAAACCGCTGTATTATGATGAGATAGATTATACTCGTATGCCACGGGTTTATAAAACGATACGAAAAGAGCTGAAACTTCCTAAGATTATTCATCTCATAGGTACAAATGGAAAAGGAACGACAGGACGCTTTTTAGCTACTGCACTTTACAAGCTCGGTTATAAGACAGGTCACTATAGTTCTCCACATATTTTAGAATTTAATGAGCGAATCTGGCTTAATGGAGAACTCGTTTCATACCAGATTTTAGAGAGTGCACATCAAAAACTTCTCACTCTTTTGGAAAAAAAAGATGCAGATGCTTTGAGCTATTTTGAATATACAACGCTCTTAGCAATATTGGTATATGAAGATTGTGATTATATTGTTTTAGAAGCCGGTTTAGGTGGAGAGCATGATGCAACGGCAGTCTTTGAAAATATACTAACGGTTGTGACGCCTATAGGTAAAGATCATGAAGCATTTTTGGGTGAGACAATAGCAGCGATCGCAACTACAAAACTCAACGCTGTACGTAAAGGGCTTGTAATAGCTCAACAACCGTATAGTGAAGTTTATGATATTGCCAAGAGTATAGCTAAGTACAAAAAAGTCTTTTTTTATAAAGCCGAAGAGCTACTAGAAGAAATTGATTTAGTAAATATTAATGCAGTTGCATCACAACTCTCTTTGGCGCAATATCTACAAGATAACCTGAGTGTTGCAATAGCAGTTTTAAAGTATCTTAAAATAGAGTACACTAATGATGCGTTTGAAAATGCACAACTTTTTGGAAGACTCTCAAAAATAGCAAACAATATCATTTTAGATGTAGGACATAATGTGCTTGCAGCAGAGCAGATTGTTAAGAGTTTAAAAGGTAAAAAATATAATTTAATCTATAATAGTTACAAAGATAAAAATTACAGAGAGATACTAAGGATTTTGCGACCAATAGTTGAAAATATTGAGATTATAACTGTCGAGGATACACGAATAGAACACAAAGAGTTAATGCAAAAGACACTCGAAGAACTTGGATATAGTTATACTACGTTTAATAAGATTGATAACTCTAAGGAGTATTTGGTTTTTGGCTCTTTTAGTGTTGCTGAGGCTTTTTTAAAGGTGTATCGTGGATAAGCATTTTACAATTACTATTCATGATGAAAACGGTGTAAAACAGTTTAATATACATAAGTTTGTTAAAAAGGCATTTGTTTATGCTCTTGGATTTGTAGTAAGCATGGTACTTATAGCCTCAGCTACAATTCTCTATTTAGACTACAGCGTTGATAAGGTACAAGAGAAAAAAGACTCTATAGAACAAGCTTATTTGGCTTTAGAAGAAAAAAACAGGTCTCTGCAAGAGAGTATAAATGAGACGAACCTTGAACTGAGTGGTAAGAAGAAGGAGTTAGATGAACTTGCTGATTCTCTCAGTGAGATTGAGATACTTATTGGCATATCCCCAGTTGAAGATTTGTCTTTACAAGAGCGAGTGAGTATTACGAAAGTAAATTCTCAACACAAGGCAGTTTTATTACAGCTTATACCAAATGGCTCACCTATACCTTACAGTGGAATTACGAGTAAGTTTGGAAATAGAATGCACCCAACACTCAACCGAAATGAGTTTCATCGCGGTACAGATATGAAAGCAAAAATGAATACACCTGTTCAGGCAACAGCTGATGGTATTGTAGAGTTTGCAGGTACACATAACAAAAGTGGCTTTGGAAGATTGGTTATTTTGGAACACTCATATGGTTTTAAATCTTACTACGGGCACTTAAACAAAATTGTGGTAAAATCCGGCACATTTGTTAAAAAAGGCGAACTTATCGCATATTCGGGAAATTCGGGTATGAGTAGCGGTCCGCATCTTCATTATGAGATACGATTTTTGCACAGAGTAGTCAATCCATTTTGGTTTATTAAATGGACACTAGAAAACTATAACGAGATATTTGAAAAGGAGAAAAAAATCCCATGGCAATCTTTAATAACGGCGACAGCCCATCTACAACTCTCAACACAGACTCAAACACTACCATTATCACAGCTGGTGCTAAAATCAAAGGAGCAATTGAATTAGAGTGTAATCTTTATATTGATGGCGAACTAGAGGGGAGTATACACTCTTCTAAAGAGGTAAACATCGGTAAAAACGGTAAAGTAAAAGGAAGTGTGTTTGTTGAGCGCTTAATTGTTCAGGGTATACTCGAGGGAGAGGTAGATGCACAGCGTGTTGAAATTAAAGCTGCTGGTCATGTCAATGGAGAAATCACTTCTAATGAACTCGTAATAGAATCTAAAGGTATATTTGAAGGTTCTTCTATAGTAAAAGACTCTCAACAGCCTAAGGTTGCCATAGCTGAAGAGATAGCAAAAGCCTAGTTTAAGTGATGTAATGTCTCAATCAGCACTCTTTAATCATTTTAAAAATTCTTCATCTAATGACTTAGAACTACTCATTTGCCAAGACTTAAAAGAGGCACACTCCTTAGAGAGTGTTGCAAAATTTTTTAAGAAAGATGTTATTGTTTTTCCAGACTTTCGTGCTAGTAGAGGAGATGACCTTCGCTCTTATAAAGAGGAATTACATGAACTCTTTGATGCTCTGCGAAGCTACTATAGAGCTAAAAATAAACCACTTGTTATCTCTCCACTTAAAACGCTTCTTTTTCATCTTCCTAAAGCGGAACTTTTAGCGTCTGTAAAATTAGAGTTTGGAGAAACTATAGAACTTAACGGTTTTAAAGAGCAGATGCTTTTTTGGGGGTATAGCTTTGTAGATATGGTACAAGTTGAAGGTGAAATCTCATTTCGTGGGGATATCATAGATATTTTTGTACCGCAAAATGAGAATCCATACAGAATTTCTCTCTTTGATAATGAAATAGAACAGATTAAAGAGTTTGAACTTGAATCACAAAGAACTACAAAAGATGAACTTGATTTTTTAGAGGTTACCAGTGCATTTTATGCCTTAGACGAAGAGAAGCATAGAGAGTTGCAAAGTAAAATAGAAGAGGGCAGTTATGATGCACTTGTTAAAGATGTTGCTTCTTTGGGACTATGGTATCTCGATACTTTAGCAGAGAGCTTTTTATCAGGTAAGATAGCCTATTTTTCAAAAACTCTTGAACATCTCTTACAAGATGCGTACGGCATCAATAATCCTGAAGTTTCACGAGAGGCTTTTAATCTTCCGGTCCTAGAAGAAAATGATGAAGTAAGAGAGTTGGTCGTTGCAAATGCGGAACAACTGCTCCGTTTTCATAATGATAAAAAGATAACTGTAATTGCTGCAAACAGTGCTACTATAAAGCAAGCAGGTATTTATGATACTGCAAATGTATCTATTGTTAATGCTGGCTATATTTTAAATATTATAACGCCCGATGAACTTGTTATCTCGTTGAATAAGGCAGAGAAAAAACGTAGACGTAGAAAAAGTTCCATACTTTTAGATGATTTGAAAGTTGGAGACTATGTTGTACATGAAGATTATGGTGTAGGTATTTTTGAAGGTATCGAACAGGCTGAAATTCTTGGTGGTGTCAAAGACTTTATAGTTATAAAGTATGTAGGTGACGATAAAATTTTACTGCCTGTAGAAAACTTGGATTATATAGACAGGTACATAGCAGGAGGTGGAGCAACTCCTGTTTTAGACAGACTCGGTAAAGGGAGTTTTGGTAAGTTAAAAGCAAAGGTACGAAAACGTCTTTTAGAAATTGCAGGTCAGATAGTAAATACCGCAGCTGCTAGAGCTCTCATCAAAGCACCGAAAATAACCCTCTCTCAAGAAGAACTTAACTCGTTTCAAGCACTTGCTGGTTTTGAATATACAGATGATCAAAAGAGTGCTGTGAAGGATATTTTAGAGCAGATGGGCTCTGGAAACATTATGGATAGACTGTTGAGTGGAGATGTCGGTTTTGGAAAAACAGAGATAGCTTTAAACACTATATACGCAACGTATAAGTCTGGTTTTCAGTCCGCATTTATAGTACCGACAACTCTGCTTTCTGCTCAACATTGGCGCTCATTGGATGAGCGTTTTAGGGATTTGAAAATTCGTTATGCGAAACTTGACAGATTTGTCTCTGCAAAAGATAAAAATGCCATCATAAAAGGGCTTGCATCTGGAGAGATAGATTGTGTAGTAGGCACGCATGCACTCTTTGGTTTGGAGTTTAAAAATTTAGGGTGTGTGATTATTGATGAAGAGCATAAGTTTGGCGTAAAACAAAAAGAGAAAATTAAAGAGTTATATCATGATATTCACTTACTTTCTATGTCAGCTACACCTATTCCTCGTTCACTCAATCAGGCTTTAAGTTCTATAAAAACCATGAGTCAGCTCTTGACCCCTCCAAGTGAAAGACAGGGTGTGAGAACATTTGTAAAAGAGTATGACGAAAAGCTTTTAAAAGAGGTTATCCTTCGTGAACTTCGACGCGGTGGACAGGTTTTTTATGTACATAACTCCATAGACCATATGCCAATCAAATTAGGAGAGTTAAAAGCGCTTTTACCTGAATTACGGGTACTAATGCTTCACTCACAAGTTTCAGCTGCGCAGACTGAAAAAGAGCTTCTGAAGTTTGAAGCAGGTGAGTATGACTTGATGTTAGCAACTTCAATCATTGAATCAGGGATTCATATGCCTCGTGTGAATACTATTTTAGTAGATGGTGCTGATAGGTTTGGTATAGCAGATTTGCATCAATTAAGAGGTCGTGTTGGACGCGGTCATATAGAAGGTTTTGCATATTTTATAGTACAAAATAAAGAGACTCTCACTGATGAGGCAAAAAAACGTCTGCTTGCATTGGAATCAAACTCATTTTTAGGAAGCGGTTCTGTGTTAGCACATCACGATTTAGAGATACGTGGTGGTGGAAATCTTGTGGGTGATGCACAGAGTGGACATATAAAAAATATAGGTTATTCACTCTATCTAAGAATGTTAGAGGATGCTATTAAAGAGTTGGCAAATACAAAAGAGAGTGAACGTGCAAAAGTTGATATAAAACTTACTATCTCTGCGTTTATAAGTAATGATGTTGTTACAGAAGATAGACTACGTTTAGATATTTACAGACGTCTCTCTCAAGCAGAAGAGATTGTAGAAGTGTATGAGATAGAAGAAGAGCTCATTGATAGATTTGGTGAACTTGATATGCCGACAAAACAGTTTATAGAGTTGATGGTTATTAAACTACTCAGTTTAAATAAAAAGGTCAAATCGATTACAAACTATGCTCAAAACATTACGTTTACATATAATAATGACTTAAAAGAGACAATAAAATCGGAGAGCAAAGATGATGATGACATTATTAAATCAACACTCTATTATCTTCGAAATAACAAGCCAAAGGTATTATAGATGAAAATAGCTTTTATAGGAGACATTGTAGGAAAGCCAGGACGTGATATGCTATCGAGGTATCTTACTTCGTTGCGTGAGTCTGAGGGTATAGATTTTGTAATTGCAAATTATGAGAATGCTTCACACGGTTTTGGATTGACTGCTAAAAATGCCAGTGAACTATTCTCATATGGCGTAGATGTAATGACAGGAGGAAATCACTCTTGGGATAAAAAAGATATTCTTCCTCTATTTGAATCACATGAGATATTACGTCCACATAACTATCCAGAAGAGCTTCCTGGTACAGGATGCCGTGTTTACAACGTTGCAGGTGAAAAACTTGCCATTATCAACCTTTTAGGACACTTTGCAATGCCTTATAGTGATAACGCATTTCGATGTGCAAAAGAGACAGTAGATTCTATTCGGACGATAGATGAGGTGAAAAATATTTTTATCGATTTTCATGCTGAAGCAACAAGTGAAAAACGAGCGATGATGATGCTTTTACAGGGAGAAGTCAGTGGCATTGTTGGTACACATACGCATGTAGGTACAGATGATTTACAAATTGCTAAAGGTACTTGTTATTTGAGTGATATAGGTTTGACTGGTTGTAGGGATAATGTAATAGGAATGGATGAAAAAGTTCCACTGAAGCAGTTCCTAACAGGTATGAAAGGGCACTATGAGATACCTAAAAAGTGTAAAAAGATTTTACAGATGCTTGTTATGGAAATAAGTGAAGGTGTCTGCTCACATGCGTATAAAATAAAACAGTATGACAACGGAGATATTGTAAGAACAGAGGCTTATAAAGAAGAGTAAAGTTAAGGCTTAAGCCGAGAGTTTGTAGTAGTTCTGATTTGTACGGTAGGTATTGAGCATTTTTTCTCGTAGTAAAGCTTTTTGTGCATCATAAGAGTCTTTAGATAATTTTGTGTTGATACCTTCTGTTGATTCTAAAGCTTTATATACTTTTTGGATAGGAACAAAAAGCATTGTGTTCTCTTTGTATGAGGTTTGTGCTTGCTGTTGAGTGTTTTGTTTGTGATAACTTTCTAACTCTTTAGGAGGAGACTCTTTGAGTATAGATTCTTGTAATTTTTGTTTATTATTAAGAACTTTGTATTTTGAAAGATAGGAAATAGGTAGTTTTTGATTAAGAAGATAAGTCTCAAATAATTCACTAGAACTTCCTTCTTTTAGCTGCATTGCATAAGGAAATTTAGTATCACTTTGAGTCACTTTTTTTTCAGAAAACTCTTTTTGTGAACTTTGTGGTTGTATGTAAGTTGTGTATGAAGAAACAAACATAAAATCGCCACTCCTGAGGATTTTTGCAACAAATTATAATAGTTTTTCATTTTAAAAGCAACTATAAGAGTATATTTCACTACTTCTTCACTAGTGAGTGATATACTTGTTCAATAAATTTTACGAGGGTATACAATGTTACAAAAAGGTATGAGTCTACTGCTCTTGTGTTCACTGCTTTTTGAAGCTAATGCACTAACTTTAAAAGAGAGTGTTTTAGAAGCTGTAAACACAAATCCGGTCGTTCAAGAGAGATTAAAAAACTACAGAGCTACGCAACAGGACTTGAACGTTGCTGAGTCAGAATATTATCCAAAGTTGGATTTACAAGCTTCTGTCGGTGTAACAAAACAGGGGATGTTTAAAGATTCTAATGATGATTGGAATCACAATGTATCTGAAAATACATATGGGAATTACGAATCTTCTTTAATCCTAACGCAAAATATTTTTGATGGTTTTGGCACAATGCACAAAGTGGACTATCAAGAGTCTCGTATTTTAGCTGCTGCATATAATTATGTAGAGAAGACAAATGATATTACATTACAGATGACAAGTGCTTATTTAAACGTTCTTCGTGCGTATGAATTGCTTCAAACAGCAAGAGAGAATGTACAAATTAATGAAGATATTTTTACAAAAGTAAAAGACCTTTTTGATTCTGGACTTACAACGGATTCTGAGGTAAAAAAGATAGAATCTGCTCTCTCTTTATCGCGTTCAAATCTAACTGTACAAAAAAACAATGCAAAGGATAAAGAGTTTAACTTTAGAAGAATTCTTGGACGTATGCCAGATGTAGGAAGTATGGAGAAGCCTCTATTAGATATTCCAATGCCAAGTAGCGCTGAAAAAGCCAATCTGTATGCAATTAACCATAACCCTTCACTACTTGTAAGCCGTTACAACATAGAAGGAGCACAGGCTCTTTGGAAACAACATAAAAAAGAGTTTTATCCAAAAGTAGATTTAGAACTCTCTCAAACATATAGCGACTATCAAGACGGTCCGGCTATAGATATTGCCGATGATAGATTCCAGGCAAAAATTGTTCTCTCGTATAACCTTTTTAAAGGGGGAGCGGATAGTGCAAGTATACAAAAAGATATTAGCCTTATTAATCAAGAGATTGAGATTAAACGTGATTTAAAACGTCAAGTTATTGAAGGGCTTGACCTCTCTTGGAATGCGTATACTATGATTGATCAGCAATTAAAAGATTTAAGAGATTATAGAAAGTTATCAGAGAAAACTTTAGAGCTTTTCAAAGAAGAGTATGATCTTGGTCGTCGCTCTTTACTTGATTTACTCTCTGCGCAAAATGATGTTATCAATTCACGTTCACAAATTATTACCGCTGAGTATGACAAGCTCTTCGCTCAGTTTAGAATTCTGGATGCAATGGGTTTATTACCGCTAGCAATCTTAGGTGACACGAAAGAGTTTACAAAAAAAGTAAATCTCTATAGTGATAATGAAGCTCTGGAAGTTTTAGACGAAGTACCTGTTAAATTAGACGTGGATGGAGATAATATCCTTGATAATGAAGATTTATGTGACAACTCAATTTTAGAAGATAATATAATGCCTTATGGGTGTAAAAAAATCGAGAAAGATAGTGATGGTGATGGAGTTATAGACGCAAAAGACATGTGTCCTTTAACACCTAAAAATGCTCAAGTTTCTCCTGATGGTTGTGCTGTTGATTTAGATATGGATGGAGTCAAAGACTATAAAGATAAGTGTCCTAATACTCCAATAGGATATGAAGTTGACAATGAAGGATGTCCAATTTCCGTGAATTTGGGAATTAATTTTAAATATAATAGTGACACTATAGAAAAAGCGTCTTATTCAAACATTGTTAAATTTGCTGAGTTTGCAAAAAACAACCCTATGTACAAGCTCAAAGTCATAGGACATACAAGTATGAAAGGAGATGCTGATTTAAATATGAAACTTTCTCTAAAACGTGCTATCGCTGTCCAAAGAGAACTTATAAAACTTGGTGTTAATGAGGAAAAGCTCTCAGTTGAAGGAAGGGGTGAAATGCAGCCAATAGCAGATGAGTCTACGCCATCGGGAAAGTTTTTAAATCGTCGTGTTGTTATAGAGCTGAGTATATAGTATGAGGGGATTAGATATGAAAAAAAGTATGCAAAATAGAGTAGTAACATGTACGATACTTTTAATGAGTCTTTTAGCTCCTGTAAATGCGGGTATCTATACGCAAGATTACTCTCCGTTAAACAAAGATGTAAATCAGACGAACAGCAAGTTTATGAGTGGTGATTTTGAGCAGATTAAACGTTATGAAATGATTGTTTTTGAAGATGAGGAGATTCAGGAGTCGTCTCGTGAGACACTTAAAAAGGCAACAGATTATATAAAAAAGCTTGAAGATGCAGGAAAATACTTTGAAATTACACTTATAGGTCATTCTCAACGTTTTAATGATGATGAAAATGAAAAAAGAGTTGCATCACAAAGTTATGCAAGCGAGATTCAACGCTGGTTTACTAGTGACTTAGAGCAGAATCAAACGCTTGCAAATACTAAAGAGTATGTATCTCAGGTTAAAAAATATTTACAAGACCAAAATATTTCACAAGATACTATAGTTGTTGAGTACCGAGGCGGGGAAGATGAAGCGTATACACAAGAAACATCAGAAGGAGAAGCACTTTCAAATGGCGTTATGTTAAGTGTGTACGTCAGTAAGCCTGTAGATATTGACAGCGACAGAGATGGTGTGTTTGATAAGTTTGATAGATGCCCTGGAACACCAAGAGGTTCGAAAGTTGATAAGAATGGATGCCCAATTGATAGTGATGGAGATGGAGTTATAGATTATAAAGATCAGTGTCCAGATACTCCAAAAGGTGTTTTCGTTGATAAAAAAGGGTGTCCTTTAGACAGTGATAATGATGGAATAGTTGATTACAAAGATGAGTGCCCAGGTTCACCTACTGGCGTAACAGTAGATCCAAATGGATGTGCTTTAAAAAGTACACTTAAGCTGAATTTTGCACCAAATTCCGATAAAATATTACAAGACTCCTATTCTGAGATAGATAGATTTGCAAAGTTCTTAAAGAAAAACACTGCTTATGAAGTTGAAATAACAGGACATACTGATAGTGTGGGAAAAGCCGTGATGAATATGGATCTCTCACAAAGAAGAGCAAAAATGACGAAAGAGGCACTTGTAAACGAGGGTGTCGAAGCTTCACGAATTCGTACAAAAGGACGTGGAGAACTTGACCCAATTGAGTCAAATAAGACAAAAGAGGGAAGACAGGCAAACAGAAGAATAGAAGTAGAACTTTTTTTAAAAGAACAATAAAAAAGTAAGTAAAGGCACTATATGGATAAACAACATACAATTACCATTAATGAGGACTCCCTATTAGAGGTTTTTGTTCTTTTTACAAAATTATTTCATAAGCCTTTTACAAAAGAAGCACTGCTAGCAGGTCTTCCAATTTACGGTTCACAAAAGCTCTTTTCTAAAGACAGCTCCAAGTCTCTTTTTTCTCGTGTTGCAGCACGAGCAGGATTAAAGTCTACTCTTGTAAAAAAATCTCTAGAAGATATTTTAGAACTACACCTTCCAATGATTCTTCTTTTGAGTAATGATAATGTTTGTATACTCGAAGAGTTTAACGAAGATAAAACTGAAGCAAAAATCATTTATGCAGAAGGGGATGGTCTAGAGCAGTGGCTTGCCGTAGAAGATCTCGCAAAAGAGTATCTAGGTTTTGCATATCTGCTTAAAAAAGAGTTTGAATACGACAAAAAAAACTCTAGAACACTCCAAATTAAACAGAAACATTGGTTCTGGAGTACATTAAAACTTTCGACACCTATATATAGAGATGTTTTATGGGCCTCTTTATTAGTCAATTTATTTGTTTTGGCAACACCTCTTTTTACAATGAATGTTTATGACAGGGTTATCCCAAATAATGCTCAAGAGACACTGATGGTTTTTACCGTTGGAATTGTTGCCGTATATATTTTAGATTTTTTCTTAAAATTAACCCGAGGTTATCTTTTAGAACTTGCAGGTAAAAAGAGTGACATAATTATGTCTTCTATTATCTTTGAAAAAGTACTGGATTTAAAGCTCTCAGAACATCCTCACTCAGTAGGTTCTTTTGCAAGTAATTTAAAAGATTTTGAGTCTGTACGTTCATTTTTTACGACTGCAACAATGACAGCGCTCATTGATCTTCCATTTGCCATAATTTTTTTAGCAGTTATCTATTACATAGGTGGGGTACTTGTTTTTGTTCCTCTTGTAACTATGCTACTTATACTCTCTTATGCACTGTTTGTGAGAAAACCACTACAAGAGAGTATAGAGTCTTCACATGAGGCAAGTGCAAAGAAAAATGGAATTCTCATAGAAACACTGCAAAATATAGAAACAGTAAAAACTATGAGAATGAGTGGAAAAATGCAGTGGCTATGGGAAGAGTCAACAGGTGAGATAGCAGAAAAAAATCTTAAAACACGTCTTCTCTCTTCATCAATTCCAAACGTTACAAATCTTTTTATACAGTTAAATACTGTCTTTGTAGTCGTCTTTGGTGTCTATCTTATTCAAGAGTTTGAATTGACAATGGGTGGACTTATAGCAGTAGTGATTTTAACTTCAAGAACAGTTGCGCCTATGGGACAGGCAGCTGGACTCATTTCCAATTACTCAGATGCAAAAACCTCTTATAATACACTCAATGAAATTATACAAAAAGATGCGGAACGTCCTGCTGGACATGAGTTTGTTGAGCGTCCAAAGTTCAAAGGAAAAATAGAGTTTAAAAACGTAAGCTTTAATTATCCAGGTAGTGAAGTGCCTGCCTTAAGTAATGTAAGTTTTGTTATTCAACCTGGTGAAAAAGTTGCTTTTATAGGTCGCATCGGTTCTGGAAAAAGTACAATCGCACGTCTTATATTAAAACTGTATGAGCCAACTAGTGGAACAATTTTAATTGATGATATTGATTTGGCACAAATTGACCCCGCAGATATGCGTCGTTACACCTCTTATGTTCCTCAAGAGATAACTTTATTTAAAGGGACAATAAAAGACAACATAATTTCTAGTGAACAGCATCCTGACGTTGCAGATGTTATTTATGCCGCACAAGTGAGTGGAGTGGAAGATTTTGTACGCTCACATCCTCTAGGCTATGAGCTTCCTATAGGTGAGAGAGGTGCTGGACTTTCAGGTGGTCAAAAGCAGAGTGTTGGAATTGCAAGAGCCTTCATGCAAAGCAGTTCAATCATGATTATGGATGAGCCTAGTAATGCAATGGACCAAACAACAGAAATGACATTACTTAAAAACTTACAAGATGCTCTTGATGAGCAGACTTTTTTACTCATTACCCAGAAATATTCTCTTTTAGATATGGCCGATAGAATTATAGTTATGCATCACTCTAAGGTCCTTTTAGATGGACAAAAAGAGAGTGTTTTAAAGCAACTTGGAGGGAGTAAATAATGCGAGATTCACAAAGAAAAAAGCTCTCTAAACGTGATTATGAATTTATGCACTCTCTTAGTGGAGCTGTACTTGAAGTAGCACCTACACGCTTACGTTTTATACTTTATTTTTGGGTTGCAGCTGTTCTTTTATTTATAGTCTGGGCAAATTTTGCACTTATAGATGAGATTGCTAGAGGTGATGGAGAGATAATTCCAAGCGGTGAGAATCAGATTATTCAAAATCTTGAAGGTGGTATTGTTGAACAGATTCTAGTAAGTGAAGGAGAAGAGGTACGAAAAGGGCAGGTGCTTTTAAAGATAGATAATCAAAAATCAAAATCTTCTTTGAGTTCAAATGCAGTCAAGACTGACGCTTTAGCAGCAAAAATAGCACGCTTAAGTGCAGAAGCAAAGGGCGAAGATTTTGTTGTTGAAGCATCTTTAGAAGAGAGAATTCCTACAATTGTGCAGAATGAACGTAGTCTTTTTGAGACAAACAAACAACAACTAAACTCTAAGCTAGATGGACTAAATGAGAGATTAAAACAAAAAAAGCAGGAGCTTCAAGAAGCATATACGCAAGAGAAGCATCTGAAATCTTCATACACGATGATTACCCAAGAGGTACACATGACAGAGCCAATGGTTGCTAAAGGTGTACGCTCAAAAATAGACTTCTTAAAATTACAACGTGAGGCAAACGATATTGGTTCAAAGTATGAGTCAGTAAAGCAATCTATTCCACGTTTACATTCAGCTATTAAAGAGGTCCAAAACAGTATAGAAGAGACACGTTATATGTTTGAGAGTGATGCAAAGGTAAAAAGAAATGAAGCTGTAGCTGAACTTAGAACGCTTCAGGAGACTTCTACGGCATTAGAAGATCAGGTAACAAGAACAGTTGTTCAGGCTCCGATGAAAGGAGTTGTACAGAGACTTTTTGTGCATACTATAGGAGGAGTCATTCAACCTGGTCAAGAGATTATGGAGATAGTACCAAGTGATCAGGCACTCCTGGTAGAGGTGAAAGTAAAGCCTTCTGATATCGCTTTTATATACTTTGGACAAAAAGCAATTGTAAAATTTTCCGCTTATGATTTTGCAATTTACGGTGGGCTTGATGGTGAAGTTGTATACATTGGAGCAGATACCCAAAAAGATGAGAAAGACAATGTCTTTTATCAGGTAAGAATTAAGACAACCAAAAATCATTTAACAAAAAATGGAGAGAAGTTAAAAATTATCCCAGGTATGACAGTAAGTGTTGATATTATTACAGGGCAAAAAAGTGTACTTGACTATATATTAAAACCGATTTTAAAAACTAAACAGTACACTTTTACGGAGAGATAATTAATGAATATAGCTCTTTACAGTGATGATGTAAATCTTCTCTCTCATTGGGAAAAATCTCTTGGGAAAAACTGTGAAATATTTGAAGATATTGAGATTCTCTTTGCACTCAAAAATACCATTATAATTATTAATTATTCTGCTTGTATTGGTGGATGTGAGAGTGTCTTAAAACGTTTAAATGTAAATCTAAACCGTGTTTTGATTTTACATAGAACTCCTTCATTTGAAGTTGCAAAAGAGTTACTTAAAATGGGTGCTTTTGGTTATGGTAATGCACTGATGAATAGCCACTTTGTTGTTTCTGCTATAAATGCCATAAAAGAGGGTATGGTGTGGCTCTATCCCGAGTATACATCACAACTTATTTTGGGCTTGGATGAGAGTGATAATAAGAATAAAGAGACTCTTTTATCTCCTCTCTCACCACGAGAAAGAGATACAGCACTTTTGTTAAAAGATGGTCTGACTTATAATGAAGTTGCACAAAGGTTAGATATAACTCCTCGAACAGTTAAAGCACACGCTCAAAAAATATATACAAAATTACAGGTAAAAGATAGACTTGCTTTAGCACTTTTACTCAAATAATCCTCCTTCCTTTAGCTGTATACTGCACTATTGTCCATAGGTACAATAGTAATAAAAAATTCACTTCGATATAATCTATCCACTTTAAAATCAATATGTATCGGGGTAGATTTATGAAAACAATAATAGGAACAGTTAAAGAACTTAAGGGAGACTACTTTGCACAAGACTCTGCAGGTAATATTATAAAGCTTCAAGTTGGCGATAAAATTACAAATGATATGCTAGTTTACGGTGCAGAAAATAATGCAAAAAATGCTGAAATTAAAATTGCAATGATGAATATGGGTGATGTTTTTTCACTCTCTGGAATGCAAAAGCAGGCATTTGACCCCTCTTTAACAGATATAGATACCATTGATGATGCAATCTCCCCAAAATCTCTCAATAAAGCACTTTTAACTGAAGCCTATGATGAAAATATCTACTCTGATGAAGAGACAAGTGTAGATAAAGAAGATGATACCTTTAATGATGAGACAGAAGCAGGTGAAGAGCGTGTTGTAGGGCAATCAACTGATGACGTTTTCCTTGCACGTGATGGCGACTCTGTAGATATTGTTTCTACATTACGAAACGCACGTTTTTCACTCGGAAATCTTGCTTCTGGTGAAAATGAAATATTTTCAAGTCAATTAGAGTCACTAAGTACAACAGGTGTCTCAACACCGCCTTCTGCAACACCTGATTATTTACTTGCACAATTTACAGACAACTTTGTGAGCGGGGTTACTTATACTACAAGCTCCGGTTTGAGTGGTTTGACAGGAGATAGCGGAGTTGCAGGTGAGTTTAAATATAAAGATGGAGATACAATTACATTTACTGTTGGTGATGTAGTTGTTGCAGAGTTCTCTGCTGATGTTATTCAAGGAGACATACTTTTCATACAAGATATCGCTGGAGAAGCGCTAAGTGAAAGTAATGCTATGTATGTTGAAAACATGGCTATATTTTTACAAGCTCTCGATGCAGATTTACAGGACACAACACCGGATGATGGTGTATTACAGACAAATGCTCTTGTAAATAATGCACAAAGCTACTCTACAAACATTACGATTACAGAAGAGATTCGAGAAGCTTTTACTGGCTATATTGACCCAACAACTGGAAAAGCTTTAAATATCGCCGAGTCTGGTAAACAGATGATTTCTGATGCTCTTGCACATGTAAATATTGAGTTTACTAGAGATACAGAACGTGATGAAGAGAATTTTGAAAATGTTTTTGAAACAGTGGCAATGGAACATGTTGCAGATACAATTCAAGAACTTGCTGGTGAAAGAGCTCCTGAATCGGCTCAAGAGCGTGAAGCTGACATAATTGAAGTGCCAGGTAGTGTGATTAAATATAACTACCTTACAGATGTTACTGGAAATGCAACGATTAGCTTCTCTACTGATGATTTACTTGTAGGTGCAGTAGGACAGCAGGTTATTACTGAAAATTTACTTGTAAAAAATGTTGTCTTAGGAGCTGGATACGAAAGTATAGGAACACTTGTTAATGATGGAAACGGTCAATATCATATAGAGTTAAATGATGATGTGACACCGTATGATTTAGAAGGTCTAACTATAGATTATAGAGTTGAAGACTGGACGGTATACCGTGATGTTACATCAACAACACTTGATACATACAAATCTCATCTCTCTGCTACTGTAGAAAATGTACCTGAAGATGCACAATACAATCAATTTACACTCAATAGCTCCTTAGTATTTAGTGAAGATCAGTCTCTGACAATTAAATTTTCTCCTGAAACATCAGGAATAGATTTTGCCGAGTATTCAGATGACTTTACTGTTCCTTTAGAGTACTCTAATGATGGTGGAGTTACATGGAAGAGTATGGAAGTTGTTGGAAACTACATGCGTGATGATTATGATAAGCCTTTACCAATATTTGGATTTGAACTTGAGGCAGGTAGTGAATCAGTTGAAATAAGAGTTCCAATTTTTGACGACCCTTATGAGGAGAGTGATATTGAAGTTATCGATATGCTTATTGAAGGTGAAAACTTCTATGCCGAAAATCTTCAGCCAGGTATTATAGATAATGATCCAATTGTCGAAGTTGATTTTGCAATTGTAAGTGAAGATGACGGCGAAGCTGTAATTACCATTTCTTTAGTTGATGCAAATAAAAACCCTATAACTAGTGGTGAAAATATAACTGTGACGTATCAAACTGCAGATTTGAGTGCAAAGGCTGGTGAGGATTACACTCCTATAACGGGAACAATTACTATTCCTGCTGGTCAAAACTCTGTGACTGTTGCTGTGCCAATTATTGATGATACTATTATAGAAGAGACAGAGTTCTTATCATTAGAGTTGACTTCAGTATCTTCAAACGCAGTTTTAGGGGACCCAGAAGCATCTATTCGTATTTATGATAATGATGTTATTAAAGTTACTGGAGAGACAAATGAAGAGGGTGAGCGTGTTGTATTTAAAGTAGATGTCTCAGACTATGTTCCTTCAAATGCTATCTTAAAGTTACATCCAACAAACTCAGGTGCAACAGCTACACAAGATCTTGATTATGATTCAACGACATTACGTGCATATTATGTTGATGCTAGTGGAGAACATACTCTTGTAACAGATGCAAACAGTGGTTTTTCACTTCCAGAAGGTGTAAGTGAATTTTTTGTTTCATATGAAAGTATTGATGATACACTCCTTGAAAATCCAGAAAGTGTGAAAATGCAAGTTTCTGCGAGCTTTGAGGATGGTAGTGGTGAGAGTGTACAGAAGATTGGACTCGGAACAGCAACAATTGTAGAGAAAACACCAAGCATTTCAGTAAGTGCAGCGAGTGCGCAAGAGGGAGAGTATGAGGTATTTACAGTCTCTCTTTCAAACCAATCTACTCAA
>JAFGVE010000017.1 GCA_016938175.1 Campylobacterales bacterium
GTTGCTCGTTCAGAGCTCAGCCCCTACCGTTGTACGTTTCCGCTCCGCGGGAACGTACAACTATTTATTAGTACTACATTATATATAAGTTAGCTATAAAATCACTTAATATCTTGTCATATTAAATGTAATACTATTAAGTTACGTTAAATACCTATCTTAGGGCAAACAATATAAAAGTATGAAAAATTACAATATTTTTTGAAGATTTTTGTATTGTTTTTATATGCAACTATTAACGTATATCTGTAATATCTTATCGGTTTGTATAGATATCAAGCGAAAATCATAATAGTTTAGCAAAATGTTAAATATATTAAGGGTGAATGGGGAAGAGGTCTAAATGCTAGACCTCCGAAGAGTTTTAGAACTCCATTAACAGATGTGGTGACCACTCTGAAATAAAAATTCCAGCATCTTCATACTCTGCCATGTGATGAGCAGATACACTAGTAGCTACAGCACCAAGAATCATAAGTGTGATGAAAACTTTTTTCATTCTTTTCTCCTTTATTTGATGGAGAAAGTATAAAGTAGCTACGTTAGCGAAGTATTAGCGAGAACTTTGCATAGTTTCTATATTTAACTACTTAAAAGTCACACCCTCATACCTAGTAAGTATAAAAGATATAAAAGAAGTACTTCCAAAGTCTAAAGTTATCAACTGCTGTGACTAGAAACTTTTAGCAAGAGTGTGTCATAATTCCGTATTTAAAAGAAAAGAGAAATTATGCACACATATCAAATAGCCTCTTCCGTTTTAGACGGATATAGAAACGAAAAACTCACTCAAGAGAGACTCGATTTTTTATTTGCTCAAGTAGATGAACAACTTGAAGAGTTAGCTACAAAACCAGACTATTACGCTACGTTTTTAGAGCGTGCAAATGTCCCAGAAGGCATTGATAAAATTCTTAAATGGATACTTATTATGTCTAATGAGTCTATATGTGAAGACTATATAGACGAGTACAGAAAAAACTACAGAGAGATAATTCCCGTAAGTGACCTAGGTGACCTTCTTGTATACGCTGTGCACCTCAAAAAAGTTAAAAACACTCCACCTGAAGGTTTTGATTATCTTTTAGAGATAAATTCTGCAGGTGTAGAGGAAGTAGACCAGTACGCTTTTACAAATGTTCTGCTTTATATTCAAAAATCTAAAGAAGTGGAGATGGAGTTTTAATGCTACAATAGCATCATGCTAGAAATTTTTTCAATACTCTTAACACTTATTCTTATTTCAAAATACATAGAAGATAGGACAAAAGTCTCTTTTGTTCTCATCATCATTGTCTTAGCGTATGTAAGTAGTTCATTTTTCAATCTCTCTTTACTCAAAGAGAATTTTCACTCTATTATCTACTTGATGCTTCCTATCATTCTTATTCCCGATGTTTTAGGTCTTTCGTCAAATGAGTTAAAAGAAAATAAATCAAGTATATTTTTTCTCTCGGTTATAGCAGTATTTGCTTCCATAGCCTTAGCTGTTGGAATAAGCTATTTTTCAAACTATTTTGAAACGCTCTCTTTAGCCTATCTACTTCTTCTTTTTACGCCCCTTATGGCGACAGACGTTGTCTCTGTAGGTGCTATATTTACAAAATTCAATCTCCCTTCACACTTAAAACTTTATGCAGAGGGAGAGAGTCTCTTTAATGACATTACCGCTATGGTACTCTTCTTTTTTATCGCTCTGCCACTAGCTCATGGAGATGATATACTCATTTCATCTTTAATGACACTCACTCTGAGCACTGTTTTTTTCTCACTTGTTTTGGGTCTTGGATTTGGTTTTTTAGGCTACTTTACGTTTAATAATTCAAGAGATAATTTAGAAGAGTTCATTACAGTCTATTTAATGGCTTCTTTCTCTTTTTTACTTGCTGAACATTTTAAGCTTTCGGGAATTCTTTCAGTTATAGTCTCCGTCATTGCATTTAAGTACTTTTTTAACCAGGCAGGACACTATAAAAAAAGAAATATTTTTGCCGCCTATCTCCACCTTAACAAAAAAAGCAACGCTACTCTCTCGTTAAGAGCCTATATAAAAGAGTCTCACTATCTCGGTTTTTTTGCCAATGCAGTCATCTTTACCTCTATAGCAACTGTTATAGACTTAGAACTGCTTTTTCGCTACAAATACGAAATACTTTATGTTTTTGTACTGACAACAGCCATTCGTTATCTTATGATGTTTCTTTTTATCAACTACAAAAAACATCCTTTACACTGGACAAATATACTAACCCTCTCTGGTATGAAAGGAGGTTTGGCACTTATTATGGTTATCTCCCTTGGCGATGATTTTCTCTACAAAGAGATGTTTGTTACAACGACACTTGGCGTTGTCATACTCTCAATTTTTGTCAATACCTTCTTTCTTATGCTCTACCTCCATTTTAACAAAGAGCACCTTCTTTTAGATAAAGCGGATGAGCATCATATTGCTATAAGTGATGTTAAAGAGATATTTCAAAAAGAGCCACTTACAAAAGCGTATAACGAAATCATCTTTGAAGATTTGATAGAGAATGAGATAGAACGTGCAAGCAGATATAATCAACAGTTTGTTATTGTAGCATTTCATGCCACTAGTACAACAGCCCATGCAGTTGGTTCTTCTATGGTTAGAAAGGGTGACTATTTTGGTAAATTAGATGCCTATACATACGCTATTTTAATGCCTCATACATCTCTAGAGGACATTTTAGGATTTTCCCAAAGATTGGAGTTAGCAACAAACAACGCCAGTTTATCTATCGCCCAATATATGCCAAACGATACAAAAGAGCTCATTTACGAAAAACTCTTCAGCGGCTTTGCACACAAAAACAAAATCGCTATAGAGATATAAGCATTGCTTTGCTACTATTTTGCTTTTAAAATACTCTAAGCGAGCAAAAAACCATGGCACTCATCGACCTGCAAAATATCTCTAAACACTACTCTGCACAACAGATACTCACTGAGATTAATTTTCATGTAGATGAGGGTGAACGCATAGTTATCATTGGTAAAAACGGGAGTGGAAAGTCTACTCTTATGAAAATTGTCAATGGAACCCTAGAGCATGATGGCGGTCGTCGTATAACGCAAAACGACCTAGAAATAAAAATGCTTGACCAACGTCCACAATTTGTAGATGGACACAATGTACGTCAAGCGGTTGAACATGGACTCAAAGAGTTAAACGCCGCAAAAGAGCGTTACAATGAGCTCTCTTTACTCTTAGCAGAAGACTTTGAAAACAAATTACTACTTGATGAACACGAAAAACTCTCACGTTATATAGAACATCACAATGCTTGGAATTTAGATGATAAGATAGAACGTATAATCCAACACTTTGATTTAAAACGCTATGAAGACAAACCTATTGCACTCTTAAGTGGTGGAGAACAGCGTCGTGTTGCCCTAGCCTCCCTTCTTCTTCAAAAACCAGATGTTTTACTTCTTGATGAACCTACAAACCACCTTGACGTTTATATGGTTGAGTTCTTAGAAGAGTTGCTGTTAAAAGAGAAGTTTACTCTTGTTTTTATCTCGCATGACAGATATTTTATAGATAGAGTTGCGACAAAATCTATAGAGGTTGAAGACTGTGCTCTACGTGAATATAGCGGTGGATATTCAAACTACCTTACACAAAAAGAGGAGTATCTCAGAACGCTACAAAAACAGCATGAAAATCTTCTGAGTGTACTCAAAAGAGAAAATGAGTGGTTTGCAAGAGGCGTACGTGCAAGACTCAAAAGAAATGAGGGAAGAAAAGAGCGTCTTATGCAACTTCGTGAAGATGCAAAAACAAACCCTGCAAAAATTCGTAAAATGTCGGTAGAGTTACAGCGTGAAGCGAAACACTTTAACCGTGACAAAAGTATTAACAAACAAAAAATGCTCTTTGAAATTGAAAACCTCAGTTTAAAACTTGGTGAGAAAGAGCTTCTAAAAAACTTTACAACACGTATACTTCAAAAAGATGTTATCGCTATAGTCGGACCAAACGGAAGCGGAAAATCTACTCTACTAAAGACTCTTTTAGGAAGAATAGAACCAACCAGCGGAGTTATCAAACGTGGTGAGTTTAAAGTCGGATATTTTGACCAGCATAGAGAGATGCTCGATGATGATAAAAATCTCATAGAGACATTTTGTCCAAATGGTGGAGACAGAGTAAATGTACGTGGAAGTGACCTGCATGTTTATGGTTATCTGAAGAACTTTCTTTTTCCTCGTGAATTTTTAGATAAAAAAGTTGGTGTACTCAGCGGTGGAGAGAAAAACCGTGTGGCACTTGCCCTGCTCTTTACTAAGAATGTAGATATCCTCATTCTCGATGAGCCGACAAATGACCTTGATATTCCAACAATTAATATTCTAGAAGAGCAACTAACAAACTTTGCAGGAGCTGTTATTATTGTAAGTCACGATAGATATTTTGTGGATAAAATTGCCAAAAAACTCTTTATTTTTAAAACAGATAAAACCATAGAAGAGTCACATCAGCAATACAGCGAATACCTTGAACTTGAAAAAGAGTTACAAGAACTAGACAGTATGGAAAGTGAAGCAAACGCGAGCCTGCAAAAACCTAAAGAGCCTCTGGAGAGTAAAGAGAAACCAAAAGTACTCAAACTTACTTACAAAGAGAAAATAGCTCTTGAAAAGCTCCCTATAGAGATAGAAGAGCTAGAGGCAAAAATTGCGGAGAAAAATGAGTGCCTTTCAAACCCAAAATGTTATGAAGAGATAGGTTTAAGTGTTCTTGCAAAAGAGTTAGCTGAGTTAGAAGCTCTATGCGAAGAGAAGATTGAAGAGTTGTTTGCTATTGAAGAAAAAGTTGAAGAGATAGAAAATAGCTAAAAGCTATTTTCCAAAGAGTTATTTTTGTCCCTCTTTAATAGAGTCTGCGATTAAAAAGGCAAGTTCTAAAGCTTGATCTGCATTTAAACGTGGATCACAGTGTGTATGGTAACGAGACGATAAATCCTCTTCTGTTACAGTGAAACTTCCACCTATACACTCAGTAACATTCTTACCTGTCATCTCTAAGTGTACACCACCACCAAAAGTTCCTTCTGATTTATGCACTTGGAAAAACTCTTTCATTTCAGTAAGTACTGCATCTACAGGACGTGTTTTATAGTTGTTAGAAGATTTAATTGTATTTCCATGCATCGGGTCACATGACCATACAACTTTTTTACCTTCACGCTCAATTGCACGGATAAGTGCAGGTAAGCCATCACCAACTTTTCCTGCACCCATTCTTACGATGACGTTGAGACGACCAGCTTCATTGTTAGGGTTGAGTTTATCACAAAGTCTTACTAAGTCTTCAGGGTCCATTGACGGTCCTGCTTTAATACCAATAGGGTTATTTACACCGCTTAGGTACTCAACGTGTGCACCATCAAGCTGACGAGTTCTGTCACCTATCCAGAGCATGTGAGCAGATGTGTCGTACCAGTCACCAGTTGTTGAATCTTTTCTTGTAAATGCCTCTTCATACGGCAGTAAAAGTGCCTCGTGTGATGTATAAAAATCTGTCTCTCTGAGTGTTCTATATGTACGTGAAGTAATTCCACACGCTTCCATAAACTTAAGTGATTTTTGAATTTCGTTTGCAAGTGTTTCAAACTTTTGGCTTGCTCCACCTTGACTGGCAAAATCAAGTGTCCACTTGTGCACTTGATGTAAATCAGCCAAACCACCCGAAGCAAAAGCACGAAGTAAGTTTTGTGTAGCAGCCGACTGATTATACGCTTTGATCATTCTTTGTGGGTCTGGTATACGTGCTTCAGGAGTAAACTCTGAGCCATTAATGATGTCACCACGGTACGAATCAAGTGTAACGCCACCGATGGTCTCCGTGTCACTTGAACGTGGTTTTGCAAACTGACCTGCAATACGCCCTACTTTTACAACAGGAAGTCCTCCTGCATAAGTCATCACAACTGCCATCTGCAGAAGTGCTTTAAAGCTATCACGAATATTTTGCGCCTTAAACTCAGAAAAACTCTCAGCACAGTCACCACCTTGAAGTAAGAAAGCCTCTCCATTTGCAACATTTGCAAGCTGACTTTTGAGTGAACGTGCTTCACCTGCAAAAACAAGTGGCGGATAGTTTCTTAGCTCTTCAAGAACGCTCTCTAGCGCAGCTTTGTCTGGATATGTTGGCTGTTGTAAAATAGGCTTATCTCTCCAACTAGATGGGCTCCAAATACTCATGTTTTAACCTTAATATTATAATTTTGAGGGATTCTAGCAAAACATACCTAAAAAAGTGATGAATAGACACACCAACTAACTAAAAAACGGCGTAAAAGCTTTATTTATGCTTATTAGAGTATAATGACGCAATATTTTATTTGGGACAACCATGGAAAAGTCAGACTTAAAATCTTTAGTAACACAGATGTATGAGGATTTACTCAGCAACATAGAAGCTTCAGATACTGTTTCACGAGAACAGGTACTTAGCTTTTTAAAAGATGCGTCACGCGCAATTAGCACAATTAGCGATGAAAGTCTTGACTCTTCCGAACACGCGAGAGAAGTTTTTAAAAACACTTACAAAGAGATAGCTAAAAAATCCATCTCCTCTTACGAGCATACAAATGGCAAATTTGAAAAGCTTTCCAAAATGCAAAAAGAGACGCTTGACGAATGTGAAAAGATCCATATTGACTACCCAAGCATCAAACAAAAATTTGATGAGATTCAAGACCATATGAGTCAAGAGGTACAAAAAGCCAACGCTCTTATTTCAAAACTTACTCGACAGGTACAAGATTTAGAAGAGAGTTCAAACCTAGACTCACTGACAAAAGTATTTAACAGACGTGCTCTTACAACATACCTTTCAAAAGTATGTGACAGAGGTGAAATACAAGGTACCCTCTACCTGCTAATCCTCGATATTGACGACTTTAAACAGATTAATGACTCGCACGGGCATATTGCCGGAGATAAAATTCTTATATTCATCGCAAATATTCTCCGTAAAACACTCCGTGAAGGCGATAAAATTTTCCGTTATGGTGGTGAAGAGTTTATTATTACTCTTAACAGAATTGATGAAGCTACTTGTCTTGAAATCGGAGAAAGAATTCTCAAACTCATTAGCTCAAACCAACTTATTTACAAGGGTGCTTCACTCAACGTTACAATGAGTGTAGGTGCAACACGCTACTATGCAGGAGATGTGCCTGATAAAATTATCTCAAGAGCGGATAAGGCACTTTATAAATCTAAACATAGTGGAAAAAATCAGATGAATATGGAATTAATTGATGGAAATTAGTTATTTTGATCTTATTGTAGGCAGTATCATTTTACTGCTTGGGCTCAAAGGGATTATAAACGGTTTTTTTAAAGAAGTTTTCGGACTTGTTGGGATTATAGGAGGTATTTTTATAGCTTCGCGCATTGGAGACAGTGTAGGTGAATATTTAAATACGCTTATTTTTAACTTCTCTTCTCCCGCAGCTGTAAGCTTCTTAGGTTTTTTAACAACATTAGCTATTTTTTGGCTACTTATGGTGTTTGTTGGTTTCCTTTTCAAAAAACTAAGTGCAATGAGTGGACTTGGTCCCGTTGATAAGCTTTTGGGCTTTGTATTTGGAGCAAGTAAATTTTTTCTTATCGCTGCTGTTATTGCACACGCAGCCTACAATATAAAAGCACTTCGTACAACTATAGACAACTCTTTACAAGGGAGTATACTTCTTCCAGTACTTGTTGAGACAGGGAGTGTTATTATGAAAATTGACCCTGTTGAGATGAGTGAAGATTTAAATGCTACTATAGAAAAAAGTTCGGATGTAATTGAAGAGAAAACACAAGAGTTAGTTGAGGAGTCTGCAAAAGAGCAGATAGAAGAGATTAAAAACGAGTTAAAAGAGAAGTAATTATGGAGAACGTACACACAGATTTCAACGATAGAACAATCGCTTATAAGCAACTACTCAGCGATTTTAAAGAGTTATTAAAAAAGAACAACCTTAAGTTTACTATTCAAAGAGAAGTAATTTTAGAGACACTTTACAACTCAGATGAACATCTCACACCTGAAGCACTTCATCACCTTATTCAAGAGAAGCATCCAGATTTAAAAACAGGGATTGCTACTGTGTACAGAACTTTAGCGCTTCTTGAAGATTCAAACGTGGTCACTTCACTCTCATTTGGTGCACAAGGGAAAAAGTATGAACTTGGTGCAAAAGAGCACCACGACCACCTTATTTGTACTGAATGTGGAAAGATTACGGAGTTTGTTGATGAAGAGATTGAAAAACGCCAACACGCTATAGCCGATACACTAAAATTTCAAATGAAAGACCACTCTATGCAGATTTACGGAGTCTGCTATGAGTGCCAACAAAAATAGAGAACGACGATACTACAAAGGAAAAACGATTGATTTTTGATAATAAATTTGTACAACAGAGAATAGAAAAAGCCAATATTTTAAAAAATGCTGGATATAACCCTTATGCAAATAACTCTAAAAGAAATACAACCATAGCAAAATACCTCAACGTAAATGCAGATGTTGCAAATACAGAGAGTAAACGTGATGAAAAACGCCACTACATTGTAAGCGGTCGTATAAAACTTCAACGTATTATGGGAAAGGCTTCATTTATAAAAATAGAAGATGAAAGCGGTATGCTACAGGTATATGTAGCTCGTGACAATCTTCCTGAGGGTTTCTATAACGATATTTTCAAAAAAAACATTGAAGTCGGTGATATTGTAGAAGTTGGAGGATACCCTTTTGTAACAGGACAAGGAGAACTCTCTCTACACGCTGATAGTCTACAACTTTTAACAAAAGCAATCAGCCCTCTTCCGGAAAAATTTCACGGTGTTACAGATAAAGAGATACGTTATAGAAAACGTTATCTTGATCTTATCATGAACACAAAAGTGAAAAAGACGTTTCAAACACGTTCAAAAGTTATCTCTTTAACAAGACGTTTCTTTGAAGACAAAGGCTTTTTAGAAGTTGAAACTCCTATGATGCACCCTATTGCAGGCGGAGCAAACGCTAAACCATTTGTTACACACCACAACGCACTTAGTATTGACAGATATTTAAGAATTGCTCCTGAGCTTTACTTGAAACGCCTTATTGTTGGTGGCTTTGAAGCTGTTTTTGAAATTAACCGTAACTTTAGAAACGAAGGAATGGATGCAACGCATAATCCAGAGTTTACTTCTATAGAGTTTTATTGGGCATATAAGACATACAAAGACCTCATTAGAATTACAAAAGAGTACTTTGAGTATCTTTTTGACCATCTTAACCTCCCGACACTCCTTCCTTATGGTGATTTAGAGGTAAACTTTGCAAATTTTCAAGAGATTCCGCTCATTGAGTCATTAACGACTATTGGTGGAGTTCCTGCAGATGTTACAGGTGATGCTACAAAAATTGTAGAGTATCTTAACGCAAAAGGTATCACTGTAAAGCCAGGGCTGAATCTTGGACAACTTCAAGGTGAGCTTTTTGATGAGTTTGTAGAAGAAAAATTAATCGATCCTACATTTATTACAGAGTATCCTGTAGAGATTTCACCACTTGCAAGAAGAAGTGATGAAAATCCAGCTATTACAGAACGTTTTGAGCTCTTCATTGCAGGGCGTGAAATAGCAAATGCATTTAGTGAGCTAAATGACCCAGTTGATCAACTTTCACGTTTTGAAGCACAGATGGCTGCAAAAGATAGTGGTGACGATGAAGCTCATGAGATGGATAGTGACTTCGTTGAAGCGCTAAGTTACGGTATGGCACCTACTGCTGGACAAGGTATAGGTATAGACAGACTCGTTATGCTACTTACAAATGAGCATAGTATTCGTGATGTACTACTCTTTCCTGCAATGAAACCAATCAGTGCAGAAGAATCAGTTCTTCAAAACACAGACGAAGAGTAAAATGAAACCACCACGCGGCTTTGCAAAAAACTACTTTACATTTGCAGCTGTCTTAGCACACAGTGTAATTCCTACTCTGCATAGCCGTGCAATATCTAGCTCTCTTTTACTAACAAAAACCTCTTTTTTAGAAGATGCAACAGAAGAAGAACCACCCCAAGAGGAACTTCTTCTTACCCCTTGTGAACTCAATGCAAAGCCTTGCTTGTGCAATGTTTTTTATAAACTTAAAACAAAAATAGCTCTTCTTATCAACCACTATATCCCGAGATGTCCCTATTACACTGTCTGTTTTGCATTTCGTAGATCTGGCGTACATCCACCTCTTTAACTCTCTTACTATTTACAACTAACGCAAAAACAAAAACAATTTAAATATACAAGGATATACCCATGTCAAAAAAAAGCTATATAGTTGGCTTTCCTAGGATTGGAGAGCAGAGAGAATTAAAAAGAGTGCTTGAGCAATACTGGGCACAAGAGTGTTCATTTGATGATGTTATGAATATTGCAAAAAATCTTCGAAAAAGACACTGGAACTACCAAAAAGAAGCGGGTATAGCATACATAAGTTCAAATGATTTTTCACTCTATGACAATATGTTAGATACAGCCATTATGCTCGGAGCGATTCCAAAAAGATTTAGAGGGCTTCAAGAGCAAGAGCTCTATTTTACAATGGCAAGAGGCAATCAAAACTTGGTCGCTATGGAGATGACAAAATGGTTTAATACAAACTATCACTATATAGTTCCGGAACTCTCATTAGAAGATGAGTATAAACTCAATACTACAAAACTTATAAACGAGTACAAAGAGGCCAAAGAATACGGTATTAAGACCAAGATAAACCTGATTGGACCGCTTACATTTTTGGGACTAAGCAAAAGAGTGGATAATGGTGATGTATATGAGCTTTATGGAAAAATTTTTCCTCTTTATGAGGAGTTAATCAAGCAGATTGCGACATTTGATGAGAATATTACTTTACAAATCGAAGAACCAATCTTTGTGAAAGATAACGATGCAAAACTTTTAAGTCTTATAAAACTAAGCTATGAAAAACTCTCTACACTTTCTAAAAACGTAGCTATAGTTGTCTCTACATATTTTGAACATTCAAATGAAGCAACAAAAATTTTACTCCATACACCAATATGGGGAATTGCTTTGGACTTTATACACGGAAGTAAAAATTTAGACCTCTTAGAAGAGATAGCTCAAAGTAACAAAATTCTTATTGCTGGTGTAATTGATGGTAGAAATATCTGGAAGAGTGATTTGTATGCAGCGCAAGAACTACTGACTACAATAGCTCAATCTATAACTAAAGAACGTATTATTATAAGCTCATCATGCTCACTTCTACATGTCCCTTTTACACTCGAATATGAAAATAGAATGAATGATGAAATTAAAAACTGGCTTGCATATGCAAAAGAAAAACTTCAAGAACTCTCTTTACTCAGTAAAATATTTTTTAATGAAGCTCTGACTACAGAAGAAAAAGAAGCTCTCAAAAATAATACAATAGCACAAGAAACACGAACTACATCGCATCGCATTCACGATCCAAAAGTACAAGAACGTACTAAAAATATACAAAAGCATCAAAGAGAAGGTATATATACAGAGCGCATACATGTACAAAAAAAACTTCTCAACTATAAAGAGCTTGCAACAACGACTATAGGCTCCTTTCCGCAAACTCCAGAAATAAGAAAAGTTCGTAAAGATTTTCAAAATGGTTTTATCAATGAACACAACTATGACGAAGAGATTAAACGCTACATTCGAGAGTGCATAACCCTTCAAGAAGAGTGTGGCATAGAAGTTTTAGTTCATGGTGAACCTGAACGTAATGATATGGTTGAGTATTTTGCCGAACAACTTCAAGGCTATGGTTTTTCGCAAAATGGTTGGGTACAAAGTTATGGAAGCCGTTGTGTAAAACCTCCTTTTATCTACGGAGATATCTCTCGTGCATATCCAATGACACTCAAATGGAGTACTTATGCACAAAGCCAAACCAAGTCTATCATGAAAGGTATGTTGACTGGACCGGTTACTATACTCAACTGGTCATTTGTCAGAGATGATATAAAACGTAGTGAAGTTTCTCAGCAAATTGCTCTTGCAATTAGTGATGAAGTTGATGATTTACAAAAAGCTGGGATTCAAATTATTCAAGTTGATGAAGCCGCTTTTAAAGAGGGCTATCCACTTCGAAAAGAGAATATTTCTCATTATGAATCATGGGCAGTAAGAGACTTCAAACTTGCTGTAAGCAGTGCATGGCCACAAACACAAATACATACACATATGTGCTATAGCCAATTTAACGACATAATTAAAACTATAGAAAATATGGATGCAGATGTCATCTCAATAGAGACTGCAAGAAGTGGTAATAAGCTTCTAAAAATTTTTAAAGAAGTTGGCTATAAACAAGAAGTGGGTCCAGGAGTTTACGACATACACTCTCCAAGAGTTCCTTCAGTAGAAGAGATTGTAAAACAGATTCATCTTCTTCTAGAAGTTCTTCCAAAAGAGCAGTTATGGATAAACCCAGACTGTGGATTAAAAACCCGTAAATTTTTAGAGGTAAAACAGAGTCTTAGCAATATGGTTCAAGCCGTAAATGTAGTTCGTAATGAACTAAAATAAAAAGTTGTTGGAAAATATGTAACACAAAAAGAAACATATATACCTCTCAAGGGAGAATAAAAAAAGTTTTATATTTATTCTGTAGAATTATAAGAAAGGCTTCTACAAATGCGTATAAACTTTCTCCCTCTTTTTCTCCTTTTTTCTTCTCTGCAGGCATTCACAACTTCACTATTGGCAAATGAGACTGTTATAAATTCTGAAGATGAACTCACCTTATATTTAGCCGTATTCGGACTAGCTTTAATTGCTATTTTTGCACTGTATCTCTCATCTAGAAAAATATCCCAACTCCAAGAAGAGAAAAGAAATAAAGAACAGGCTATGCTCGAAGAACACGAAAAGCAGGATGCACTCATATCAAAAATTGGGGAAAATATTTACGACATTGCAAAAGATAGTGCAACGAATTCGCATATTACAAAATCTGAAAACCAACTTCTTGCCATAACAACGAACCTTATAGATTTTTTACGTATCAAATCGCATAAAGTGGTCATTGACAAACAGCCCTTAAAACTCTCAAATCTCTTAAATGACGTCTCTGGAACACTGAAGACAAACGTGAGAGGACGAGAGTTTGAACTTATTTACGACATAGAAAAAAATCTTGAAAAAGAGATAGTCTCAGATACGCTCAATTTAAGTAAAGTTCTCATAAATATTCTTCTATATTGTGTTGAAAACAGTGCAAAAGAGCTGCTTTTAACTATTGGAAAAAGCTCTTTAAGTGCAAAAGATGACAGACTCTCTTTTACACTCAGTAGCGATTTAACAATCAATGTCGAAGGAGATATTGATATTTTTCGTTTTAGTTATAATGAACAGACTGAAGAGTATGACAGTTTAGGTCTTTTTATAGCAAAAGAGCTTGCTGAACTCATGCAAGGCGACCTCATTGCAAGAAATACTGAAGACAAGAAAGTCGAATTTCTCTTTAGCATTCCCTATATTCAAGCCCAAAGAGAACCTCTCCAAGATAAATATATAATCAGCACAAAAACAAAAGCTAAAAATATCCTGCTTATAGACTCATCAGAAGGTTCAGCAAAAGCGATAGAGTCTATACTCCTTATGTTAGGCCACGATGTCAAAAAAATTGATAAAGAACACTATACAAACTATTTTGAATATTTCGATATTTATGACCTTATTATGCTTGATGAAAAACTCTTTACAAATAAAACTGTTACTGTACTTGAAAATACAAACAGTAAAGTTTTGGCACTTTCAAATCTTTTTGGTTTACAAGAGAGTTTTCCGAATGCGGCAATCGCCGATGCTAAAATATCTAAACCATTTACACTTTGGCAATTAACCAATGTTTTACAACAACTCTGTTCAACACAACACGATGCATCTTCTATCATTAAGGACGGTGTAGTCAATTCAGGAAATGCGATAGTTCACAGAAACTCTTTCCAAGACACGAGGGACATTAGCCTCTCAAGTTTTTCTAAATTCCATGGAAAAAGTGTACTACTGGTAGAAGACAACGTAATCAATCAAAAAGTTTTTATTGGTGTTTTAAACAAGTCATCTATGAATATTGAAATAGCAAATCACGGGAAAGAAGCACTCAAACTTTTAGAAGAAAATAAAAAATACGACATTATATTTATGGATATAAATATGCCCATAATGGATGGATATACAACAGCTATCAAAATTAGAGAACAATCCATCTATAATGATATACCGATAATAGCACTCAGTGCCCTTACTTCTAGTGATGAAGTGGCAAAAATGTTTAGCTCAGGTATGAATGGCTATATGTCTAAACCACTGCAAAAAGAGAAACTCTACACAGCACTTTCACTCTTTGTAGAACATGCCCTCAAAAAATCTGATGAATCTGTGAACGAAGAGTCTCCAAAACTTCAATACCCTGGACTCAATATTTCTATAGGTATCGCAAAATCAAGTGCAAATGAAGTTTTTTATAAAGAAATTTTAACAGAGTTCCTTGATGCTTACGGCGATACAGACAAAATTTTTGAAAAACTAATGCAAGACTTCAGATATGAACAGTTACGTATACTTTGTACAGACATTAGAGGTTTAACAGGAACAATTGGTGCCGAAAAGCTCAATGTTGTGGTGACAGATATGCTGAAAAAACTCTCCTATAAGAAGTATGATTTCATTCCGGAGCTTGTAAAAAAATACAGTATAGAACTGCAACTTATCAATGGTTCTATTAGACAATATCTAAGTACATCAGAATAATATTATCTCTTTTTGAGTATAATCGCCTTAATTATAATGAAGGACAGCTAGAAAATGAGCTTTTTAAAAGAGTATGACAGTGAAATATTTGAGTTATGTGAGAAAGAGTTAGAGCGTCAAACAGACCACCTCGAGATGATTGCATCTGAAAACTTTACACTTCCTGCAGTTATGGAGGCAATGGGTTCTGTTTTTACAAACAAATATGCTGAGGGTTACCCACAAAAACGCTACTACGGTGGATGTGAGTTTGCTGACCAAGTTGAACAACTTGCTATTGATAGAGCATGTGAACTCTTTGGTTGTAAATTTGCAAACGTGCAGCCTCACTCTGGAAGCCAGGCAAACGGTGCAGTATACGCAGCACTTTTAAAAGCTGGTGATAAAATTCTTGGTATGGATTTAAGCCATGGTGGACACCTTACTCATGGTTCTAAGCCAAGTTTTTCTGGACAAAACTACTCACCATTTTACTATGGTGTAGAGCTTGACGGTCGCATAAACTATGACAAAGTTATGGAAATTGCACAAATTGTAAAACCAAAAATCATTGTATGTGGTGCTTCGGCTTATGCTCGTGAAATCGACTTCAAAAAATTCCGTGAAATTGCTGATTCAGTTGGTGCAATTTTATTTGCTGATATCGCTCATATCGCTGGTTTAGTTGCAGCAGGTGAGCATCCTAGTCCATTCCCATATGCTGACGTTGTAACAACAACTACACACAAAACTCTTGCTGGTCCTCGTGGTGGTATGATTATGACTAACGATGAAGAGCTTGCAAAAAAACTAAACTCTGCAATTTTCCCTGCGCTTCAAGGTGGACCACTGGTACATGTTATAGCTGCAAAAGCGGTTGGTTTTAAACACAACCTTTCACCTGAATGGAAAGAGTATGCAAAACAAGTAAAAGCAAATGCCAAAGTTCTTGGTGAAGTTATGATGAAACGTGGTTACGATGTAGTTTCAGGCGGAACTGACAACCACCTTATTCTTGTATCATTCGTAGGCAAAGAAATTTCTGGGAAAGATGCAGATGCCGCTCTTGGTAACGCAGGTATCACAATCAATAAAAACACTGTTCCAGGTGAAACGAGAAGCCCTTTTGTAACATCAGGTATCCGTGTTGGTTCAGCAGCTCTTACAAGTCGTGGTATGAAAGAAAAAGAGTTTGAATTTATTGCAAACAAAATGGCTGATGTTTTAGATGATATTAACAACACAGAGCTACAAGCTTCTATAAAAGAAGAGATGAAAGCTCTTGCGCAAAACTTTGTAATCTATAACCAAGCAACATACTAAAACGACAAAAAGAGAGCACTTATAATGACTTCTATGGATCTTAAATTAATTAAAATGATCACTGATCACTACTGGATTAAAAGAGATACCGTAGTTGACAAACTAAATTTTAAAGGGCGTACTTTTTACAATAAATTTGAAAAAGTAGATGCTCCACTCTCACAAGCTGTTATAAACCAGCATCTCAAAGGTGAAATTACCATTGCCCACTCACTTGTTAACAAGCATAATAAAGTAGAAAATATCGTTATTGACTACAATGGTAGAGACCCTGAACGTTTCTACCACAAAGCACAACTTCTTCTTCGTGAAGAGGGATATATAAACTTTACTGCATATAAAACAAAAACAGAGGGACACCTTCACGTTTATATACATAAAGGGCATACAACACTTCCTGAAGCGATACAACTAGGAAAGATGCTCTCTATGAAATTAGCTGCGAAACAGCCAAAACAGTGGAGAATGTTTCCTAACAACGATATGCCTGATGAGTATAATATACTTACTGTACCTTATGAAGTCTATGCAAAAGAGCGTGGTGCTTCTTGGTCGAAACATATGTAAGGTAATAGACTCACAAACTTATAAACTCTTGCCAAGCATACAGATTTTAGATATGATTTACAATAAAAATCAAGGGATAGACTATGAATGAAAATAACGAACTCAACGATATTATACTCAACAAAAGCTCCTCAGCGAACTCAAACAAAAAGATAATCTTAGCAGTTGCTACGCTGGGTGTTATCCTCATTATTGTCGTTATGCTAATGAACTCTCTTAGTTCAACTGGTACAGATAACCTTCCAAAAGCAGTTCTTCCGCCACAACCACAGACACAGACTACTAATGATACTACTCAAGAACCTCTTTTTGAAGAGATTGAAGTAACAGAAGAGCCTGAAAGTACAAATGCAAATCTTGAAGAGATTGCACAAAAGCTTAAAGAAGAGAGTGTAGTTGAAGAGGAAGAAGCGATAGTTCCACCTGTTGTTGAGACACCAAAAGTTGTTGAAGCTCCTGTACAAAAAGCTGCTCCAAAACCGAGTGTAGCTCCAAAATCAACTTCTCAAATCACATACTACATACAAGTTGGATCTTTTTCAAAATATGAACCAAATAAAAAGTTTCTCAACTCTATTTCATCTCTTGGTTTTAACTACAAATACCACAAGGTTGGTGCATTAAACAAAGTGCTTGTAGGACCTTTTGCTACAGAAAAAGCTGCAAAAGATGCAAGACGTGTCCTTCGTGCAAAAGTTGAGCCGGGTGCATTTTTAGTAAGATTATAATTTTTAAGGCAACACTTGATTTACTCGAAACAATTTACCCTTGACCAATTTGCACCTATTGCGGTGTACGCAAAACTAAAAGATATGTTCTCTTCTGAAATAACATATCTTTTTGAGAGTGCAGGCAATAGTGAAGGAAACTACAGTTTTATATGTATAGGTGCACGTGAGCGTCTTCAATATATAAATGGACAAACACTCTATACCGATGCAAAAGGTAAAGAACACCACAAAAAAGAGAACCCTTTTACTTTTTTAAAAAAATACTATAAAGATACAGAAACATCTCTCTATAAACAAGCGACAAAAGAGCTTAAAATAGGATACGTTGATGGTTTTATAGGTTATATCGGCTATGATATGGTTAAAGTGTTTGAACCAAAACTCTCTTCTAGCATGAACAATCTCATAGATGAGCTAAACACTCCAGACTTAGACTTAATCCTTCCAAAAATGGTTTTAGTTTACTCACATAAAAACCATCAAATAACACTTGTCACAACTCTTAAAGAGTTTGATGCAAAATTTGAAGAGATTCATAATGAGCTCAAAGGTACTTATCACTACAAACATAAAATTATGAATGTAGGTAATGATAAAGGAAGTTTTGCACACTCTAAAGAGCGCTTTTTTGAAATGATTGATAAATCAAAAGAGATGATACGTAGTGGTGACGTTTTTCAAATTCTAATGACAAACCGTTTTACACGTAACATTAAAGTAGATCCTTTTAGCTTTTATAGAATTTTACGTGCAAAAAACCCCTCTCCTTATATGTTTTTAATGGAGTACGAAGATTTTAGTATAGTAGGTTCATCTCCTGAAGTTATGGTACGTCTAAATGAAGGTGAACTTCTTCTTCGTCCAATTGCCGGTACTAGAAAACGTGGTGCTACAAAACAAAGAGATATAGAGCTTGAAAAAGAGTTACTTGCAGACCCTAAAGAGTTAGCAGAACATCTTATGCTTATAGACCTAGGGCGAAATGACGTCGGACGTGTTGCAAAAACTGGAACTGTAAAAGTTGAAGATATGATGCATATTGAACGTTTTTCACATGTTATGCATATTGTCTCAGATGTGACAGCGGAGTTAGCTGACGATAAGGATATGTTTGACTTGTTTATGGCTACGTTTACAGCAGGAACTATGACTGGAGCACCAAAAATACGTGCTATGGAACTTATTGCAGAGTATGAAGGCTTAAAACGTGGCTTTTATAGTGGTAGTATTGGCTACTTTGGCTTTGATGGTAACATGGATAGTGCCATTACCATTAGAACAGCAATGGTCAAAGAAGACAAAGTTGTTCTTCAAGCAGGTGCGGGTGTTGTAGCGGATAGTAAAAATGAACTCGAGTATCTCGAAGTTGAAAATAAACTAGGCGCTCTTATTCACTCATTAGAAGACCTCGATCCACAATAGCAGTAAAGACTTTTTCTTGAAAAAACTTTGTACTATCTTCGGTAATCCTGTTTCTCATTCTCGTTCTCCACTTATGCACAACGCAGTTTTTAAAAAACTGCACTATTCTGCTTGTTATACACGGACACACTTGGATGATGGAACAAAACTCAAAGAGACTTTTTTTGCTCTTGGTTTAAGTGGTGCCAATGTAACTGTTCCACATAAAGAAGCAGCCTTTGCTGCTTGTGATGAAGTACGTGGGTTTGCTAAAGAGATAGGTGTTGTTAATACACTTGTAAATGAAAATGGCAAGCTTATTGGCTATAACACAGATGCAGATGGTTTTATGTATGCCATCAGTGAGTTTACTAATCTACAAAATATCCTCATAATTGGAGCTGGTGGTACAGCAAAAGCACTCGCTGCTAAGTTTTTACAAGAGGGACTCTCTGTAACTGTACTCAATCGTAGTGAAGGAAGATTAGAGTACTTCAAGTCTCTTGGAACAAAGTGTTTTGACTGGAAGAATTTTAAACTTGAAAAATATGACCTTGTTGTAAATACAACAAGTGCTGGACTCAAAGATGAAGAGCTTCCAGCACCTCAAGAGATGATAGAACAGATCCTTGAAAATAGTCGTTACGTAGCAGATGCAATCTATGGAAAACTCACACCTTTTTTACAACTTGCACAACAAAAAGGTCTACACTACAAAGATGGTGCAGATATGCTTCTTGGACAAGGTGTTTTAGCCAATGAATACTTTACAGACTTCCAACTCAACAAAGAGGATATTAAAAGAGCAATGCAACAGAGTTTTGCACTCTAAACTATCTTGAGAAGCTAAAGCCTATAGAGTATTTGCTAAGGTTTCTATTGTAATCTATGAGAGACTCTCCATATCCACTGAAAATTTGTACATAAAAATTTGCATCATTTATGAGTGGATATGAATATGTTGCTTCTACTGCCCCGCGAAGTGTACCAGGGTTTCCTCTTCCCATCAGTGTAAACATGTGTTCTTCAATAAAGTAAGTAAACTTTGCTTCTAAACATCCTCTATAGTCCATAATATCTGGATTATCAGAGAGATCTGAAATTGGAATAATCACCTTAAAATCACTCACAAATGAATCATGCTGTGTACGTAATTTTGCATAAAGGTAGTTAATACTTCGTGAAAAGTTTCCTAATGTTTGGTTGTTATCAAAGGTAATTCCCTCTGTATTTGGTTGACCATTTGACTCATGTTTATAACCAAGGCGTAGACTACGTAGACGCATCCACGAATCATCATCTTCTATAGGAAACTCTACAAAAGCTTCAGGGGAGTAAAGAGATTCCCTAAACGGTGCAGAGTCTGTGTAAAGCTGCCAAAAAGCCCTCTGCGTATATGCTAAATAGTACTTTTCATTAAGTTGAAAAATATTTTTAGTGACAGGAAGCTTGAGACTCACTTGCAGTTGTGCTTCTATATTGTTGTACTCAACTTTCGGGACACTTGATACATAAGGATCTTGGGTATAACCATAAGGTAAAATATAGTTTACCTCATGTGGTTCTAAGCCAAAATTTCCATCAAGCCAGTTTTGCATACTCTCTTTTGTTTTTTTATCATCAATACACTCGACATCACATAAATCATTTCCTAAAAGTACAGAAGCTACTATAACAAATAAGAAAATTTTTTTCATATTTACACCTTTACTCTATCTTCAAGTGCTCTTGTAAGCGAGAGTAAGTCGATGTTTTCCAAACTAACACCCGTTGGGACACCTTGAGCAATTTTAGTAAAATTAAGATTGTACTCACTGAGTTTATCTTCAATGTATAAAATAACTGCATCATTTGCAATAGATGGAGTTAAAGCAAATAAAACCTCTCGTACACCATCTTCTATAATTTCCTCAAGATGAGAAATGCTTAACTCCTCTAAAGAGTCTAAAACAAAGTATCTTCCATCAAAAAGCCCATTTTCTTCAAGTAAAAGTATATCTTTTGCATTTTCTACTATACATAAAAGAGTATGGTCTCTTCTCTCATCAGCACAAATATAACAGAGCTCATCCTCACTCATTCCACCACAATCTTTACACTTTTTCAATGTTCCTATTGCATCTTCTATTGCATGTGATATCTTCATGCCTGTATATGTATCGTTCATTATCATAAAATAAGCAAGCCTGGTAGCGGACTTTTTTCCTATTGTAGGAAGCTCCTGTAAAGCATCTACAAGACGATTAAACTTCTCTAACGAACGATTCATATTTCTTGCTCCTCATTGGGTAAAAGAATCCATAAATTTAATGGTGCTTTTAAGCGTCCTGCTATCTCTAAAGCATCTTCACCGCTTCCCAAAAAAAGGTCTGCCCTTACAGAACCTTTTATTGCCCCGCCTGTATCTTGAGCGAATACAACATTACTTATTTCACCACTATGTGTTTGGGCATCCAAATAGAGCATACTTCCAAGTGGAATAAATCGTCTGTCAATAGCAACAGAACGTTTTGGTGTCAACTCTATACCTAAGGCTCCTGTTGCTCCCTGCTCTCTTTGTCCAAAAAAAACCATTGATGCATTATAGTTAAGTACTTCATCAAGGCGAGAAGGATTTGCTTCTAACCACTCTCTAATTGTCTGCAAACTCACCTCTTCAAGTTTTAAAGCACCTATCTGTACAAGGTATTTTCCTATAGCTCTATATTTATGTCCATTTTGATTTTCAAAACCTATATACATAGAACTGTTATCATCAAGTAAAACCCTACCAGATCCCTGTATCTCTAAAAAAAATCTGTCAATCTTAGAGTCTGTATAGCAAAGTACCTCAGCATCAAGACCAGACTCTTTACTTTTTGCGCGTGTATAATAAGGCACTAATCTATCACCTTCAAGACGCCCCCGTAAACGGTAATGTTTTAATTCTGGATAGATTGAGGAGAGTTCAACTGTTACTAAATCTTTCGGTTTTTTGTAAATTGGATAAGGATACGCCTCACTTTTTTCAAAAGATGCACGTAAAAAAGGTTCGTAATAACCAGTTAGAAGTCCAAATTCTGCTCCTGCATCACTTTTAATTTGATAAGGAGAAAATTCTGTTTCCAAAAAGGCTTTTGCATCAACAACTTCTTGAGCTTTTTGACAACTTTTTGGATAAATTTTTTGTACTTTGCTACTTGTACAACTCTGTTGAAAAAGGGAGAGTACCTCAGTATAGTTCTCATTCTTCCAATTTTTCAACTCATTAAAACTCTCTTTTACAAGAACTGTTTGTGGAGCGGTTTGGAGTTTTCTCTCAGGTTTTTTAGCACACCCATAAAAAAACAGTAAAAATAAACATATGCTCAGTATTAGTTTCATAGTCGAGATTATATCTAAATATTGCATTTATTTTTTATAGGTATAATTCCAAAAAAATTATCATTTTATGGGGTATTCATGGAAGAGTTAAGCTATTATGAAATCTTAGAAGTAACTAGGGATGCAGATAAAACGACTATAAAAAAAGCATACAGAAAACTTGCAAAACAATACCATCCTGATAAAAATCCAAACGATCCAGAAGCAGAGCATAAATTTAAACTCTGTAATGAAGCATATCAGTGTTTAAGTGATGACCAACAACGTAGTATATATGATCGTTATGGTAAAGAGGGTCTTCAAGGTGGTGCTGGACGCTCTTCTGGTGGATTTGATGATTTAAGTTCAATGTTTGAAGAGATGTTTAGTGGATTTGCAGGTGGTGGAAGACGTCGTCAAAACCCAGCAGATATGGATAAGTATCCTCTTGACATGAATGTCGATATGCGCATTAGCTTTAATGAAGCGATATTTGGCTGTGAAAAAGAGGTTGAGTTTACATATAAAAAATCGTGTAATGACTGTAAAGGTACAGGTGCAAAAGACGGAAAACTCTCAACATGTAAACAGTGTGGCGGACAGGGACAGGTCTACATGAAACAAGGTTTTATGACCTTTTCACAAACATGTCCTGCTTGTCAAGGTACAGGAAGTGCTGCGACTGATAAATGTAATTCTTGTCGTGGAGCGGGCTACGAAGAGGTTAAAGAAAGCGTTAGTATAAAAATACCAAAAGGTATAGATACGGGTAATCGTTTAAGAGTTTCAGGTAGAGGAAATATTGGGAAACGTGGTACTAGAGGTGATCTTTATGTAACATTTGAAGTGACTCCGGACAAACATTTCATTCGTGATGAAAATGACGTCTACATCGAAATTCCTGTCTTTTTCACACAAGCTATTACTGGAGCAACACTCACTATTCCTTCTCTAAGAGGTGAATTAGAACTAAAGCTTGATGTTGGTACAAAGGATAAACAACGTTTTACATTCAGAGGAGAAGGAATTGACGATGTTCACGGACATGGACGTGGTGATCTTATCGCTCAAATAGATATTACCTATCCGAAAAAACTCAGTGATGAACAACTTGACTTACTTGAAAAACTACAAGACTCATTTGGAATAGAGTCCAAACCGCATGAAAGCGTTTTAGATTCCGCCATAGAAAAAATGAAAGGCTGGTTTAAATAGATATAAATATGGTAAAGTACTCCCCTTTTCTACTGCTACTTACCATTCCTTTTTTCAGCTCCCAAATATATTATGGAGTTCCATTATGGGCTTATATCTCTTTAGGAGCAACAGCTTTTTACGCTCTTGTCCTCATCTTTACTATTGAAACAAAATACCAAACACTCAAAGAAGATGATGAGTAATCCTGTACTGCTCTCAGAATTTGGTATCTATTTTTTACTTTTATATCTGAGTTCTCTTATTCTCATTGGCTTTGCAGGCAAGTTTGCCTCTAAAGAAGAGAGTTTAAAAGAGTTTTATCTTGGTGGTGCCGGTTTTGGTGTAGGAATATTATTTCTGACTATGTATGCGACACAATACAGTGGAAACTCTCTTATAGGTTTTGCAGGTAGTAGCTACAGAAACGGCTGGTTTTTTCTAGTAAGCGTCACGTTTATGATAGCTATAGTCGGTGGTTATTTACTCTATGCACCCAAACTTTACCCTCTGAGTAAAAAATATGACTTCATTACTATTGGAGATTATATAAAATACCGCTACAGCTCCAAACTCTTAACATATCTCATAGTAGCTATCTCAATTTTTGCACTCTCAAACTATATGCTAACCAACCTCAAAGCAATCGGTTATATAGTTGAATATGTTACAGGCGGGGCAATCGGTTTTACACAGGGTATTATCGTAATGTCTATAATTATGGTAATTTACGAAACTCTTGGAGGAATGAGAAGTGTCGCATGGACTGATGCTATTCAAGGAGTACTACTTCTTGTGGGTGTTATTATTATCTTTAGTGTGATTCTCATTCACTACGGCACACCTTATGCAAATACAGAACTATTTTTGCAAAACAATAGTGAGTTATTTAGAAGTGTAACATCTGCAGACCAGATACAATGGCTGAGTGTACTCATTCTTATATTTTTTGGAATTTCAGTCTATCCTCAAGCAATTCAAAGAATATACTCTGCAAAAAATGAACAGACACTCAAACGCTCTCTCTCCCTCATGGTGATAATGCCTTTTTTAACAACATTACCTCTTATAATCATCGCGATTATCGGTTCAGCATACTTTGTTGATTTAGATAAAACGCAGAGTGAGCAGATAATTCTTTTAATGCTTGCAAAGCTCTCAAATATTCCTGGTATGGAGATTGTACTTACCCTTTTCGTGAGTGCTGCTATTGCAGCAATAATGTCTACAGTTGATAGTGCAATGCTTGCTATAGCCTCACTCTTTACACAAGATATATATCATGAACAAAAACCTCAAGCGACACAAAAAGAATTGACCTATGTGGGAAAACTATTTTCATGGGGTGTTATGATTGTTATGGTGACACTTGCCATTAACCTTCCTTCAACAATATGGTGGCTTATACAAATTAAACTTGAACTACTTGTTCAAATTGCACCTGCTATTATGCTTGGTATACACTTTAAAAACATTTCAGCAAAAGCTATCCTTTTTGGTCTTTTAAGCGGTGTTTCCTTTACTCTTTTACTTCTTTTGACACCTCTCCCAAGTAAACCTTTTGGTTTTCATGCAGGTGTTTTAGGACTGATAATAAACTTCTTAACACTATTTGTGATACACTTAAACGAAAAAAAGAGACTTGGACTCTACTAATGAATACTAGTTACGTGAAAAAAACCCTTGCATCCCTCGCACTCTCTATGTTTAGAAAAGACTTTTTTGGTATTTACCATGGTTCAATTTCCGCAAAAACAGAAACAAATAGATTTATCATAAACACCAAAGAAGCGGTATTTGATGCACTGGACAATGAGAGTCTCATTCAACTCTATTTTAAAAAAGACTATAGATGGAATATGGCAAGTATTGATGCGAGTATTCACTATAGTATTTACTCACAGATAAGTGAAGCTAAATTTATCTGTTTTAGTATGCCTCCATTTACAACAGCATACTCGCTCGAGCATGACATCATCGAACCAAAAGACTACTTTGGATACAAAGAGATAGGCTCTATAGAGATTTTTGATCCAAAAAAATTCGACAACTGGTACGATAGAGCTGAGAGTGAAATCACATACTATCTACTAACAAATAAGACTAACATTATGGTCATTCGAGGCTATGGAGTATATGCATATAGTAGAGATATCCATGAGATGGCAAAACGCCTCTCAATTTTAGAAAAAAGTTGTAGACTGCTTATGCTTGATGGCTCACAGTCGCACCTAGAGGACTAGAGCTTTTACTCTTCTCTCTGGGTTACATAGGGCACCCTATTCTTTATCAAGTTTTAATACGAATTTATCTAGAATTACACGAATATCACAAAACAAGGTTTTTTTCAATGATTACATGGATGCAAAGACACAAAAAGTGGCTGATTATTACTATCTGGATTTCAACAATTGCGTTTGTCGGAGCTGGTTTTGTCGGATGGGGACAATATAGCTATGGAGACAAGGCAGGAGCTGCGGCTAAAGTTGGCAATGTTGAAATAAGTATGGGCGAACTACAAAAAAGCTACTCTAACCTTTATATGCAGTACAATCAAATGTTCCAAGGTAATTTTGATGAAGAGAAAGCAAAACAGTTTGGCTTACAAAAACAGGCTCTAAACCAGCTTATTCAACAAGCACTTATTATTAACCTAGCAAACTCCTATGACCTCAGTATAAGTGACAGTGAACTTATAGAAGCATTACAACAGCAAGAGTATTTCTTTAAAGATGGTCTCTTTGACAAAGAGACATATAAAAGCGTACTTTCTCAAAACAGACTCACTACAAAAGAGTACGAAGCTGATTTAAAAAAGAACCTTCTTATAATGAAAACACTTGCTATGCTACCCGTAGAAGCTACTGAAAATGAAAAAAATATTCTCAATACACTTACAAGCATTGCAGATAAAATCAACTATAAAGTCTTAACAAATGATGATGTAACGATAGATACATCTGATGAAAAATTAAAAGCTTTCTGGGAAACAAAACGCCAAAACTTCATGAGTGAAGTAAGTTATGACATCAAATATATAACACAACAAGCTCTCAACAATGAATATAGCGAAGCAGAACTCTCAAAATACTATGAAGCCAATAAAACACATTTTAAAGATGCCGAAGGAAAAATTCTCTCTTTAGAAGATGCAAAAGTTGCAATAACAAAAGAGCTTAATGACGATGCTACAAAAGACAAAGCACTAAGAGCATATATAGATTATAAAAAAGGAAACCTTACAGAAGATGTAGCGGTACAATCTACAACAATTTCACAAAGTAACAACCCTTTCTCAGCAGAACTATTTAAGAAAGTAACAGAGTTATCATCTGCATCACCATATCTTAAACCTGTTAGTGTAAATGGAGTATACTACATAGTAGAACTTGTTAAAACAAATCCATCAGAAATGAAAAGTTTTGAAGAGGCAAAAGCAGAGGTTTTCCCTCTTTTTGTGCAACAAGAACGTGCAAAACAACTTCTTGCGTTAGCAAATGAATCTTTAGGTAAATTTTCTGGAAAAACTACCGATTTTGTTACAGTTGAAGATACAGATAAAATAACATTGCTCACACAAACTGAAGCTAAGGAATTTCTAGGTAAACTCTTTACAAGTGACAAAAAACGCTCTTTCATCCAGTTAAGTAACACAAAAGTTGTTTTATTTGATGTTTTGGAACAGAAACTGCTTCCTAACACTAACACGGCACAGAGTGAAGATATCGTAAGATTCAAAAGTGCGATGTTTAATGAAGCTCTTATAAAAGAACTACAAAACAAGTATCAAACAGAGATATTTATTCAAGGACTCTAAATTGAGTAGAACAGTTTTAGCCATCGATGTAGGCTCTACAAAGATATGTGCGATAATTGCCCAAATTGAAAATGACAATTCAATTTCAATTACTGGTGCAGGTACAACAAAAGCACAAGGACTAAAAAAAGGAAGCATAACGAATATAGAGTTAGCTTCTCGCTCTATAAAAACTGCTGTTGAAGATGCCAAACGTGTCTCAGGCAGCGATGTTAAAACTGCAATAGTATCTATCTCCGGTGCATATACAAAAAGCCTCAACTCAAACGGAATTGTAAATATTCAAACAAAAGAGATTAGCTTTAAAGAGATAGAACGTGTCATGCACACCTCTCTTTATAATGCAAACATTCCAAATGAGTATGAAGTCCTCCACGCACTTCCATATAATTTTAAAGTTGACGATCAAGACTTTATTGAAGATCCTTTAGGTATGAATGCTGCAAGGCTTGAAGTTGAAACACATATCATTACAACACAAAAGTCAAATCTCAACAACCTTCGAAAAGCTGTTCAAGGTGCAGGTGTTGAAGTTGAAAATATAGTTCTCAACTCATACGCATCTTCTATAGCAACACTTAATGAAGATGAAAAAGAACTTGGTGTTGCAGTTATTGATATGGGTGGAAATACAAGTAATATTGCTATACACTCTGGCAATTCTATTCGCTACAATGAGTTTTTAGGTGTAGGCTCAAATCATGTAACGAGTGATTTATCTATGGCGCTTCATACTCCGCTAAACGTAGCTGACAGTGTGAAACTCACATATGGTTCACTACTTACACCAAGTAATGACCTGATTGAACTCCCTGTAATTGGCGATGAAGAATCAACACACGAAGTATCTTTAGAAGTTGTGCACAATGTTATTTTTGCAAGAGTTGAAGAGACTCTCATGATTCTTGCACAATTTATTGATAAAAGTGGTTTAAAAGACCAAATGGGTGCAGGTGTTGTACTAACAGGTGGTTTTTCTAAAATGGAAGGTATTAGAGATTTAGCAGTCGCTACTTTTGGTTCAATGCCTGTTCGTCTTGCTCGTCCAATTGAAATGGATGGACTCTTTGATAATCTCAGAGATGCAGAATATTCAAGTGCAATAGGTCTTGTAATGTATTCCGCTCATCCATATACCCGCTACGAAATTGATGTAAACAAAAGAGTTAGACATACAAATGAGGCACCAACCTCACATCATAGCGTGAACTTCAATGTAGGAGAACTAGAGATTCCAGTCGCACCATCTGAAGAGATAGCGGCAGCTAAGATGGTTAGTCTTGAAGCTTCAAAAAAAGAGAAAAAGAGTGATGAGGCGAGTAGTTTTAGTAAGTTTTGGAACTGGGCTACCCAGTTATTTTAAAAGGAGTTAGATAATGGAAGCATTTGTAGTAGAAGAAGCGAGTAACCAAAGCGGTGCAAGAATAATTGCTGTTGGCGTCGGCGGTGGCGGTGGCAATATGATTGGACATATGCTCAAAGAAGGTGTAACAGGAATTGAAATGATTCTTGTAAATACAGATGCTCAAGTTTTAAATGAAACAAACGGCGCATCAAAAATCCAAATAGGTGCAAAACTTACAAAAGGGCTTGGAGCAGGGATGAAGCCATCTGTAGGGAAAGACTCAGCACTTGAAAACTATGACGATATTCGTAACGCTCTTGAGGGTGCGGATATAGTATTTGTATCTGCCGGTCTTGGTGGTGGAACAGGTACAGGTGCTGCACCGGTTGTTGCACAGATTGCCAAAGAAGTTGGAGCACTTACAATCTCTATAGTTACTAAACCTTTCAAATTTGAGGGGAGTAAACGCCTTAAACTTGCTGAAGCAGGTCTTGAAGAATTAAAAAAAGAGAGTGATTCAATTGTTGTTATTCCTAATGACAAACTCCTTTCAATTATCGATAGAAAACTTGGTTTAAAAGATAGTTTTAAAATTGTTGATGGTGTTTTAGCACAAGCAGTTAGTGGTACCTCAGGTGTGATTCTCTCGAGTGGAGATAATGATATCAACCTCGACTTCGCAGACTTACAAACTGTTATGAGCCATAAAGGTATGGCGCTTATGGGTGTTGGTGAGCATGAAGGTGAAAATGCTGCATATGAGGCAATAAAAGCCGCTATAGAGTCTCCACTCCTTGATAATATGTCAATTAATGGTGCAATGGGTGTTCTTGTACACTTTAAAATGCACCCAAGCTTCTCAATGATTGAACTAGCAGATGCTATGGAAGTTGTACATGAGAGTGCACACGATGATGCAGAAGTAATCTGGGGAACCTCAACTGATGAATCTATTCCAGAGAACTATATTAAAATCACTATAGTAGCAACTGGTTTTGAAAAAGAGTTAAGTAATAACGATGACTTTGTAGGAGAAAAAACAGCTCCTCCACGTGCAGTTGTACGCCCTCGCCTTGTTGTGGGTGGTGATTTAGATAGTGACTACCTTGACGTTCCTGCATTTATGAGAAGACAACAAGACTAACACTCCTTGCACTCCTTTGAAAAAATAATGAAGTCCAAATCGCTTCTTGGACTTCGTGAAACCTCTACACTTAAAGAGATAAAAAATAAATACAAAAACCTTATGAAAAAGTGGCACCCTGACAAACATAAGGACAATCCAGAAAAAGCTACAAAAATGAGTATGCAGATTAATGAAGCATATGAAGTTATTATGGATTACTGCAATAACTATGAATACTCTTTTGATGAAGAGAGTATCAAACAAAAAACCTATACACCAGCCCAGTGGTGGCATGACAAGTTTGGTGGAAGATAAATTTTGCTAACAGTAAATATCCTCTTGTAAATCTCTAAAAAACTTCATTTCGTACTCTCTTAACACACGAATCATATTTGTATTACCAGCAACACCTATAGGGTCTCCCGCAGTTAAAATGTAAGAATCCTCTAAATCTAATACACCCCTTTGCAGTCCTTCATTTACAACTTGAGACATAACTTTACCAAGAGAAGCTTTCTCAACCATAAATGCAGGTACAACACCCCAACAAATAGTTAAAAAGCGTGCCACTTTTTCATCATGTGCAACCGCATAAATATCTTTTTGGGGTCTGTAACGTGAGATTTTTCTTACTGAAGCACCACTTGCTGTTAAACAGATAAGTCCAGTAGCATTAACATCTTTAGAGAGTTTTACTGCTGCTGCATTAATGCTGTCTGTCTCATCATATAACTCAAAGGCATTATGTTTGTTGTATGGATAAATCTCTTCAGCACCCTGTATTGCACGAACCATAGTCTCTACTGCCAATCTAGGATTATGTCCCACAGCACTCTCTTCTGAGAGCATTACCACATCTGTTCCATCAAGAACGGCATTTGCAACATCACTTATCTCCGCTCGAGTAGCTCGCTCTTGCGTAGTCATTGAAAGGAGCATCTGTGTTGCGGTAATTACTGGTTTAGATGCTTGGTTTGCCTTGGATATAATCATTTTTTGAAGAGCAGGCACTTTATAATATGGCACCTCTATACCTAAGTCACCACGCGCTACCATTATTCCATCACTCGCTTCTAAGATGGCATCTATATTTTCTACCGCATCAAACTTCTCAATCTTTGCAAATAACTGAACTCTACCTTCCAGGCTTTCAACAATTTTACGTGCATTGTACATATCTTCTGCACTTTGTACAAAAGATATAGCCATAAAATCAACACCATTTGCAACACCCCATGCCATATCGTCTCTATCTTTTGGTGTAAGAATCTCTATGCCTAAACGTGTACTAGGAAAATTAACACCCTTTCTAGAACTCAAAAGCCCGTCATTAAGAACATGCACAGTAACAGAATGAGCTGTTGTAGCTGTTACTTCACATTTTATAGTTCCATCATAGAGATAAATAGACTCTCCTACTTGTAACTGCTTGAGAATTTCAGGCTGATTTATTGAGACTCTATAATGATTACTTGAGAGTTGCGTTCCTAAAATATCTTCCTGAACAAATTCAATTGTGTCATCACACTTTAACTCAAATATATTCTCTAACTTACCAACTCTAATTTTAGGGCCACTTATATCTTGTAATACACCGACAAAAAGTCCTGTCTCTTTTTCAGCCCTTCGTATTTTTTGAAGAACTTCATAATGATACTCATGAGAACCATGTGAAAAGTTCAGACGAAATACATTGACACCAGCTCGCATAAGAGAAATAATATTTTCAATAGAATCAGATGCCGGACCTATAGTTGCTAAGATCTTTGTACGCTTTTTCATACGCTATCCTTTTAGAGAAGAACTCCATGTTTGGCGTAGTATATCAAAACATATCCACAGACAAGGAACACGTAAGAAGAAATAAATAACAATGAAATTTGCATATATTTTCTTTTTTCAACTCTGACAGTTTCTATAATACTCACTAAAATGCCAAAAAACGTTCCCAAAAATAAAAGTGTATAGAGCAAATACCCTATGTAGTGGTACTCCTGTGCAAGCAGACAAAATGGGCAGTGATGTGTTGGCAATTCGTAAATATATGTACCAAAAGAGCCTATTAAAGTAATGAGAGCAATGGATAAAAAGAGAAAAGATGCTATAGCGTATAACTTACTATCCTGCCTAAAATAGCTAAGGACTAAAGAGAGATAAGAAAGAATCAAAAAAGATGCTTGTACTCTAAATGGCGAACTTAAAAGAGATGCCATATAACTCCCATCACTACTCGAAAAAACCACACCACAACAATCAACTATGGAGTCTATTTTTATTGAGAGAAACATAGTTATTTCTAAAATAATTTCTATTAAAAGCAAAATAAAAAAAGGAAGAAGAAGTTTATATTTAAAAGGGGTATATGGAAGATGTTCATCTTTCATATCTTTGGCATTTATGACAAGCCAAAACGCGAATAAAAAAAGATTTAAAAGCTTCAATATAAGCAAATAAGGACCATAAACTGTAGCGTTTACAACTCCTGTCGCACACATTGCCCCAGGTAAAATCAATGCTATCTTTTCCAAAGAAAAAATAAAAAATAAAAAAAGAGGTATTTTAATAGCAAAAAGATACTTTGTAACAGTCATCGCTAGGTAACTCTGTTTCTCTAACATATACTGCTGTGAAGTTGTCGAATTCTTCTCATAAAATAGAGAAACTTTTGATGCAATAACAAAAGCCAAAGATGCAAAAAGGAGAAAAAAACCGTTAAGTACAAAAAGAGTAATAACTTCAGGAGTCAAAATCAATTATCCTATCAACAAAATCAAGTTCAAAAAAGAGTGGATCATGCGTCGCTACGATAATAGTTTTATTTTTTGACTTCATCTTCTCTAACATCTCTATAAAATTTTTAGAAAGTACCTCATCTAAGTTTGCAGTTGGTTCATCTGCAAGAATAATTTTAGGGTCTGCGATATGTGCACGTGCTATAGCTGTTCTTTGTTGTTCACCGCCAGAGAGGTACTTTATAAGTTCATCTGCCTTATGCGAAATATTAAAAGTATGCATCTGTTCTGCTACTCTTTTTTCCAATAACTCCTCGGAAAGGTTAAGTGGTACTAATGGCAGTAATATATTCTCTTTAACACTCAGAGTTTCGATAAGATTATATTTTTGAAATATCATTCCAATATTATCACGTCTATAGCTACTACAAAAATGCTCTGGCAATTTTGAAATATGCTTGCCATCAACAATTATCTCACCACTCGTAGGTTTTGCAAGACCTGCAATAAGTGATAGTAGTGTACTCTTACCACTCCCACTTTTACCCTTTATAACAATCAACTCCCCCTCATCAAACCTAAGAGAGAGCTCTTTTAAAACCTGTTGAGCATCAAAACTTTTTGTGACATTTATTAGCTCTATCATCGTATTACCTCATCAGCATCAACTATAGCAATTCTCCACGCAGGAATAAGCGTTGCCAAAGTATAAACAGGAACTATAAGGACAAAGAGTAAAAAAAGTGTATCGATATCCAGCACAAATATGAGTTCAAAAGAGGGTTTTAAAGTAGTATACCCTATAAAAATATCTTGTATAATCGGTGCATCGAAAAAGTACACAAAAGCTAATGCGAGAACAAGTCCTAGTAAAAAAGCATTAAACGAAATAAGAAGTGCCTCATAAAGTTTTGCTTTGAGAATATCTTCAACTCTCCAACCTATTGCTTTTAAAATTCCTATCTCACGTTTATCCGCACTACTGATAGCACTGAGTTTGTCATACACAATTACAAAAAATGTAAAGAGTACAATAGTAAAAAGAGCTAAAAAAAGTCCATTTTTATAATTAAAAATATTTTCGTAAAAGACTTTTACATCATCTTTAACAACAACTCGCATATTTGGAAACTCTTGCTGTAGTTTAAGTGCTAACATCGGTGTTTCTGTCTTATTTGCAACGTCTATGGCTATGTCTGTTGCTTCATGCTCTGTATAGCCAAATATATCTCGTAGTTCATTTTTAGGCATAACCATCATCTCATTTGACTCTAGTGATATTGCAGATGTAAATGTTCCTGCTATGTTTATCCGTTTTTTTGTGCCATCAGACTTAATAAAGTTAAAATAATCACTATAGTAATTTCTCGCTAGTAAAGCTTTTACACCTTCTCCTACAAACATAGAATTTACAGGGACCTCATTCTCATTTACAAGCCTTACGAGAGAGTCTCTTTCTTGCGGTTCAAAAATATCTACCCCAACTAAAGAGAGATAGAGTGACTCTGCATCAAAATAGTAATATCCCCAAACTCTCCCTTTTACACTTTTTACACCTGGGATTTCTAAGATATGCTCACTTACACGTTCATCAACTGTGCTACGCATTCCCCCTTTAGTATTTTGCAGGACAATATCTGGCAAAGCATCTACACCCAAAGAGAGTTCATACTTCATCGAGTTAGTTATAAAAAAAATGGAAGCTAAAAGCCATGTTATAAGTGTAAGTACAATAAAAAGAAAAGTATTTTTAAACGCGTGACGCTCTATATAACGAATAACATACTTAAGTAATTGTAAATTCATAAATGTATACTCGGAATCGAAATAATAAAACTCTTTTTTTCATACTCTCTAAGAGTTGCATCAAGAGGATATATATCAAAAACAGAATCCAAGGCATCTAGCCTAGAGTTTCCACTCTCTGAACTTACAAAACCACTCATCCCCACATAAGTGTTAAAGCTGCGTTTGCTCTTTATCATCTCTTCTTGCTTCATTTGATTTATGCTTGAGAGATAAAAAAACTGAGTACTCAAAAAGCCAAGCAATATAAAAGTACTTAAAAATACAGCGTATACTTTACTCATCAAGATTATAAACCTTTTGAACAGTTATTTCATCAAAACTTAGTATCTCTTTTCCTCGATGATCAAGAAGAAAGGTTTGTGCATTTTTTTTAGATTTAAAAGCTATAAGTTCATTTCCCATAGGTCCATATACATCGCTTCCTAAAACATAAAATCCTTTTTGTGCTTCTAGTGTATCTCCGCTGTAGTAGTCTTGAACAAGTATCTTCTGGATATTTTCTTGATGTTCAAAATAGTACTTGAACATATCTTTTATACCATCAAAGGCAAAACTCTCATCTTCATAATTTATGCGACATATCCACTCCGGATATTTATAGAGAAACATACCGCATACTGGGCACTTTTCATCTTTAGTCACACTCAGTTTTGGATATTTTTTTATCTCTAATTCATTACGTTTAACATCCCATAAATAAAGGCTTAATGCCTCAAGATGTTTTTCTGAGAGTTGTCCGCATAACTCTGTGTCATGAAGTTCACTATAAAGAGATTCATAGCTTGAAAAATTTTCTACGCTTAAATCTTTACATTTTTTTGTAAATATTTTTTGACCCATAGGATAGTAGGATTTTTCTTTTACATTTTGAGATATTTGAGGGTATGCAAAGAGTAAAGTAGTTGTACAAAAAAGAAAAAAAAGTCTCAAAAACAAGGCTACAACCTTTTACAAATGTAAAGATTATAGTAGCTAAATAGTGTTAAAAAAGTGTTAAGCTATACGAAGAAGCATAAGTCTACGGACAAATAAGATTAATAAACCAAGTGCCAAGAGTTTAAAATCTATCTCGCTTGCTATGTGAATATTTGAAAATGTGTCACTTTGTGTCGCTTCAACTCCAATAGCTTGCATTTCAAGAATTTTTGGTGCATATACTGCACTAAACATAAAAGAGGTAAAAATAACACTTACAGCGGCACCAAAAGCGATAGCATCACGCTCACCACTCTTATAACGCATAGCTTCATATAAAATGACATACACTGCTACAAAATATACCCAGTATGAAAATCTATGAAAAATTTCACCCATTATAATGCCTGCATTATAATTATCTAAAAGCAAATCAACTAAAATTTTATCTGTATGAAAAACAACAGGTGCAACTATAGCACCAAGCACTAAAACAGCACCTAGTGTTGCGGCTAAAATTATAAAGTAAGTAAAATCTATATATATGTTTCTTTTCACTGCTGTACCTTTAGTGTGAATCCTCTGTCAAATCCACTTAAATCTTCGTAAAATTTTAGAGATGAGTAGGTCTTATTTTGTAAGTAATTTTGTATTTTATCTTTTTGGTCATAACCCATCTCACAACTAAAAAATCTAATCTTTCTCTTTAAGACTTCATCAAGAAGTTCTTGAATAATCTCATCACCGATTTCTCCTCCAAAAAGAGCATTTTGTGGTTCATATGAGAGATTTTTTTCTAAGAGTGCATCGTTTGCAATATAAGGAGGATTGGAAACAAGATAATCTATATGCTCTGAAACAGGTTCTAAAAGCGAACCTAAACGTAACTCCACCCTACTCTCTAAGTTAAACTTTTTTAAATTAACAGCAGCAATTTCAAGTGCCGCTTGCGAGATATCAACAGCAATAAACTTCGCGTTTGGAAAGTGTAAAGCAAGCATTATAGAGATAATCCCACTTCCAACTCCTACTTCGGCAAATGTAAGTGCTTTTTGATTATCTTCTATAGCATTTATGACTTCATCTATTAAAAGTTCTGTTTCGGGTCTGGGGATGAGTGCGCCTTCTTTAATGAAAAACTCTTCACTATAAAAACTGACACTGTTGACAATGTACTCAAGAGGCTCTTGCTCTACTCTACGTTTAGCCCAGGCAAAAACACGTGAAGTATCCTCTATTTGATATGCTCCGTTAGTTATAAGCCATAACTCATCTTTTTGTAAATCTGCCATGAGAAGTAGTTGCGCTTCACGAGAAGCCCTTGGAATATGCGGCTGCAAAATTGCAGTAAGCTCTTTTAAAAGCTCCTTAACGCTATAGTTTTTCAACATCAACGCCAAGTGCTTTTAAACGTTCTAAAACTGGTGGATGCGTGTAATGAAAGAATATATAAAGAGGATGAGAGAGAGGAAAACTCTTATTTTCGCTGACAAGTTTACGTAATGCACTTGCTAACTCAACTGCACCTGCTGGTCCACCAAGTTCACTTCCCATTTTATCTGCTTCATACTCATTATGACGACTAATTAATCCCATAATCGGCATCATCAAAAAACCTAAAACAGGCATAAAAAGCATGAGTAAAATCATTACAACGTATGGTTGTTCACTCAATCCCATCTCTAAATATAGTGATTCTGGAAGATTTCCAAAAACAGCAAACATAACAAAAAGCATACTGCCAACAACAGCTATATTTTTATAAATATCACCATGTGCAAAATGCCCAAGTTCATGTCCTAAAACAGCTAAAAGCTCTTTTGTCGAAAGTTTTTCTATGAGAGTATCAAAAAGGACAACTCTTTTTGCCTTACCAAATCCTCCAAAATAAGCATTTAGACGTGCATCACGTTTACTTGCGTCACTGACAAAAATACCAGAACTGACAAAACCAGTTTTATCCATAAGTTCCTTAATACTTGCATCTAGCTCTTTATTTTGTAAAGGAGTTAATTTATCAAAGAAAAGTGCTCTAAAAGTAGAATAAAGCATATTAATCACCACTAAAACTGCAAAAACAAATAAAAAACTCCAAAGCCACCAAAGGGTAAAGTTACTCATGATCATATAAATACCCCATACAACTGCTGAGCCAAAAAGAAGTGTTGTTACAAAAGAGATAAAACTATCTTTTAACCACTGCTCTTTTGAAGACTTATTAAATCCATACAGAGTATCTAAAGAGAACTTCTCATAGTAAGAAAAAACAAATGAAACGATAGAGTTAATGACAATAAACCCCATAACAATAGCGACATTGAGTAAAACTTCGTTTTCAAAAAATATATTTGCTTGAAGTGCCTGAATTCCAAAACCCATCCACCCAATAAAAAACAGATACTCAACAAAAGCAGACGCAATACTCATCTTCTCTTTTGCAATACTGTAGTTTGCAGCTTTTAAAAACTCACTCTGTTCTAAAAGTACAGCAGGTTTGTTTTTTACTTCATTGATATAACCTATCTGCATAATGCTCGTATAGACCATAAGAAGAAGATAAAGGGTATAAATACCCATAATTGTCATTAACATCTCTACCCTCTATTTTACAGGTACACTTTTAATTGTGTCTTGAGTAGGAATTGAGTCACTCGGAGTTGCATATGCCTTGCTTGCTACAACGTAAATAGTTCCAATAATTAATCCCGCTAAAATAACGGCTAAAACAACCTTTTTCTTTTCACCTTTTAAAGTATTATAATCTTCTATATTTTCTAAAGTTGGTTCACTCATTTAAAAATCCTTTTGTAATATGAAATCATGTTGATTATAACCAAAAAAAGATACAAAAAATTAATGTACTTCAAAGTAGTTACATCGCTTAAGTCGTCTTTTTATTTTATTTTTTCGGCACCCTACTCTGATATAATTAGATAAAAATTAGGAGTATGTATATGTTTGAAAAAACTATTTTCCCTCTACTTTTTGCCAGTTCCCTTTTTGCGATAGATGGCTATGAAGTCTACAAAAAAAACTGTATGCAATGCCATGTTGAAATGATGTCAAAAGAGTATGCTTTACAAAACTTTAAAAAGCTCAAAGCACCTCCAATGGTGGAAGTTTCCTCACGTTTAAAACAAAATATTAAAACTACAGATGATGAAGAGGATGTAAACAGATACCTTTTTATACTTTTTGTAAAAGATTATATAGTCAATCCAAATTTAGACAACAGTATGTGTAATACAGGGGCAATTGAGAGCTTTGGTGTCATGCCTTCACTCAAAGGAAAAGTGAGCGAAGAAGAGAGACAAGCTGTTGCAGAGTGGCTTTATGATAGGTATGAAAATATATCTTTTGAGTAAAACTACTCTAAGGTATAATCAACAACTTTTGACTCAAGAGCGACACTCTTTATAAACGCAACAACTTCTAGATGTGCAGGGTGCGTAGCGTATGTACTTAAATCCTCTTTTGTAGCAAATTTTGAGTACAAAGAGAGATCCATAGCACGTTCAGCTGTATCGAAATTGATACCGACTTCCATTGAGATTAAAACTTCTATCTTCTCTACAAGTCCTAAAAGCATCTCTTTGGCTTGAGCGATATTTTCTTCTTTGTTTTCCTCTTTAAAGGTAAACATAACTATGTGTACTATCATTTATAATCCTTAAAAAATTTCAAAAGTCTAACGAAAAATTTATAAAAGTATATTTTTCCAAAAAAACTCAGCAATGAGAGCTATCAGTGCAATTCCTACAAGATTTAAAATAACTCCGTAACGTATCATCGATTTTACATCAACTACTCCACTACTCATAGCTATTGCGTTTGGAGGTGTAGCTATTGGCAGCATGAAAGCATAACTTGCACAGAGTGTTGCCACCATCATAAAAAGTGTTGTATTTATACCTGTTTGTTCTGAGACAGAATAAATCACAGGAAGCATTATAGAGATAAGTGCTGTATTGGATGTCACCTCTGTTGTAAATGTGATAAGTGCAGCAATTGCCAAAAGTAAAAATATCGGCTGAAGTTGCGTCATACTGATAAGATAAGACGCCACTTCATCTGCTAATCCAGTTTGCATAAATGCACTCGCTATAGAAAACCCAGCTCCAAAGAGAAACATAATTCTATAAGGAATATTATCCTTATCTTCCATCCACTCCAATATATTAAAAGGAGATACAAAAAGAAGCAATCCTGTTCCCAGTAAAATTCCGCTTTCATTAAGCCCTAATCCATCCCAATAGGGACGTATAGGAGCATTTACAAGAAGTAGAGCAATCAGTCCTCCAAGTACAAATAAAACTTTTTTTTGCTCTTTATTAAGGAGATGAGTCTCTTTACTTCTCTCTATCGTGCTGCTATGTACACCTATACCCAAAATAGTACTCACAGCAAAAAGCATTATAAGTGTAAGCGGTGCAACCATCCACATCCATTGAAAAAATGGTATTAGCTCCATTCCCTTCTCTTGCATTAATCCAAGTAAAATTAAATTTGGAGGTGTGCCTATGGGTGTTAATATACCCCCGACACTTGCACCATAAGCAATAGCTAAAGCAAAACGCAACTTTAACGCAACTTCATTGGTAATAAAAAGAGCTATGGACATTAAAAGCAAGGTAGTTGTTGTATTGGATAAAATTGAGCTCAAAAGTGAGGAAGTCAGTGCCAGTGAAAAAATCATAGCTCTTGGCGTAGAGGGGAAAAAGTTTAATATTTTATCTGCTATCCATAAATGCAGTCTACTCTTCTCAACCGCTATTGCAATTAAAAAGCCACCTAAAAACAAAAAAACAATTGGATTAGCATAATTTATTGCTGTCGCTTTTGTATTGAGCACGCCAAATGTAGGAAACAATACAATTGGCATAAGAGAAACTACAGCGAGAGGTAAGCCCTCATTTGTCCAAAGAGTCACCAAAAACGCAATAATTCCAACTAAAGAAGCTTGTGTGGCATTCAGAAAAGGTAAAGAGAGTAAAGATATTAGGAGAGCTATAAAAACAGCAAGTGCAATTTTTTTTAACTGTGAAATATCTAAACTACTCATTGTGACAGTAAATCTCTCAAACTCGCTTGAGGACTTTTTCCTTCAAGCATATAGTAAACCTCTTTGGCTATTGGCAAGTAAAGTCCATTAGCCTCACTCAAACGCCAGAGTGCATAGGCTGTACCTATTCCCTCTGCAACTTCCCCAAGTTCTTGAAGTATCTCATCTTGTGTTTTTCCTTGGGCTAAGCCAAGTCCAACTCGGAAATTTCTGCTCATAGATGAAGATGCAGTTAAAAAAAGGTCTCCCGCACCACCCAAACCTATAAATGTTTCATTCTTTGCACCATATGCTATACCAAAACGATGCATCTCTACAAGTCCACGTGCAATCAATGCCGCCGCCGCATTTTTTCCTAACTGTAAACCTTCACAAATTCCAGCAGCAATGGCAATAACATTTTTATATGCCCCAGTAATCTCTGCTCCTATAACATCATCAGAAGTATAGGTTTTAATAAAAGAAGGAAAGAGTGAAGCAAAGGATTCAGCAGTCTTTAAAGAGAGCGAATTTACAACCAAAGCAGTCGGTAGAGAAGCTAAAACTTCAACGGCAAATGAAGGACCAGATAAAAAAGCAACATTCTCTTCTGGTACATGCTTAGCGTATATCTCATTTAAAAATCTTCCACTGCTCGCTTCTATTCCTTTTGCCGCTACTAAAATTTTTTGTCCCTTGAAAACAAAGTTCTCTTCCAACCACAAGGCTATCTGCTGTGCTGGAACAGTAATGATAAGATACTCACACTCGAGTATTCTCTCTAATGAGACAAAGTTTAGCAGTTCTCTTGATCTACGGGAATTTATGAGTACATCATTTTTTTCACTCATAGCAAATGCTAAAGCACTTCCCCATTTTCCAGCACCGATTACACCAACTTCCATCTACACACTCCCTATGCGTTTTTTAAACTCGTCTATATCTTTTTCAAAGCCTACAACAACAAGTATATCGCCCTCATGTATAATATGGCTATTTAGTTTTGAAGCATAAATAAACTCATGGCTCATATCTTCATGCATTACAGACAAAATGATAATCCCTTTGTATCTACTCCAGTCAATATCAGCTATCATCTGATCTTTAAAATATTCTGCATTTAAAACTTTTACCTGCTCAATTTTAAGATCACTCTCTTCATACAAAATACTATGTAACACCCTGTTTGAAATTGGTCTCTCCAAAACATTTGCTATTATATCCGCAGTTGTTTCAACTATTGGAATAACTTTATTTGCCCCTGCCATTTTCAACTTATTAGCACTCTCATTATTTGAAGCAATAGCAATAATTATTAAATCTTTAAAATGTGCACGAAGTGAAATTGTCAAGAAAATATTTTCTGCACTATTCTCTAAAACACAAAATGCTATAGAGTTTTCTATATCTACGCTCTGTGCTATATCAAGCCAGTCATCACTCAAATCAAAACGTTCAGTGACTATAGTCTTTCCACTTACATCTTGCCCTTCAAGAGCATATATGTTTACTGTGTCATACTTACTTTTTACATTTGCCTCAATCTCTAATGCATACTTGTTAAGACCAAAAATCATAGCTGTTGTACTAGACATGTTCAACCTTTTTATGCAGTGACATTTCAAACTCACTTATAAATGCTTTATAACCGACGACTAAAAGATAATCTCCAGTCTCCAAAAGAGTCGAATCTATAGGATTAAAGTAAAATCTATCGCTCTCTCCCTTTGATACTCCAAGAACAATAACTCTATATTTTTTATTTGTCAAAGAACCTATAGTAGGAAAATTTTCAATTATACGAGGCGTAAGCATAATCTCATCAATATCAACGTAAGTATACTCACTTCTAAACTGATGAATAACCTCAAAAGCAGCCGGTTTTCCTACAAGCTCTTTTGTGATTAATCCTACAAGCTCTTGAGGATATACAATCTTATTGATACCTGCAAATTCCAACTTTTTACGATTTGCATCTTTCATAAGTAAAGAGAGAATTAAAACATCCTTGTCTATCGCCCGAATTGTTAAAGCTGTATAAACATTTTCAACATCATCTTCTCGTAGACATAAGACAGCTTTTACCTGTTTAGAGATGTCAATATTTAATTTTTCATAACTCTCCATACTCCCTGGAGAGTAATGCATTGCGATAAAACCATCTTGACGAGCACTCTGTACACGTGCTTCATTTTCATCTAAAACAATAATTTGATGTGAACTTCGTTTGAGTTTTCTTGCCAACTCTCTAGCTATGTTTTCATAACCACAAATGAGATAATAGTCACGAAGTTTAGTAATATCTTCAATATTTTTCACCTCTTTTATCTCATCAAGTTTCTCCGTAAATGCGGAAACAACTAAAGAGGTCGTAAAGGCTAAAACAGCAATTCCTGAAGTAATTACTATCATAGCCACTACACGTCCCTCTGTTGTTACAGGAGTAACATCACCATATCCAACTGTAGATATAGTTACTATAGACCAGTAAACAGCCTCAAAAAGTGTATTTACCGGAGAACTTGGATTATTAGCTTCCATGACATAAATAAGTACAGAAGAGACAAAAATAACTATAGAAGCAAACATAGCAAGCGTTATAAACTCAAATTTTTTAGTCGCTAAAACACCCGCAAGTGTTTGAAAACTTTTTGCATATCTAAAGAGCTTAAATACCCGAAAGAGAATAAAAGTACGAAGTAATCTCAGTTCATGAAAGAAAGGAAGAATTGCTAGAAGATCGATAATAGCACGTACTGAAATAATATAAGAAAATTTTACTGAGAGCACCTCTTTAAAGGCTTTTGAAAGCCGAACCTTAGAACCAAGAAAACTGTCATGTTCAGAGCGTCTTACAATAATTTCACTGACACTGCTACTTACCCAGAGGCGTAGCATATACTCGATAAAAAAGATTATTGAAACTATATAGTTGCTAAAATAAAGTAAAAAATCACTGACAGGATACTTTACTTCCCGAATTAGTACTCCAACACTTATAAATATAAGTGTTATCATCAAGATATCTACATATTTTTTATATCTGTACTGGTCATTTTCAAGAAGATTGTAAAAAAAAGTTTTTTTCGCCTGATACTTTTTAGATGTATGAAGTGCATATGCAGCATCTAATATCAAGCGTTTGAGCATAACTTACCCTAATTTGGATTTTAAAAGTTCATTAACTGTTTGTGGGTCGGCACTCCCTTTTGAAGCTTTCATAACCTGACCAACAAAAAAACCAAAAAGTTTATCTTTTCCACCTTGGTACTCTGCTACTTTTTCAGGATTTGCACCAATAATTTCATCACAGATAGCTTCAATTGCACCTGTATCAGTCACCTGTTTTAATCCTAAAGTATCAATGGAACTATCAACATCTACATCATTTTCCATAAGATAATCAAGTACCTCTTTTGCAGCTTTACCAGAGATTGTTTTATCATCAATACGAGCTGCTAAGAGACCTAATTTATTTGCATCAACTGGTGAGTTTGTAATGTTTAGCTCACCTTTTAGACGAGCTAGTAGTTCAACAGTTAGAAGTGATGTTGCAGTCTTTGCACTTACACCTTTAATACTCATCATAGTTTCAAAGAAGTGTGCCATCTCCACAGATGATGTAATAACACCTGCATTGTACTCATTAAGTCCAAACTCTTTTACAAAGCGTTCACGTTTTTCATCTGGAAGTTCAGGAATCTTTGAGTACTTCTCTAACATCTCATCTGTGATAACAGCTTTTAAAAGATCTGGCTCAGGAAAGTAGCGGTAATCTGCAGCTTCTTCTTTACCACGCATAGAGCGAGTCTCTTGTTTAACTTGGTCAAAAAGACGAGTCTCTTGGAAAATTTCTTCATCATAAACACCATCTTCCCACGCTTCACTCTGACGTGTAATCTCCACCTGAATAGCTTTCTCAATGAATTTAAAAGAGTTAATATTCTTAATCTCAACACGAGTGTAAAGCTTCTCATCACCCTTTGGACGAATAGAGACATTTACATCCACTCTAAAAGAACCCTCTTGCATATTCGCATCACCAATATCTAAATAGCGAATAATAGAGTGGAGTTTTTTCAAATATAAAATTGCCTCCTCAGCACTTCTCATATCTGGTTCTGAAACTATCTCTAAAAGAGGTGTACCTGCACGATTTAAATCAACTTTAGAGATATCACCATCATGGATATTTTTTCCTGCATCTGCTTCAATATGTGCACGGTTTATTCGAATTTCTTTATGTGTTCCATCTTCAAAATCAATTTGCAGTTTTCCATGTTCTACAACAGGAGTATATAGTTGTGTTATCTGATATGCCGATGGTGAATCAGGATAAAAGTAAGACTTTCTATCAAAAAATGAAGTTTTGTTTATTGTTGCATCAATCGCTGTTCCAAGCATAATTGACTTATGAAGTACCTCTTTATTTAAAACTGGAAGTGCTCCTGGAAGTGCTAAACAAGTTGGACATGTATTTGTGTTTTGTGTATGATTAAAACTCGTCGGACACGAGCAAAAAAGTTTTGTTGCTGTATTTAACTGTACATGAACTTCAAGACCGATTACTACTTCAAACATAAATTTCCTTAATTGTAATAAATTATAATCAATCTATTTTATCTTATTTATGCTTTCATAACTCATAAACGTAAGGATTTTAGCTTTTTGTATGTTTCTTATAAATTTTTTCTAAAAGTTGTGTCTGTTTTTTCGCCTCTTCCAAACGCTCTTTATTAACAGCTAGACCATCAAGTAAAAGAACTAAAAAAAGAGAGACTACTATAAATAAAATTGTGAGAAAAATTGCAAGTGTCACTCCCAAAGAGAGGGAGATTTTGAAGGTTAAATAAGCACCGAAAAGGATAATTCCCCATGATGCTCCAAGCAAAAAGCTTATAATACGATCGTAAATATCTTTTTGCATCTGCTAAAAGAGCTTAGTGCTCGTCAACCGCTATAGCACCACCAAGGTAAACATATGTAAGCATCATAAAAATGAAAGCTTGTAAAAATGCCATAAATGTAAGAAGTGCAAATGGAATCATTGGTAAAGCCCAAGGAGCAAGCATAAGGATTACCATTAAGAACATATCATCACCTTTAACGTTACCGAAAAGACGGAATGAAAGAGAAACTAAACGTGAAAAGTGTGAAACGATTTCGATTGGAAGCATTAACCAGTATAACCACCAAACTGGACCTAAAAAGTGTTTAAAGTATTTAATAACACCTTGACGACGAATCCCCTCAAAGTTATAGTATACAAATACAACTAATGCAAGTGTAAGTGGCATTTCAAGGAATGCAGTAGGAGCTTCAAAACCTGGGATGACACCAATTAAGTTTGCAATACCAACAAAAAGTCCAATAGTAGCAACTAGTGGAAGGTAACGACGAGCAGCCTCTTTACCCATAACATCCGTACCCATTTTTAAAACACCACCGATATACGCTTCCATAAGGTTTTGAGCACCTTTTGGAACTGTTTGTAAGTTTGCCATAGCAACTTTAACAAGTAAAATAGCGATACCTGCAGAAAGCAGCATGTGTGTGATGTAAATAAAAGTCTTATCATGACCTATAAGACCGAAAAACGTAAACAATTCTGGCATAGAAGAGCTCCCTTGCGTTAAAAATTACGCAATTATATGCAAAGTTGCATTAAATTATTCTAAGTTTGCTACAATTGAGCCCAAACATAACTCATAAGAAGGAAAGTAAAATGAAAATGTTACACATTAGCGCACTTATTACATTAACAACTACACTTCTTTGTGCCACATCTCAACAAGAGCAAGCAGAGCTTATCAAAACTGGTAAGGAGAGTACTGCTCTTCTGCTTAAAACCTTAGGTACAAATATGCAACAACATATGAAAGCTGGGGGTCCGATGGATGCACTAGACTTCTGTTCAAATGAAGCGTATAGTTTAACTGAGTCTGTGAATAAAAAGCTACAAGAAGGTGTTACCGTCAAACGAGTTAGCAGTAAATTTAGAAGTCTTGTAAACAAGCCATCTACTGATGAACAAAAGGTATTAGAAAAATTACAAGCGCAACAAGATGCAGGAGAAAAACTACCGCCTTACGTTTTAAAACAAGTAAATCAAAATAGTTATAAATTTTATAAACCTCTCATAATAGAAAAAGAGGTCTGTCTTAAATGTCATGGAAATGTAACAGACAAGCATTTAAAGGATGCGATTGAAGCTCGCTATCCAGATGACAAAGCAATGCATTATAAATTAAACGATTTACGTGGAGCAGTAGTTGTAACAATTACAAAGTAGCCTTTTTCTATGGCTACTTAGCAAACTCGACTGCTCTACTCTCTCGAATAACACTTACTTTAATCTCTCCTGGATATTGTACACGCTCTTCAATATCTTTTACTATCTCTTTGGCTATGAGTACAGATTCATCATCATTCACAAGTGCTGCATTGACTATCACACGAATTTCACGACCTGCATTAATAGCATATGCTTGTTTTACACCTGTCTGTGCAGATGCAATTTCCTCAATTTGTGTCACACGTTTTAAAAAACTCTCTAAAACTTCTCTTCTCGCTCCAGGTCTGGCAGCTGAAAGTGCATCAGCAGCACATACTGCACCACACTCTATTGAGTTAATCTCTTGATGTCCATGGTGTGCATATATTGCATTTATAACTACTTCATCTTCATTATAACGACGACATACTTCTACACCTAAATCAACATGGTTTCCATCGTTTTCATGTGTTAAGGCTTTTCCTATGTCATGAAGTATACCTGCACGTTTTGCAAGACGTGCGTCACCACCCATTTCTGCTGCCATAATACCAGCAAGATGTGCGACTTCAAGGGTATGTGCAAGTGCATTTTGCCCATAACTTGCTCTATAACGAAGACGTCCTATAAGCTTCACAAGTTCTGGATGCATAACACCAAGATCCATATCCGCAATAATTTCTTCACCCTCTTCTAAAATTTTTGATTCAAACTCTTTACTGACTTTTTCAAAAATCTCTTCTATTTTAGCTGGCTGTACACGACCATCTTCAATGAGTAATTCCAAAGTTTTTGTAGCAATAGCTCTTCTATAAAGGTTAAAACTACTTACAAGAATAACATTTGGCGTCTCATCGATAATAATATCAACGCCCAAAAGCATCTCAAGAGTTTTGATATTTCGTCCCTCTTTTCCAATAATGCGTCCTTTGAGCTCATCACTATCAAGATGAACAGTATTTGTTAAACGCTCACTTGAAAACTCTCCTGCATAGCGACTCGTAGCCTGTGCAAGTATGAAGTTAGCCTTACGTTCACCTTCCTCTCTTGCTTGACTCTCAAAACGTCGTACTGTATGTGCTATCTCTGCACGTGACTTCTCTTCAATTTTTTCGAAAAGAACTTTTTTTGCTTCATCTTGTGTCATTCCCGCACTGTTTTCTAAAGTGTGTAGGACTTCATCAATTTGATTCTCATATTTTAATTTTAGTGCCGCTAGGGACTTTTCATTTCTTTCTAAATTAATCTTTAGTGCTTTAAGGTTTTGGTTCTCTTGTTGTAGTTTTTTCTCTTCTACTGCTTTAAACTGTGCAAACTGATTCTCTTTTCTTTGTACAGATTCTTCTCTTTGTACTAAATCAGCTCTTGCTCTATCCTTAGCAGTTGCAAACTCTTTTTGTGCCTCTTGAATAATATTGTCAGCTTTAAACTGAGCACGTTCTAAAAGTGTTTGCGCTTCATTCTCAATTGCACGTGCTTTTGCTTGTGCTTGTTGTACATAAACCTCAAAATTTGCACTTGTTAATTTTTTTGAAATAAAAAATCCGACAACACCACTTACGATGGCTGTACCACCACCTAGCAGTATTTCGTTAAACATTTTAATTCCCTATTTTTTTGACTTTAGCTCTATTTGTAACTAGCCCTGCTGGAGTAACTAAAAAATTACAGTCTATATCATGCACGTCGCAAAGCGACTCTTGTGTATAACAGAGCTTTGGTTGTGTAAATATTATTATTGGCCTTTCCTGCAATGTCGCAAAAAAACGATCATACATCCCTTTTCCAAAACCAACTCTTTGTAAATTTCCATCAACCCCAACCGCAGGTACTATGGCTATATCAATTTTTTTTATTTTTCTATATGTATTACCCGCTTCAAAAATATCAAACTTTTTTTTCTTCAGCGGTAATCTAAATGGTACCATCTTAAAACTTTCGCCTTCCATAAATGGTAAATAAATTTCACAAGAACTTCGTAGGTGCTTCATTAGTTTGCGTATATCTGCTTCAAAATTTAAAGGATAATAAAAAAGTATCTTGGTACGTTTGGTTTTTCCATGCTGCTTTAACAATTTCAATAGATATTTTTGCAATTTTGCATTCAAATAGAAACTATTATGTTTAGGCAAGTTTTTAATTGTATTCAGAGAGTTTTGTCTAAATTCATTTTTACTAAGGGGCATATTAAATCTTTATGGCTATAATTTCGCACATTTTACACAAAAAACAAAAATGAGGTAATACTTTTTTATGTCTAAATTTTTTCTATCTACAGCAACAATACTTTTTCTCCTCTTCCTTAGTGCCTGTTCTTCAGATGAACAAAACGCCAACGATGCAAATGCAATGGTTTCAACAAACGAATACGTTTTAGATGGTCTCAATAAAGAGCAATATGTGCTTATAAAAAGTGAAAATGGCTTTTACATCAAAGGAGCTAAAGAAAAAATTCTTATGCTCGATATTTTTGCAACATGGTGTCCACCTTGCCAAGCAGAAGCTCCTCATCTCTCATCACTTCAAGAAAAATTTAAAAATGATCTACTTATCATTGGTGTAAGTGTTGAAGATGGAATTGAAAATGTAAAACTACTCTCATTTGCACAAGAGTACAAGGCTGAATATCCGATGGTGAATTCTGCACAAAACCGTAGACTTATTAGTACAGTTGCAGATCAGCTGAAGCTTGGTAGAAATTTTGGTATCCCTCTCATGGCACTTTACAAAGATGGTAAGTTAATTAACTATTATCAGGGAGCTACAGAAGAAGAATTCATACAGAGTGATATAGAAAAAGCTCTGGGAAAATAGATGTTTGGTTTTATTAAAAAATCACTCGACAAAACTGTTGAGGCTATAAAAAGTGTTGCTCCAAAAAAGAAAATAACCTTTTCAAAAGATGAAATTGAAGGTATACTCCTTGAAGCAGATGTTGAATATGCACTCATTGAGGTCATTTTAGGTGAAATATACCAAGAAAAAGTTACACGCGAAATTCTTCGTTCAAAACTTTTAGCAACACTTGCATACACATCTTATAAAGAACCAGAATTCACATCTCCTTTTGTTGAACTCATAGTTGGTGTAAATGGTGCTGGAAAAACAACAACCATCTCTAAACTCGCCCTTCGTTATAAAAATGAAGGGAAAAAAGTTATTTTAGGTGCTGGTGATACATTTAGAGCAGCAGCAATAGAACAGTTAACTCTCTGGTCTAAAAAACTCGACATTCCTATAGTAGCATCAAAACAAGGTCATGATAGTTCAGCAGTTGCTTACGATACTATAGACTCAGCGAAATCTAAAGGTTTTGACAATGTCATTATAGATACCGCCGGGAGACTTCATACACAAACAAATCTTGCAAATGAACTTAAAAAAATTCATCGTATATGTGACAAGGCACACTCTGGTGCACCGCATAGAACAATTTTAGTTTTAGATGGAACACAAGGTAACTCTGCAATTGCGCAAGCAAAAGCCTTTAATGAGATGATTGGTGTTGATGGAATTATAATTACCAAACTTGATGGAACTGCAAAAGGTGGAAGCATATTTAGCATCGCATATGCACTTGAACTACCTATTTTATTTGTAGGGACAGGTGAACAACCTGAAAACCTAACACCTTTTGATAAGTACGAGTTTGTAGATGGTCTTTTAGACGCAATTTTTGAAGAGGAAAGTACGGAATCATAAACACAAATATGACACTTTGTCATATTTTAAACCAGTTCATCTAATCCATATTATAATTCTTCCATCAAACTACTAAAGGCGATAGTTCTATGGCAAAACAAAAAGTACTCTTTGAATGTCAACACTGTGGACTTACAACACCAAAATGGATGGGAAAATGTACAAACTGTGGTGCATGGGACAGTTTTATTGAACTCTCGCAACACCAACAAGAAGTTGTCAAACAAACAAAAAGCTCTTCCTCTAAATCTGCAAAAGCACAAAGTATAAAAGATATTATTGAAGAAGAGGTATTTCGATTCTCATCATTAGACACAGAACTCGATAATGTACTTGGCGGCGGTATCGTACCAGGTTCACTTACGCTTATCGGGGGAAGCCCTGGAGTTGGAAAATCTACACTACTTTTGAAAGTGGGTTCAAATATCGCATCTTCTGGCAAAAGTGTACTCTATCTAACAGGCGAAGAGAGTGCAGGACAGATTAAACTGCGAGCAAATAGACTCGGTGCAAATCAGGAAAACCTCTATCTTTTGAGCGAAATTCGCCTCGAACAGATTTTAGTAGAACTGGAAGAGCGACGTTACGATTTTTTAATCATAGACTCAATTCAAACCATCTATTCTGACTCTATCAGCTCTGCACCCGGTTCGGTAACACAGGTTCGCCAAATCACCTTTGAATTAATGCGTATAGCAAAAGAACGCGATATCGCTATATTTATCATCGGGCATATTACAAAAGAGGGTTCTATAGCAGGTCCAAGAGTTTTAGAACATATGGTCGATACTGTACTCTACTTTGAAGGAGACTCTTCACAAGAGCTTAGAATTTTAAGGGGTTTTAAAAACCGTTTTGGTCCAACAAGTGAAATTGGTGTTTTTGAGATGCGTGCTGATGGACTTGTATCAGCAACTGATATTGCATCACGTTTTTTTAACCGAAATTCTCAGCAAAGTGGTTCAGCTTTAACAGTAATCATGGAAGGTTCACGCCCTATAATCTTAGAGGTACAAGCCCTCGTTTCTGAATCTCATACAGCAAATTCAAAACGCCAAGCTACTGGTTTTGACACAAATAGGCTCAATATGCTTCTTGCACTTCTTGAGAGAAAACTCGAAATTCCGCTCTCGGGATACGACGTTTTTATAAATGTCACGGGTGGTATAAAAATCACTGAAACTGCTGCTGATCTTGCTGTTTTAGCTGCTATTATTAGCAGTTTTAGAGATAGAGCAATTTCAAAAGAGACAATTTTTATAGGAGAAGTATCGCTCGTAGGTGATGTAAGAGAGGTTTATGCTCTTGATACAAGGCTCAAAGAGGCCAAAATGCAAAACATCACAAAAGCTTTAGTATCCAAGAAGCCCTTAGAAAAAACAACTATTAAAACATTTGTTGTTGATGAAGTAACAAAACTTCTAGAGTGGTATTAGTTTTCTGAATTGATACTTCTCTAAGTTTATAAATTTTGCTATACTAAGCGAAACATTCATTTGGAAGGAAAAATCATGGCTGAAGATGTAGCTAAAGAAGAAGAGAGTGCACCCGCAGAAAAAAAATCAAGTAACCTTTTACTCATAATTATAATTGTTGTTCTTGTACTCATAATTATACTAGGAGCTGTCGGATTTTTACTTTTAAGCGGAGATGATGACACTGTACAGCAAAGTGCTCCTCAGGCAAAAGAGAAAAGTGTCTCTAAACCTAAAAAATCTCTTGCTGCAGCAGAATTTGATGATAGCAGACAATTAAGTGAGATTGGTGTTCTTTATCCTTTAGATACTTTTACTGTAAATCTCAAAAGTGATGCTGGACGCCGTTACTTAAAAGTGACAATGAGTCTTGAACTAGAAGGTGCGGAATTAAGTCTCGAACTCGATGCAAAATCACCAGTACTGCGTGATAGAATTATTCGAATTCTTACATCAAAAACGCTAGAAGAGATATCTTCTAAAAAAGGGAAACAGAAAGTTTCTCAACAAATCATGGATACTCTTAATGCTATGATATCTGATGGTACCATCAAAGGTATATACTTTACAGAATTTGTTATTCAATAAACTTCTATGATAGGCATTGACCTTATTAAAACTTCTCGTATGGAGCGTTTTATAGAGCGCTTTGGAGAGAAGTCCCTCCAAAAGTTTCTCAGTGAAGACGAAATCAAACTTGTTAAAAATTTTAAAACAGCTTCTGGATTTTGGGCTACAAAAGAGGCATTTTCAAAGGCTCTAGGTGTAGGTATAGGTTCAGAGTGTTCATTTATGGATATTAAGATTTACAAAGATGAGAAAGGTGCTCCAAAAATTGCAATATCTAAGAAGATTGCACAAAAGCATAAAATTGTCTCTACAGCTCTCTCCATAACACATGATGGAGAGTACGCCATAGCTGTTGTTCATTTAGAACTAGAATCAGCCGCCCCCGACAAAGTCAAGCAATTCTAATTTATCACCATCAACAAGAGTATGTTCATTCCATTTATCTTGTTTAACTATATTCATATTTACAGCCGCAGCCATTACCTTACCCTCTAGTGAGAGTACCTGCAACACTTCAGAGAGTTTTATTCCATCTTGAAACTCTTTCTCTTGACCATTTACTATAACTTTCATTGTTTCACTTTTATCTAATATTTAGTGCAATTGTAGCACTCTTAATTGAATACAAAATTACAGCCCAGAGATGTAATCACCAAGTGCTTTAATATCTTCATCGCTTAATTTTGTAACTTGTCCTTTCATGATGGCTTTCATTGGACCGCCATAACTGCCATCTTTATATCCGTGAAGAGCATTTACTACTTTTGTACTCTCCCAACCTTGGATTATCTGAGATTTGTTAAGTGCTTTTTTCTCTGCGTTTACACCATGACAAGATATACAGGCTTTAAACAAAACAGCTCCGTCAGGTTTTACTGTTGCAACAACAGGAGCTTTTTCTACAACTTTTGGAGTCTCTAGACTCTTGATAGGTGCTACTTCTTTTTCAACAACTTTTACAACTTCAGTTGTCTCTTTTTTTACCTCTTCTACACTCTCTTGAACTACTTCTTCAGGCTCTTTCACTACCTGCGGTGTCTCTTGTTCTACAACTTCAACAGTTTTTTGAGCTACTTCCTCTTGAACCTTTGATGTACTCTCTTGATCACTACAACCTAAAAGTAAAAATGCAACTAAAGTAGATATTACTATCTTCATACTCTCTCCTTAGATAATTTTTGCCCATTATACAAAAGTTTTATTTTCTCACTATTAAAACCTATATTAAATATGTACTTGAAGCTCGCATACATTATCAAAAGATATAAAAATGGGAAAATAAGGCTCTGTACAATGAAAATAGTTATGAGTGATACTATTTTTTTTGAACTGATCTCTATACTCGCTTGCATATTTTCCAACTCTTGAGAGATATTTAACTTCTCTACTACACTCTCGTACTTAGCACTAATGCTTTCAAAAAAACCACTACTTTTTTGTTCTTGAAGCAATGTTGTACGTTTCTCTTCAAGATTCTCTAACTCTTGTTGCGTTTTTCCTATGACGACTGTAGCATTTTCATAATCATCTTGTAATACACTACTATATAGCATCTGTGATGAGTATACAAATACAATCGCTCCAAAACGTAGTAACAGCAAAAACATAAATACTTTTCCTGCATAAAAAAGTACTTTTTGGTTTTGTATTTTTTCAATCCACATAGATGAGACAAGGACAATTCCACTTGTAAAGAGTAAAATAGCCAAAAAGAGTTTTGTACTCAGAACAAGTAAAAGTTTTTGTACTCCCAAAGAGACCGTAGCAAGCAGCATAACCCAAGAAAATCTCTCGACCAAGTCATTAAAAGGGTCAAGAACTTCACCGATACTGATGTTTATACCAATTCCTACAGGTGTTAAGTAAAGTTGCGTTCCTTGTAACAAAGAGATTATTGCATTGAGCCCTTTTGCAAGTCCAAACGCTATGAACGAACGTTCAAGTGCCTCTTCTTGTAGTAACATCGCAGACTCATCTAAAGAGAGACTCAGACTTGCCAACAAAAACAATCCAACCATAAGACTTACAAATATTTTCATCTTCACTCCAAGCTAATATAATTTGAAGAGATTTTTGTTATAATCCCACCTATGAAATTTGAACCGTATCCATTTGAAAAATTAAACAATTTACTCAAAAACATTATACCTAACGAGAAGTACAAAGCCTCAGTTTTAACTATTGGTGAACCTCAATTTGAGACACCAGCTTTTATACAAGAGAGCCTTGCAAAAAATGCTAATCTACTTAGAAAGTATCCAAAAACAGCAGGTGAAGATACTCTTAAAGAGGCGATGATTCGCTTTAATAAAAAGAGATTTCATGTATCACTTGACGAATCTCAAATAATTCCTACCTTTGGAACACGTGAAGTACTTTTTAATTTTCCTCAGTTTCTTCTTTTTAACAAAGAAAATCCTGTAATGGCATACACAAATCCCTTTTACCAAATTTATGAAGGTGCTGCAATTGCAACACGCTCTAAAGTTATACATCTTAATCTAACTGAAGCAAATAACTTTAAACCTATTATAGATGAGAGTGAACTTGCTCAGTGTGACCTTGTTATTTTAAACTTTCCAAACAATCCTACAATGTCTGTCTTAAGTAAAGAAGAACTTTCTGAGTGGGTAAAGCTGAGTTTAAAACATAACTTCGTACTCTTAAATGACGAGTGCTATAGTGAAATTTATACAGGCAAACCAGTTCCTTCTCTTTTAGAAGCTTCTATTTATGCAGGTAATGAGAATTTTAAAAATGTAATCGTCATTAACTCTATTTCAAAACGCTCAAGTGCACCAGGACTTCGTTCTGGTTTTATAGCTGGAGATGCCGATATTCTTGCTGAGTATATGAACTACAGAACATACATTGGATGTGCATCACCTCTTCCTCTTCAAAGTGCCGCAGCAGCAGCATGGGATGATGAAGCACACGTAAGCAGTGCGAGAGAAGTTTATAAAAATAACTTCCAAATTGCTCACGAAATTTTAGGTACAAAAATACCTGAGGCCACCTTTTACCTCTGGATAAAAGTGCCAAATGCTTTAAAGTTTACACAAAAACTTTACAGAGACTATAATGTAAAGGTTCTTCCTGGTGAATTTTTAGCACGTGCAGATACAAATGGAGAAAACCCGGGTATAGATTACATTAGAATTGCTCTTGTAGAAGATGAAGCAAAAACAAAAGATGCACTTTTAAGACTTAAGGAGTGTCTGGATGCCTGATACAGAAACTCTCAAAAAAAGAATATTTGATGCACATACACAAGGTGATATAGCCTCTTTATATGTCCTTGAAAAAGAGGTTCAAGAGAGTTCAGATGAAGTGGTACTTGAAAGCTTTTATGCAAATATTTTAGATCTTGCTCTAGAACGTCTTACAGACACCTTGGAGTCGCATAGAAAAATGGACTTGAATGAAGTACAAGACTTTGCTACAACGAGAGCTCTTTATGAGTATGCTATTGAACACTATAGTACGGGTGATTTACATGATGCTGCTGCTCTTTTTGAAGTCCTCAGTGGTATCACAGATGACACAAAATTTTCAGATGCGCTCAAACTTCACTGGGGTGCGGCTTCACAAAAAATGAGTTTAGACGATTTCTTGGAAAGTGTAGCTGATTTAAATGCTACCCAAGAAAATGGTACTTTTTATATCTCCAGCTTCACAAAAGAGGCACAGAGTTTGCTAGATAATGTGCAATAAGGAGCTTAAATGAAGATTCACTTTATTGGAATTGGTGGTATAGGAATTTCGGGGCTTGCTCAATACATGCACTACAAAGGGCATACAGTAAGCGGTTCGGATATTAAAGAGAGTCTCATTACACAAAAGCTTGCAAAAATGGGTATAAAAGTTAATGTGCCTCATTCAGCAGAAGCTATAACTGACCACGATTTGGTCGTTCATTCAGCTATTATTTCCCCAGAAAATCCAGAAGTTATTGCTGCAAAAGCAAAAGGTATAGAAGTGCTCGCTCGTAGAGAAGCTCTTTTAAAAATCATAAATGACAGAAAAGTTTACTCTGTTGCAGGTGCACACGGTAAGAGTACAACTACTGCAATACTCTCTTCAATTATGGAAGGCTCTGCGATAATTGGTGCAGAATCTAAATCTTTTGGCTCTAACGTGCGTTATGATGAAAGCACGGATGTTATGCTCTTTGAAGCAGATGAGAGTGATGGAAGCTTTATTAACTCAAAACCACACTGTGCCATCGTTATAAATGCAGAGCCTGAACATATGGAGTATTACGATTATAATTTTGAACTCTTTTATGAAACATACAAAAAATTCATCAAATCTGCTCCATGTAGTGTTTTAAATGCCGAAGATCCTTTTCTCTCTACACTGGTAGGTGAAGTAGATGCCGAGTGGCTTTACCCTTCTAAAGATATAAAAAATCTAGAATACACACTCATTAATGACGAACCACACACACAATTTGAACTCAAAGACCTTGGTGTATTTAGCGTTTGGGGATTTGGAAAGCATATTGCTCTTGATGCTTCTTTAGCTATTTTAGCGGCTAAAGAGTCCATGGACATCGAAGAGATACGTACAAAAATTCTTACCTTTAAAGGAATCAAAAAACGTTTTGATATCGTTGGATTTGAAAATGACAGTGTTATTATCGATGATTACGGTCACCATCCAACAGAGATAAAAGCGACACTAGAGTCTGTAAAAGAGTATGCTGCCCTCAAAGGTTTTGATAAAATCACCGCTATTTGGCAACCACATAAGTACTCTAGAACAATAGACAATCTTGACGCATTTACAAAATGTTTTGAAGGTGCCCAAGAGTTAATCATCCTCCCTGTTTGGGCGGCAGGAGAGACTCCAAGAGAGATAGATTTCCAAGAACGTTTTAAAGAGTATAACCTTACAATGGCAGATACTATAAAACGTGCTAACAACCACATCCAGGTTATTAAAAACGAAAAAGATTTACAAAAACTCGATAAAGGACTTATCATCGGTTTTGGTGCAGGTGATATAACTTACCAAATTAGAGGAATTGCATAGTGGCATACATTTTTGGTCTTATTGTCGTCGGTATATTTTTTCTTGCCCTACACTATTATACTGAACTCACAAAGTCACAAAAACTTGGTGTAACAGCAGCTTTTTTTAGCATTGTAATTGGTGCAATAGCATACAACGCCTATAGTGATACACAAAGAGAAAAAATGCTTATGGTAGTAACAAAATTTCAACAAAACAAAACTGTTCACTGTAACGCTAAAGAGGTCAATATGACAAATTATGACCTAAGCGTTGGAACATATACTTTCATAGGTCGTGAAAATACTCCTTTCTACGGTGAAATGATTAGTGCCGCAAGCTGTGAATAAAAACGATAAACTCCACACTCTAGTAACCCAGCTCGATCTTACACAACATATCGAAGAGTTTACAAGCTTCTTCGCTCGTCAAAACTCCCTCTATATGGAGGGTGATCAAGAACTCCATTTTCGCTACATAAAAGCCCTTGATGCTCTCGAATTTAAAGCACCTCCAAAAGTAGGAGACTTTTTTGATTTAAAAGAGCGTCTCAAAAAACATGGTGTACTTGGTTTTGAGATGATTTTTGAGATTGTCAAAGTTGTTCGCTACTTCCGCTACTTTAAAAACAGAGAGATTGAAGGGCTTATCGGCGAATGGATGGACAAATTCATAATTCCTGAAGCCTTTTTAGAGATAGAGAAATACTTTAGAGCTGATGGAAAATTTGAAGAAAATCTTGATGAGACTCTCTTTGGTTTAAGTAAACGTGTCCAAGAACATAAAAATGCCATAGCCTCATCACTAAAACATATGATGGGAAGTCAAAAATTAGCTGGCTACCTTGTAGATACTCAAGTTCACTTTATCAATAATGAAGACTCTCTTTTAGTCAGAGGTGGTTTTAATCATGTTTTAAAAGGTGCAGTTGTAGGGCGCTCAACAGGAGGATTTTTTTATGTAGCTCCAGATAGCATACTCAAAGAGAAAGAAAAAATCCGCTATATCGAACAAGAGAGAGAAGCTATCTTTTACGAGTATGCAAAATCTTTCTCTTCAAAACTTCAAGAACTGCTTCCGTTTATAAATTTTATTGACAAAGAGTTCTCTAAATTTGACAATTATCAAGCTCGTGTTTTATTTGCAAAGAGTAAAAATATGCAGATACTCAAGTCAAAAAATGATGCACAGATAGTCTTAAGTGGTTTTATTCATCCCGCACTACACAATGCAAAGCCAATAAACGTGAACTTTTCAAAAAATATACTGATGATTACCGGTGTAAACGCCGGTGGAAAGACTATGCTCCTAAAGTCTATACTGGCATCTGCTTTTTTAGCAAAATATATCATCCCTATGAAGATTGATGACAACAAATCACACATAGGAAGTTTTAAAGCTATTTCAGCGATTATAGACGACCCTCAAAACGTCAAAAATGACATCTCTACCTTTGCCGGACGTATGCAAGAGTTTTCCAAGATATTTGAACATAAATCTGCTCTTATAGGTGTTGATGAGATAGAACTTGGAACAGACTCTGATGAAGCAGCAGCACTCTTTAAAGTTATACTAGATGACCTCATAAAAAGAGGACAAAAAGTAGTCGTAACCACACACCATAAACGTCTTGCAGCACTTATGGCAGATAGAGACGATGTAGAGCTAATGGCTGCAATTTACGATGAAGAACAGAGACGACCAACTTATGAGTTTATGCAGGGCATTATCGGTAAAAGTTATGCTTTTGAGACCGCTCTTCGCTATGGTATTCATAACAACCTAGTTACTCAGGCAAAAAGTGTTTATGGAGATAACTCAGAAAAGCTCTCTTTACTTATTGAACGTGGTTCGCAGCTAGAACGTGAACTCAAAGAGAAACATAGAAAAGTAGATGAGAAGATAGAAGAACTTCGTCTCAAAGAACTTGCCTTAAAAGAGCAAAGAGAGAGTATTCAAAGAGAGTTAGAAGAGCAGAAGTTTGCTCTCAAACGTAGCTATGAAGTGGCGATTAGCGAGGCAAAAAATGCAGCAAAGGCTACGGATACAGCTGCTATTCATCGGGCTATGAACAAAGCAAATCAAAAACTTCCAAAAGAGGAAGTAAAAATACTCCAAGAACCACAAAAGTTTTCTGTAGGAGACAATGTAAAGTACCACTCCCAACGTGGTGTTATTGTCTCTATGAAAGGTGATAAAGAGGCAATTATAGAAGTTGATGGAATGCGTGTGCGTGTAAAAACAAAACAACTTCGCCATACTCAGGCAGTGAAGGCAAAACCGCAAACAAACCTCAAACTTACAGTTGAGAAAAAAGCTGGTCTCAAATGTGACCTTCACGGAATGCGTGCGGATGAAGCGTGTGAAATACTCGACTCATTTTTGAGTAATGCACTCATAAATGGCTGGGATGAAGTGATTGTTTATCACGGCATAGGAACAGGTAAACTCTCTTTTGCAGTAAAAAACTTTTTAAAAGCACATCCAAAAGTAAAAAAATTTGAGGATGCACCGCCACATTTAGGTGGATATGGTGCAAAAATCGTAACGCTCTAATGGCAAAAAAAGTAGCTATTGTCGGTGGTGGAGCATCTGGACTCATCTGTGCAATATTTTGTGCAAAAGCAGGTCTAAACGTAGAACTTTTTGAACAGAATACAAAGCTCGCAAAAAAAATACTCGTGTCTGGGAATGGGCGTTGTAACATCATAAACAGAGAATTCACCTCTGCAAACTATATCTCTTCGAATCCTGAATTTGTCAACTACGCTCTCAAACAATTTGACTTTCATGCTTTTGAGAGTTTTGTCAACTCCCTTGGACTTCTTTTAGAACAAAAAGCTGATGGAAAATGCTATCCGCTGAGTAACGAAGCAAAAAGTGTTGCAAAACTCTTTGAAGAGAGTGCAAAAAACAATGGTGTGCATATTACACAAGATACAAAAATAGAAAATATACAAAAACTACTTAACTCCTATGACGCAGTTGTCATAGCTACTGGAAGTGAAGCCGCTTCACATTTGGGTGGAAATCGGGACGGTATGAACTTTGCAGAATCTCTTGGACATACAGTTATGCCAACCTACCCTACTTTAGTACAACTACATCTTGACTCACCTAGTGCATATAAAATGGCTGGAGCAAAAGTCGATGGTGAAGTGAGTTTACTTATAAATAGGGAACTCCTCTCACAGATTAAAGGGGATGTTCTTTTTACAAACTACGGAGTTTCTGGTTTTAGCATTTTAGATATATCCTCGCGTGCAAGCGAGGCACTTCTTAACTTTGAAACTGTGGAAATAAGTATAAATCTACTTCCAAACTTTCCTGCCCAAAAACTTGCAGCACATATTCAAAATATTGCAAAGTTAAATCCCTCGCTTCACTTAATCGACGTACTTGTCGGTTTACTGCCTGTAAAAATTGTCAAAGCACTCCTTGAAGAGTTGGAACTCTCTTTTGACTTATGCGGAGAAGCGATAGGTACAAAACTGACAAAAAAAATAGCCAACAAACTTGTAAACTGGCGTTTTCATGTCAGCGACACACATGGGTTTCGTCATGCCGAAGCGAGTGGTGGAGGTGTCAATACACATGAAATTAATCCCAAAACAATGGAATCACTTCTAGTAAGAAATCTCTATTTTGTCGGAGAGGTTGTTGATGTTGTGGGAGAACGTGGTGGTTATAACTTCGCATGGGCATGGGCAAGCGGTGTTTTAGCTGCAAAAAGCATCTCTAAAGAATAAGTAGCTAAAATATTCTCCTAAATTCATCTCACCCTCTTAAAGGAGACAAACATGTCGACACCACTCATTATACTTATTGTTGTAGTTATTGTACTTATACTTATGTACAACTCACTTGTAGGTAAGAAAAACCAAGTTGAAAATATCTTCGCAAGTGTTGATACACAACTCAAAAAACGCTATGACCTCATACCAAACTTAGTTGCCTCAGTAAGTAAATATATGGAGCATGAAAAATCAACTCTCGAAGAGGTGACAAAACTACGTGCAGATGCAAATAAACCAAATATATCAGATGAGCAAAAAATTGCTTTAGATGCGAAAATAACTTCTGCTCTTGGTTCTATAATGATTGCTGTTGAAAACTATCCTGAACTCAAAGCCAACCAAAATGTTATGCATCTCCAACACTCATTAAATGAGATTGAGGAGCAAATTTCCGCTGCAAGACGTGCTTATAACCAAGCAGTTACGGACTACAACAACGCTATTGAAATGATTCCCACAAACTTTATGGCAACAGCTATGAATTACAAACGCAAAGCTGTTTTTGAAATCAGTGAAGGTGAGAGACAAAACGTTAATGTTAAAGAGCTTTTTAACGCATAAACTCCATGATAAGCAGTAGCGAACTTACAGACTTTTACTATAAAGAGCTTCATGCCACTCTACAAGAGCTTGAAAAAGAGCGTGAGGATTTAAAGTATCGTATTATCATTATAGGTGTTATTTACACCGTTATTGCACTGCTTATAGTACTTTCTGTCTTGAGCATGCAAGCCTCGCTTGATGCTATTATTTTTATTGGATTTGCTTACTTTGGCATTGGAGGGTTTCTCTATAAACTCCTCACAAAAAATTACGCTGCAAACTTTAAAGACAAGGTCATCTCTCCTCTCATCAAAGCGATAGATAAAAATTTAAATTATGATTCACATCGACACATAGACCCTCTACACTTCAAGCGTTCAAAGCTCTTTACCTCTGAACCAGACAGAGTAAGAGGCAATGACTACGTTTATGGGCATATTGACTCCATTTCCATTCAATTTTCGGACTTTCATGCTGAAAAAAAACACAAAGACTCCAAAGGAAGAACTACTTGGAGTACTATCTTCCAAGGACTTTTTATAGTCTCTGAGTTTAACAAAAACTTTCACGGAACTACAGTAGTGCTACCTGACACAGCGCAAAGCACATTCGGAGACCTGATAGGAAACTTTTTACAGTCTAAAAATGCGATGCGACAAGAGCTTGTGAAGATGGATGATGTTGAGTTTGAAAGAGAGTTTGTAGTCTACTCTTCAGACCAAGTAGAAGCACGCTACATACTCACACATACACTGATGAAGAGACTACTCAACTACAAAAAAAGAACAGGAGAAGATGTCCTTGTCTCCTTTACAAGTAAAAACATCAACATCGCCATAGCCTATAACAAAGACCTCTTTGAGCCTTCTGTCTTTCACTCGCTTTTGAAGTACAAGGTTGCTATGGAATATGTACAAACACTCCACCTTGCAACTGGCATAGTAGAAGAGCTAAAGCTAAATAAAAAGCTTTGGAGTAAATTGTAATCTAAAAAGTACTATTTACAAAACTTACATTTTTTAAGATTTTTCACTGTAGAAATGTTTCTTGAAAACTCTTTAGAGCATTTTGCACATCTAAAGCGAACTTGTTTTAGCCATCGCCTGCCATCTTTGGATCTTTTACGATAAATGATTTCAAATCCGTTAATGACATCTCCTACGGAATATGTGCATCTTGCGGGATTATTAATATTTGATTCAAGCTCTTTGGTGTTTTGGATTTTTTTCAGCTTCCAAGATGGAAGTTCATCTTCTTCAAATTCTTCAATATCAATAGTGTATTTATCAGTCATAATTTTTTATCAAACTCGTAGCATCATTTTTCTAATACGATGTAGAAGCATTTTAATGCTAATTTTCATATAGCTTGTTTCTTGAAACTTCAAACTGTTCTCCTTTGTTAGCATTCTCCCATAAAAAATAAAGCATCTTTATATATTTTGCAGATTGTCATAATTTGTCTTATGTTTAGAGTAGGACTAGTTATTAAATATTTTATTGAAGATAAGTAATGCATTAACTCTTAAAAATCTAAAGGACTAATGACTTTAGATTTGTTCATCTCTGCAACTACATGTGTATATATCATAGTAGTTTCAACACTTTTATGCCCTAGTAATTCCTGTATACTTCGCAAATCTATTCCTGCTTGAAGTAGATGGGTTGCATAAGAGTGTCGAAAAATGTGTGAAGTCACTCTTTTGTCTATATTTGATTTTGCAACAGCACTCTTTATGTTTCTGCTTAAAGTGGCATCTAAAATATGATGCCGTCTTTTTTCACCGCTTCTTGGATCGGTTGAAATTTTTTCCATAGGAAAAACATACTGCCATTTCGTCTCATATTTTGAACTAGGATACTTTCGTTCTAATGCATAAGGTATATACACACTTCCATATCCATCTTCTAGATCCTTTTTATGAAGCTCTTTGACTTTTTTTACTTGGACTTTTAGTTCATCTTTTATTTTCAATGGTAGCGGTACGGTTCTGTCTTTTAAAGACTTACTATCCCATATATAAACTTTATCAAAACCAAAGTCTATATCTTTTATACGTATGTTCTGCACTTCACTCATTCTAAGTCCGCATCCGTACATAAGATTAAGCATAAGTTGATAAATTCCTTTCATGTTAGCAATGATGTTGTGAACTTCTTCTTTAGTTAAAACTACAGGAATGTGCTTTCTCTGTTGAGCTCTAAGAGCCTGAATGTTTTGATCTTTTAAAGATATGTCTAAAACTTGCTCATATAGGAATAGAAGAGCATTAAAAGCTTGGTTCTGTGTTGTTGGACTAACTTTTAGTTTTGTAGCTAAATGGGTTAAGAACTGTTCAATTTCCAGTTTTTCCATATCTTTAGGGTGTCTTTTGTTATGAAAAAAAATATACCTCTTAGCCCAGCCTATATAACTTTGTTCTGTTTTTATACTGTAATGTTTAAATCGTATTTTGTCTCTCATGATATCAAGTAATTTCTTTGCCATGACTCACTCCTGATATATTTAACATTTTGCTAAACTATTACGATTTTCGCTTGATATCTTTACTAATTGATAAGATATTACAGATATACCTTAATAGTTATACATAAAAATGATACAAAAATCTTTAAAAAATATTAAAAATTATTGCAATTTGTCATATTTTTACATCACTTTTCCTTACTATACGAATTTAACACAACTTAATAGTATTACACTATAAATGATGAGATATTAAGTAGTTATATAGCTAAACTATATATAATGTAGTACTAATAAATAGTTGTACGTTCCCGCGGAGCGGAAACGTACAACGGTAGGGGCTGAGCTCTGAACGAGCAAC
>JAFGVE010000018.1 GCA_016938175.1 Campylobacterales bacterium
CGCTTAGCTCAGTTGGTAGAGCGCTACCCTTACAAGGTAGATGTCACTGGTTCGAGTCCAGTAGTGCCCACCATTTTCAAAAATAATTACTTACATAAAAAATGCGGTTGTAGTTCAGTTGGTTAGAATACCTGCCTGTCACGCAGGGGGTCGCGAGTTCGAGTCTCGTCAACCGCGCCACCTATTTTCAGTTATTTACATATGATTTTTCAACACACATACTTCAGTATGATTCGTTAGAGAGTTACGTATAACTAAGTAGAATACATATTGTGCCGACATAGCTCAGTTGGCTAGAGCAGCTGATTTGTAATCAGCAGGCCCGGGGTTCAAATCCTCGTGTCGGCACCACTCCTTTTTCTTCCCTAATCTACGGGCTTTTCAATAATGTGTTATAATCACAAAATTTTAAAATAAAGTGAACATAATCCGCATGCTTTCATCTGACGTTAATGACATTTTAAACAATAAAGAGAGACTCCTCACACAGATATATTTTGACCTGCAGCAGCATTTTGAAGCAAAGTATGGGCATGATACTGTGGTGTTTATGGAAATCGGAACCTTTTTTGAAGTCTATGAGGTCAATAACGATGAAGAACAGATTGGCAAAGCAAAAGAGATAGCAGAGCTTCTTAATATCCAACTCACGAAAAAAAATAAGAATATAGTAGAAAATTCAGATAAAAACCCACTTCTAGCAGGAGTTCCGGCTGTCAGTTTTGAACGCTATCTTAGCAGACTGATTGCCGAGCAAAAATATACAGTTATTGTTGTAAAACAAAAAGGAAATCCTCCTAAAATTAGCCGTTATATTTCTCAAATAGTTTCACCTGGAACAAACTTTGATCATATAGTTGACAATGATGATAACTACATTGTTTCTTTACTGATAGATAATTTTCGAGGTATATATACTGTGGGGTATAGTGCGATAGATGTTACAACAGGAAAAACGTGGCTCTATGAGACTCACGGAACAAGTGAAGACCCTGCATATGGACTTGATGAGGTGTTTAATCTTTTAAACGTTCACAAGACGAGTGAGGTTGTTGTTACATTTTTAGATGGTGTACGAGACCAACGCCACGTTATGCAGTATTTGGAAATTCCAGAACACTATCATTACTCTGTGAATAATGAGAGACCTAAAATTGAATTTCAGAATGAATTATTTAAAGAGGTTTATCAGATTCAGTCCCTTTTATCACCAATTGAGCATTTAGATCTTGAACGTTCACCGATGATTACCGAAGCTCTTGCGATTTTAATTCATTTTGTTATAGAGCATGACTATCATATTATTCAAAAAATGGCTCTTCCACGTTTAATAGATAATAAACGTTTCATGTACCTTGGGAACTCTGCATTAGAGCAGATGGGAATTATTTCAAAAGATAAAAAAGAGTTTACACTTTTAAGAATGCTCGATAGAAGCGCAACAGCTATAGGACGTAGGCTTTTAAAAGAGAGACTCTTAAATCCGATTATGGAAAAAGAAGAGTTAGAGCGTCGATATAACTTGATAGAAAAAGTTGCTTCACATACACGCTATCTTGATGAGACCATGCGTGGTATTTATGACCTTGAACGTTTATCGCGTCGTCTCTCTTTAGCGAGACTGCATCCATTTGAAATGAATCATCTTTATGAGTCTATGCTGAGTGTAAAGGAGTTGATGCTTTATGTTAAAAAACATAAAATTCAAAAAACACCTTTTCATGAAAGTGAGGTTGAAGAGTTTTTACGTGACGTCAGTAAAAGTATAGACCTTGATGTATCTCGCCGTTTTACGAATGCAACAGTTGATGAGAACTTTTTAATGCAGGGTGTTGACGAAACACTTGATACCCTTGTCAAAGAGAACTCAGTTATGCTCATTGCTTTTGAAGATATCATGCAAAAGATAGAGCAGATGCTATTAGATGTGAATGCAGGAAGTACAAATAGACTTGTTACTTTGGGATTACTCGAAAAAGAGGGTTACTATATCTCTTTAAGTAAAAACAGATACTCTCTAATAGAAGCAGAGTTTAAAAAGCATGAAGAGTTTGGGATATACAGTGTTAAAAAATTAACAAACTCTGTAAAAATAACCTCTACGTTTACAGATAATCTCTCCGATAAAATTATGAAAAACCGTAGAAAAATTATTACTTTGGCAAAAGAGAAATATGTTCAATTACAAACTGTATATGAGCGTAGATACTCTTTACTTTTTGATAGGGTTATTTCATATGTTTCTGATTTAGACGTTGGTGTAAGTTCGTCTAAAGTTGCTGAAAACTATAAACACTCACGCCCAATGATAATAGAAGCAAAAGAGGATGAAAATTTTATGCAGATAATGCAGTTACGACATCCTCTTATCGAGATGCAGGAGCGTGGAGGACTTTATGTCCCAAATGATGTTGTGATGGGTAATAGAGACTATATGGATTTACCACATCCAGATACGGTAATGCTTAATGTTAGTCTACATGATGGACATGATATTAACGGTGTATTACTTTATGGAATAAATTCTAGCGGAAAGTCATCTCTCATGAAGAGTATAGGCATCGCTACCTTAATGGCACAATCAGGATTTTTTGTCTCAGCTGCTGTTATGAAGTTTACCTTATTTGATTCAATTTTTACCCGTATAGTCTCTAAAGATAATCTTGCAAAGGGACTCTCCACGTTTGCAGTAGAGATGTTGGAGTTAAAAAATATATTTAACCGTGCAACTACACGCTCACTTGTTTTAGGAGATGAGATAAGTCATGGAACAGAGACTCTCTCAGGTGTTGCTATCGTAGCCTCTGCAATTCAAAAACTTGCTAAAACACGTTGTCTATTTCTCTTTGCTACGCATTTACATCAACTATCAACTATGCAGGAGATTACAAGGTTACAAAATGTTGTAGATTTACACTTAAGTGTGGAGTATGATGAAGTACAAGATAAATTAGTGTTTAACCGTGTACTACAAGAGGGAAGTGGCAGTAGTATTTATGGTCTTGAATTTGCAAAATCTCTACATATGGATAGTGAATTTTTAGATGTTGCCAACAGTATCCGTAAACGTCTTGCTAAAGATTTTGATGAACTTGAACTGTTGGTTAAGAAAAAAACGAGTAAGTATAATAAAGAGCTCTACGTTACAAAATGTGTTATCTGTGGAGCTTTGGCAGAAGATGTACATCATATAAAAGAGCGTTCATTAGCAGATAAGGCAGGTTTTATAGGTCATTTTCATAAAGATAACAAAAATAATCTCATTCCACTATGTAAAGAGCACCATAATCAAATTCATGAAGGAAAACTTCATGTAAATGGCTTTGTCATGACTTCTAAAGGTTTAGAGTTACGTTTTGAAGAGCAGATGCGCAAAGAGAAAGAAGAAGTTGTAGAAGAACCTCAAATAAATGAAAATATTCAAACAGAAACACTAGATGAAAAGCCTAAGCCTTTTGTACTTGATGATTGGTAGGAGATAAGCTCCTAAACCAAAATTTATTTGTTAATTAAAGAAGTGTTTTTACCATCTCATTTATACGTTTACCATCTGCTTTTCCAGAAAGCTCTTTACTCGCAACACCCATGACTTTTCCCATGTCTTTCATACTTTGCGCACCAACTTGAGTGATGATTTCTTTGAGTGCAGTTGTGAGCTCTTCATCAGAGAGTTGTGCAGGAAGGTAAACTTCATAGCATGCAATTTCATCAAGCTCAATTTGCAAGAGATCATCTCTTCCAGCCGCTTTATATTGTTCAGCTGCATCGTTACGGCGTTTTACTTGTGTTTGTATGATTTTAATAACATCTTCATCATTTAACTCTTTACGCTCATCAACTTCAATCTGCTTAAATGCAGAAGTAAGTAGACGAAGAGCATCACGTTTTTTGATATCTTTGGTTTTCATTGCAGTTTTTAAATCGTTATGGATAGTCTCTTTGAGTGACATCTTTTCTCCTTGTTTGGAACTAAAATTGCTAGAATTATAGCCAAAGAGAGTCCACTATCAAAGAGAATATATGAAACAAACATTATCACTAGTTTTGACATCAGCTATCACACTATTTTATTTAAGTGGATGTACTGCTCACCTAACAGATCCTGAAATAGATTTTGAACCTCCAAAATATGTTGAAGAGATGCCCGCACAAGAGGACCCAAAAGATTATACAAGTACCGGAAGCATATTTGGACAAGGTGATAATCCTCTCTTCTCAGACCATAAAGCAATGCATGCAAATGATATTGTAACAGTGGTAATATCAGAGACAGCGACAAGTTCCAATACAGGTTCAAAAGCCTTAACGGAGAGCGATGATATATCTCTGGGTGGAGGTATTTTTTCAAATACAGGATCTGCAAATTCTATGGTTAGCAAAGCAACCAACGGTGTTAATGGTTTTAGTGACATTGGATTTAGCTCCTCTTCTGCAACTTCATACACTGGTGCAGGAAGTGCTACAAAAGATGCTAGCTTTACAACTACAGTTTCTGCTAGAATAGTGAAAGTACTTCAAAATGGAAACTACTTTATTTCTGGTCGTCGTGAGATACTCATTGATGATCAAAAACAGCTTGTTCAGATAAGTGGTGTAATCCGTCCGTATGATATAGATCAAAACAATAGGATTAACTCTTCTCAGATGAGTGATGCTAAAATATTATATAAAACACAAGGGGATGTTGACCGTGCGACAAAACAGGGGTGGGGAACACAAATTATTGAGGCTGTTTGGCCTTTTTAGCGTAACGCTATTTTTAATAGGTTCTTCACTTTTTGCAAGTTTTGAGGATTTTAAACGTCAACAAGATAGTTCATTTCAACACTACAAAGATGTAAACGACGAGGCATTTAGCAACTATCTTAAAGCACAATGGGAAGAGTATACTGCTAAACAGAGTGCCCCTTTTTACGAAAAATCAAAACCAAAAAACATACTTCCTAAACAAGCTCAAGAGATAAAAAGTGTCGGACCACGTGTTTTGATTCACCTTGATACTCCTACAAAAATAAGTGAAGATATAGCTCCCAAAGAATTTGATGAAAATATTTCCAAGGCAGATGTTACTTTCGATTTTTTTGGCGCAAATTTAGGTTTTACAGTTGCACCCACAATAAAGGATGCAAAGTTTTATCCATATTCACAAGTCGGTATAGCAAACTTTTTTGATGTGATGGCATCAAGTGACTATGAACCTCTTGTGACACAATTACAAGCTGTTAAAAATACTCTCATACTCAATGACTGGGGGATTTGTCTACTTGTAGACAAACTTGCAAGAGAGGTATATTCATCTGATGACGAAGCAAAACTTTTTACATGGTTTTTGTTAAATAAGATAGGTTATAACGTTAAAATTGGCATTTCTTCTAAACATATAGTCCTAATGCATTACAGTGAGAAGATAATTTATGCTACCCCAAGTTATAGTTTTGATACTAAAAAGTTTTACCTTTTACCTTTACATAGTTCTTACAATAAAGGTATGAGAGTCTACTCGTATAAACAGGACTATCCAGGTGCTACAAAGGCATTGGATTTGACACTAAAAACTCTTCCTAGCTTTCCAGAAGCTTTTGCAGAGAAAAATTTACGTTTTAAACAATTTGGCAAAGAGTATGTCATAGCCTTTAATTATAATGAAAACCTTATGAGTTTTATGGCGACCTACCCGCAAGCTGATTATGAGACTTTTTTTAATGCACCTATGCAAGAGAGTACATATGAGCAAATAGCAAAAGAGATTAAAGCACATATAGATGGAAAACGGGCAAGTGTTGCTATGAACTTTGTGCTTAATTTTGTGCAGAATGCATTTGTTTATGAACGTGACGATGAACAGTTTGGACGAGAGAAAGTCATGTTCGCACAAGAGACTTTGATATACGACAAATCAGATTGCGAGGATAGGGCTATTTTATTTGCATACTTGATGAAAAGACTCTTTCATATAGGTGTTATAGGGGTAAAATATAGTGATCATATGGCGACGGCTCTTTATATTCCTCTGGATGGTGATAGTGTAAAAGTAGGTACAAAAAAGTTTGTAGTAGCAGATCCAACGTACATTAATGCGAATATTGGACAAAGTATGCCACAATACAAGTCTAAGATTCCACAGAGTTTTATTGTAGTAAAGAGAGATGGTGTGTAGTAATGAGTCAAAATCATAAAAACGGTACTTACGATGAACTTATAGAAGAGCTTCGCAAAGAGAGTAAGTCTGTTAATTTTTTTCTCATAAATATTGATAATTTTTCTAACATAAATAGTGCATATGGTTATGAAATAGGTACAGAAGTTTTAAATGAAGTGATAAAGTACTTAGAACTTTGTAAACCTGAAAATGCAAAACTTTATAATTTTTATTCAGATAAGTTTGTTTTTATAGATGAACGTTATTTAAATGAGAATGAAGTTAAAAGTATTGCAGAGGCTATTCTCTCATTTTTTTCCCAATTAGAGTTCTTTGTGCACGGTATTGAGATGCGTATATCTTTAAGTATTGGCATCTCACAAGACAAGGGACTTATAAATATTTCACAGGCAGAGACTGCTATTGATGAGCTTCGAAAAGCAAAACGTCATCACTTTTATATATTTGATGAGAACTCTGAATATGTTCAAAATCAAAAAAGAAATATACACTGGATACTCAAAATAAAAGAGGCAGTAGAAAATGAGGATATCCTTGCTTATTTTCAGCCAATAGTTAATAATACAACAGGTAGGGTAGAGAAGTATGAATGTTTAGCTAGACTCAAAGATGCCGATGAGATAATTTCTCCATACTATTTTTTGGATGCAGCTCGTGTAACTGGGAATCTTTCATACGTTACTCGTTCTCTGATAATGCAAAGCTTTAAGAAGTTTAGCGGTACGAATTATGAGTTCTCCATAAATATTGCGGCTTCAGATTTTTTACTTGATTATTTAGAATTTTTTCTATTAAAAAATGCAAAAAAATACAATATTGACCCATCTAAAGTTGTTTTAGAGATGCTTGAAGATATTACTACGCTTGATAAAGGTACGACATTACAACAACTCAATAGTCTTCGTGAAAAAGGTTTCAAACTTGCCATTGATGATTTTGGAGCGGAGAACTCAAACCTTTCAAGGCTTTTAGAAATTCATCCTGATTATTTAAAAATAGATGGACAGTTTATAAAGAATATTGTTACAGATAAAAAAAGTCAAATTATTGTTGATGGTATTGTCGCTATTTGTAAAAAGAGCGATATTAAAATAATAGCTGAGTATGTTCATGATAAAGAGGTCCAAGATAAGATAGAATCCTTGGGAATTGAGTATTCCCAAGGATATTATTTTGGAAAACCAAAGGCAGAGCTACTAGAGAATGAAAAAGTATTCTAGTAGTTAAATGCGACTTTATAAGTAGGGTCGTCTTCCTCGTAAGAACAATGTGGACCTGCATGTTTAAGAATAGCCTTACAGTCTGCAGAGAGATGACGAAGTAGAAGGCTTTTTCCTGCTTCTTCATATTTTTTTACCATTGCATCAATCGCTTCCACACCTGAAAAATCCAAAACTCTGGCATTTTTAAAGTCTATGACTACGCGTGGTGGATCTTGTTCAACACTAAAATTATCTGAGAAAGTTGTTGCACTTGCAAAGAAGAGGGGACCTTGTAGTGTGTAAACCTTTGTACCATCCTCTTCAGTATGTGTTTTAGCCCAAATACGTGCATGTTTCCATGCAAAAACCAGTGCAGAGATAATAACTCCTGAAATAACAGCGATAGCTAAGTCTTCAAATACTGTAATGATAGTTACACTAATCATTACAAATACATCAGCACGAGGCATATGTTTTAAGTGGGAAAAGCTTGACCATTCAAAGGTACCAATACTTACCATAAACATAATTCCAACTAAAACACCTACGGGAATAATATTTAAAAGATCTGTTAAAGAGATAACTAGCAGTAAAAGCCCAACAGCGGCTACAAATGATGAGAGACGTCCAAGTCCACCGGAAGTGAAGTTAATAATACTCTGCCCAATCATAGCACAGCCTGCCATTCCACCAAAGAAACCACTCGCCATATTACCACAGCCAAGAGCAATACACTCTTGATTTCCACTTCCTCGCTCACCACTCATCTCATCGAGTACGGCTAGTGTTAAAAGGGACTCTATGAGACCTACTAGAGCCATAATAAGCGCGTATGGGAGAACCATTATAAATGCTTCAAAACTAAAAAAAGTTTCAGGAAGTATGAAATTTGGAAGCTCTCCTTTAAATTCACTCAAATTGGCAAGTGAGCCAACTGTAATAGTTTCGATATTGAATAGATAAACTATAAGGGTTAGCATTATGATTGCTACAAGTCCAGAAGGAACAGCCTTTGTAAGTTTTGGTAAGAGATACATAACGAGCATTGTAATACCAACAATAAGGTACATTGTAATACCTTGATCCTCAAAAAATTTAAACTGTGCCATAGCAATCACTATTGCAAGTCCATTTACAAATCCATAAAGAGCGGGTTGCGGAACAAGACGGATGAATTTTCCAAGTTTAAAAAGACCAAAAGCTACTTGAATAGCCCCTGCAAGAATTGTAGCAAGGAGTAGATAGTGCAGGGCACCCATGTATAGTGCATCGCCACTTAGCCCTTGTGCAGATAGTGTGGCATTCGCTTCAAGCATCAGACCAATCATTACAACTGCAACACTACCTGTAGCTCCGGAAATCATTCCTGGTTTTCCGCCAATGAGTGAAGTAATGAGTCCAATGATAAAGGCAGCATAAAGTCCGACTATAGGACTTACACCTGCAATAAAACTAAAGGCTATAGCTTCTGGTACTAAAGCTACTGCTACAACTAACCCTGAGAGCACATCATTTTTAACATTTTGCGAAGAGTACTTTTTGATGTCAAACAATCTCTATGCCTTTAGAGAGTTCATTTGTTCAAGTACTTTTTCTCTTTTTGACTCAGCTTCTGCAAGTGCTTCACGATTTTTTACAAGTACATCTTCAGGAGCATTTGCGACAAATTTTTCATTGTTTAGCATACCACTAAGTTTTCCAATCTCTTTTTGGAGTTTTTCGTCTTGCTTTTCTAGTTTAGTAATAATAGAACTTAAGTCAATAGAATCTGTAGGAATAAAAGTTTCACATTTATCTGAGATGTCACTTACTGCATTTTCTATTTTTGTGTCTGTAAAGAGTACATTGTCAACTTTTGCAAGTTTAGAGATAAAAGGAAGCATCATTGTTTTGTCTTCTTCACTAACACCATCAAGTTTTACATATGCTTGTTCGATTTTTTGGTTTGCTAAATCTACAAGAACTTTTGCACGTCTAATAGATACAATAGCATCCATAATAATTTCAAAAGTCTCTTCCTCTTTACGCTGTTTTGTTTTTGATGGATACTTCATGAGCATGATGGATTCGCCATCTTCTAAAGAGCTTCCACTGAGTTCATGATAGAGATGTTCTGTGATGAACGGCATAAATGGATGTAAAAGTTTCATAGCTTCTTTAAAAATTGCTCCAAGCTCTACAACAGAAGCTTTGTCTGCTTTACTTAGCTCAATACCCCAGTCACAAAATTCATTCCAGATAAACTTATAAATAATGAGTGCGGCATCATTAAATTTATACTCATCAAGCGCAGTACGAACCTCTTTTGTAGCAAAGTTTAAACGTGATACCATATATTTTCCAAGTGGAGTATCAACACAAAAACCTGCCATATCTGGAAAAGTCTCTACATTCATCTGTAAATATTTTGAAGCGTTATAGAGCTTATTTGTAAAGTTTCTGTTCAGCTCTAGCTTCTCTTCGCTCATACGAATATCACGTCCTTGTGCTGCAGAGATAGCAAGTGTAAAGCGTAAAATATCAGCTGAGTATTTATTTACCATGTCAAGTGGATCGATTACATTTCCCTTAGACTTTGACATTTTTTGTCCATGCTCATCACGTACAAGAGCATGCAGATAAATGTGGTTAAATGGAAGTTCACCTAAAAAGTTTTCACCCATCATCATCATTCTCGCAACCCAAAAGAAAAGAATGTCAAAACCTGTGATAAGTAAAGAATTAGGGTAAAACTCTTTCATGTCCTCTGACTTGTAGAGCTTATCCATTTCTACATCACCATTACCCCAACCAAGTGTCGAAAATGGCCAAAGAGCAGATGAAAACCATGTATCGAGGACATCAGGGTCTTGAGTGATATTTTTAGAAGCACACTTAGGACATGCTGCAGGCGAATCTTCAGTTGATGCAAATTCGTGATCACAATCTCCACAGTAAAATACTGGAATTTGATGCCCCCACCATAATTGACGCGAGATACACCAGTCACGAAGTTCACCCATCCATGAATTATATGAGTTAATCCAGTGTGGAGGAAAAAACTTTGCCTCACCGGCATTTGTTTTTGCTATAGATTTATCAGCTACTTCACTACGTACAAACCACTGTTTTGAAATATATGGTTCAACCACATTTTTACATCTGTAACAGTGTCCAACTTGGTGTTTATGCTCTTCTATTTTTGTGATGAAACCTTCATCTTGTAAACGTTTTACAATAGTTTCACGAGCTTCTAAACGCTCTAGACCTTTAAATTCACCAGCATAGTCATTTAAAATTCCACTTTCGTCAAATACCGTAATGAATTCTAAATTATGACGTTTACCTACTTCGTAGTCATTTTGGTCATGTGCGGGAGTTACTTTTACAACACCAGTTCCAAACTCCATATCAACATGTTCATCAGCGATTATGTTGATTTCTCTCTCTAAAAGTGGGAGTTTTACTTTTTTTCCAATAAGTGTTTTATAACGCTCATCTTCTGGGTGTACCATAATGGCAGTATCACCAAAATAAGTCTCTGGTCTGGTTGTTGCAACTTCTAAAGAGCCACTTCCATCACTAAATGGATAGTTCATATAGTAGAATTTTCCATCATGCTCTTCATGTTCTACTTCAATGTCAGAGAGTGCACCGTCATGTGTACACCAGTTAACCATATAGTTTCCACGTACTATAAGGCCATCATTGTAAAGTTTGATAAAGGCCTCTTTAACAGATTTTTGAAGACCTTCATCCATTGTAAAACGTTCTCTCTCCCATGCAGGTGAAACACCCATTTTACGGAGTTGTTCTGTCATTATCCCTGCGGATTCTTCTTTCCATTTCCATGCACGGTCTAAAAAAGCCTCACGGCCAATCGCTTCTTTTGTCGTACCTTCTGCTAAAAGTTGCTTCTCTACAACATTTTGCGTTGCAATACCTGCATGGTCAGTACCTGGTTGCCAGAGTGTTCTATATCCGTCCATACGTTTGTAGCGAGTGATAATGTCTTGAAGTGTAAACGTGAGAGCATGTCCAATATGTAAACGACCAGTTACGTTTGGAGGAGGCATCATGATTGAGAAGTTTTTTCCTTCTTCTTGAATAGATTTGTTTGAGTCTATTTCAAAGTATCTGCGTTCTTCCCAAAGTTTATAGTATGTACTTTCAGTTTCTTGTGGATTATATTTATCTGCTGACATAAATCGCTGCCTTAATTATCTAGTATAAAAATTTCGCGATTATATCTAAGATGTGGTAAGTGTATGCTTATATACTTTTGATTCGGTTTTTAATTACAATTTTATCTTCATACATATTTCTATCAGCAGACTCTAGAACTTCTGTGCAGACTTCGTTTGAATTAAAACCTTGTAGTCCAAAGGAGAAACTGACTGTAAAAAAATGTTGATTTGCTTTGAATTTTTTCTTGAGTATGTCTTCTCTAGTGTTCGTCATAATAGTATGAACATGCTTTTCTGATAAAGTGTCCGGAAACATAATGATAAACTCATCTCCACCGTAACGAACAACAGGATATCCTATTTTTAAAAACTCTCCTGCTAAAAAAACAAGTACTTTATCACCGATAACATGACCATATGTGTCATTTATCTCTTTAAAATAATTAAGATCAATGAGGGCAAGAACACCTGTACGTTTACTTACGTTTGATTGGTTTTTGATGTAGTTATCGTGAAGCCATTTCCTATTAAATGTATTTGTCAGCATATCTTTGTACATCGTTTCTTTAAGCTTTTCAATCTCTTCTCTGAGTACTTGAATCTCTTGTAAAACTTCATTAAGAATAGTCTCATCTTTTTCTCTTATGGCACTAATGGCACGTGAGGTAGAATTACTTAATCGAAGTGCATTATCGGATGTTTTTGCTTGAAGTGTAGTGAGGTTGCCACACTCTTTTTCTATGATTTGGAGTGCATTTTTTTCCTCATCGTTAAGTACAAGCTGATGTTTTTTTGCTAACTCTGAAAAAAGAGAGGTAAAAACTGTCGGTGTAACAATTGCAAGGTCATCCATTGATGACTTTATCTCATGTGTAATGACTTGTAAAAGTTGGTTCTGTTCTTCCATGACTTTCTCCTTTGAGAAAATTTAACTTGCCTCTGGTAATCCAAACTTTTGAGTTATTAACTCACCTTCTTCATTAAAAAAAATATAGTATAACATATCTTTTTTCACATTGAGTCCAGCTAAATATCGTAGGGCTAAGTTTGCTTGAAGAGATGCTATATGCATAACAATCGGAGCAGCTATCCCAGCAGGTGTTTTTTGAACAATTTTAAAAGCATCAGAAAATGATGAGTTTTCAATAAAACAGACTTGACCGTGAAAGGCTTCTACACTTCCATAAATCCACGGAGTATTTGTCTTTTTTGCATAGGTATTGATATCTCCACGTGTTGGTAAGTTGTCCGTTGCATCAATAATGAGATCAACTTCAATTCCTTTTTGACTCCATGTGGCAAAATCACATTCATGAGGAATTGCTTTAACGTAAGGGCAACGCTTTTCTATGATTTTTGCACTTATCTGAGCTTTGTTCTTTCCTTCATCACCCACTTTAAATGCGACTTGTCGATGTATGTTATGTAGGCTTACTTCATCAAAATCTATCATGTGGATTTCACCGATACCACTTGCTCCAAGTGCAAATGCTAATGAAGAACCAAGCCCTCCAGAACCAATTATGGCAATTCTTTTACTTTGGAGAGCTTGTTGAGTTTCCTCTCCCCAAAGTTGTACCTGTCTGTGAAAGTATTGCATCATGATTTTATCCTTTTATTATATGCTTCTTTAAATCCCCAAGAACGTCTCGAGTCGAGAACAGCAGAGTGACTCATATCTACTATCATTAATTCTTCTTTATTCCCTAGGTGGCTCAGAAGTTCTCCATCAGGTGAAAAGAGAGTTGAATCACCGTAAAATTTCCATTCATACTCTTTATCTTTGTATTTACCGATACGATTTGCTCTTAAAATATAGCAGTTGTTTGTAAATGCTCGTGTGGCAAGAATCATCTTCCAACGTTCATATGAATCAAATGTTCCAATACTTGGTACTAAAATACAGTCAATTTTTTTAAAACGCAACTTCTCAAAAATTGTATCGAAATGAATTTCAAAGCCACAAATGATTGCACATTTAAATCCATCAACTTTAAATATAAGAGGCGTTTGAATAGGTGCTATTTCATTAGCATAAAATTTTTCTTCATTCCAGTGTGCATAGTTTATGAGAAGTTGTTGATTATAGTAAGAGGTTGAAGATGGTGAAAATTTAACAACACTTTTATATATTTTTCCTTTTTTTACAAGTAGGAGAGGAGCTACAATTGTTATATTGTATGTAGTGGAGAGTTCTTTAAGGATTTTTGTTTGATGTGTAGCTTGTTCACGTATCATACTGATACTCATGTTTTCAAGCTCTTTAAAGAATGGATTGAGTACATATTCACCGAGTAAAAGAAGTTTTACACCTTTTTTACTCGCAATGCGTATATGATTGTAAAGCTTTGTTGAACTCACTCCTTGAGAGTTGAGTTGCAGAACTGCGGCTCTCATTTTTCAGATTTAATTTCTTGAATTTTGAGTACTGCTTCTTCAAGCATCTTTTGTGCATCTTGGAGTTCTTTCATTCCAGTTTCATAAGCTTTTAGACTGTTTTCTAAAGTAATCTCTGGGTTCATGAGTGTCTCTAAAATTGTTTTTGCATTTTCAAGTTTTTCTTCAAAGCTTTGCTCTTTTTTACTCATTGAGTGCCTCCTTAACATAGTTATCAAACTTTTCTAGTTCAACTAAAAAAGCATCGTGTCCATAGTCACTCTCAATATCAATATAATCATAATTAGAGTTACCAATTTTATCGAGTTCTTCTGCTATCTCTTTCATCTCAAAGTTTTTGAACAAAACATCATCTCGAAAGCTTATAAGGTAAAGTTTTGATTTGATTTTTTTTAAAGCTTCACTGAGTGAATCAAAATCTCTTGAAAGGTCGTAAATATTAATAGCTTTCGTAATATACAGATAAGAAAGTGGGTCAAACCATTTAGAAAAATTATAGCCGTTGTATTCCAAATATGATTCGACTTGAAATTTTCCAAAAAGCTCATAAAGACCATCTGTTAGTTTGTATTCACGTCCAAACTTTTCTCTCATAGAAATATGAGAAAGAAAACTAATATGTCCGGCCATACGTCCAACTGCCATACCAGAGAGACCATTTTGCGCAATAACCTCAGGGTCATAGTACCCCTGTTGAAAGTCAGGATCTTTTAAAATTGCTTCTTGAGCTACCTTATTAAAAGCTATAGCCCATGGTTGTGTTGCATGTGTAGCTGCCATAGAGATTACTTTATCTGCAAAGTTAGGATAGTGAATCGCAAATTGAAGCGCTTGCATACCACCCATGCTCCCACCAACAATTGCATGTACTCTATGAATATCGAGCCTATCAAAGAGTATACGTTGCGCTTTAACCATGTCTTTTACACTTACAACAGGGAATTTATAACGGTACGGTTCATGATGTGGATGTTGCATAGACATAGGACCAGTTGAGCCAAAACAACTGCCAATAACATTCGAGCATATAACAAAATATTTATCAGTATCTATGGCTTTACCAGAACCAATAAGTCCATCCCACCAGCCTGCTTTACTTTCGCCTTCATAAGTTCCTGCCGCATGATGTGAGCCTGTTAGAGCATGACAAACAACAATAACATTACTTTTATCCGCATTGAGCTCACCATAAGTTTCGTAAGCAATATCGTAAGGCTCTAAAATACGTCCACTCTCTAGATAGAGAGGGTTTGTAAAATGTGCAGTATGTGTTTGCAGGTTTAAAGGCAAGTGTGCAGGCTCCATAAATTAAGTAGTGCTATTCTAGCGAAAATCCCTTAAGCTCACAAGAATAGAAAGGTGAAGAAACTATACTTCCAGAGCTTGTTTCATATCTACAATAAGGTCATGCGCAGACTCTAATCCACATGAAATACGGATAAGTCCTGCCGGAACACCACAGGCTTGTAGCTCTTCACTAGAGAGTTGCTGGTGTGTCGTTGAAGCAGGGTGTGTGATAATAGATTTAGAATCACCAATATTAACTACTAATGAATAGAGCTTTGTAGCATTTACGATTTTTGTAGCTTCTTCTAAAGATGCGACTTCAAAGCTTAGAAGTCCACTTGCATTTCCATCCATAAAGTATTTTTGTGCATTTTTATAATTTTGGTTACTTTTGAGTCCAGGATAATTTACTTTAAGAACTTTTGGATGTGATTCTAAAAATTCGGCTAAAGCTAAAGCATTTTTCGAATGTTCTTTAATACGAAGTGGTAAAGTCTCTAAACCTTGAATAAAGAGCCAAGAGTTAAATGGGGAACTTACGGCTCCTAAATCTCTAAGAAGAGCAAGCCTTGCTCTAAGTGTATAAGGTGGAAGTGGTACATCAATATATACAAGACCGTGGTATGAAGGATCTGGTTCATTAAAGTGAGCATATCTAGTGTTGTTTTTAAGTTTTTCCACTAAATTGTTACGTTCAACTAAAATACCTCCAATGGCAAGTCCTTGGCCAGTTGTATATTTTGAAGCACTATGAACTGTAATATCAATACCATGTTCAAGTGGACGACATAAAACTGGAGTCGCCACTGTATTATCTACAACAGTTAAAATGCCATGTCTATTTGCAATTGTTGCTATTGCTTCAATATCTGCAACATCAATACTTGGATTTGTTAATGATTCAAAAAATATTACTTTTGTTTTTTCATCTATTAATGATTCTATTTCACTGGGATTTTGAACATCAAAAAAACGTGCTTCAATACCAAAACGTTTCAATGTATGAGCATTTAGAGTAAGACTACCCCCATAGAGTTGCTTAGCACATACAATATTATCTCCTGCCTCAGCAGCATTAATAATTGCAAAAAAGATTGCACTCATACCACTTGATGTTGCAAGTGCAGCAACACCTCCTTCTAAGGCAGCAAAACGTTTTTCAAAAACGTCAGTAGTCGGATTATTTAAACGTGTATATATATTCCCTAACTCTTTAAGAGCAAAGAGATTTGCAGCATGTTCAACATCACGAAATTCGTAAGCTGTTGACATGTAAATTGGTACTGCCATTGTTCCTTGCGAGTCTTTTTCATATCCTGCATGCAGAGCTTGTGTTTGTAAATCCATTCATATTCCCTTGAGTTTATTTTTTTTCTTTTGATTTTTCAGATTCATCGATTTCATGGCGTTTTTTATGGAGTGTTTCATCTTTTAGTTTTTCAAGAAACTCTAAAATATTCTCCTGATAAGCCAATGTGTCTTCGTCTTCTGTAAGTGCTAGAATAGGACGTAAAGTTTTAATATCTATTTTTTTTGCATAACGAGGAATTATTCGTAACTCTTGTTGAATATCTGCTACCAGTGTATCGATATTGAGGCCATTGTTATCACGTACTTTTTGGACTAGTTCTTTCGTTGTGAGCATTAAAAGATTTGCTCTATCTTCATCACCCTCATAAATGTGTAGCCCCAAGTCTTTGATAGTTATAAAGTTCTCTAGTCGAGAAGTTTCATCAGCAGCAACAACGAGTGCAAAAACTTTTGCACGAAATTCCAGCGAACCGTGATGGTGTACAAAAAGTTCACGAAATGCATTAAAAAGATAGTGTTTTAGTCGAAAACCAAGTCTCATCCCCATTCCTTATGCGACATTATACATCTAAAATGGTATAATCGCGCAAATTTTTACATGAGGATTTTTTATGGGTAGAGCATTTGAATATAGAAAAGCGTCCAAACTTAAAAGATGGGGCGCAATGTCAAAATTGTTTCCAAAACTAGGAAAAGTGATTACAATGGCAGCAAAAGAGGGCGGACCTGACCCTGATTCAAACGCAAAACTTAGAACAGCTATATTAAATGCTAAAGCTGAAAATATGCCAAAAGATAATATTGAAGCGGCAATTAAGCGTGCTAGTGCAAAAGATTTGGCTAGTATGCTTGAAGTTAATTTTGAAGGAAAAGCTCCACATGGTGTGTTGTTATTTATAGAGTGTGCTACAGATAATAATACAAGAACAGTTGCAAACGTGAAGAGTATACTCAATAAAAACAGTGGTGAATTACTTACAAATGGTTCTTTAGAGTTTATGTTTTCACGTAAGGCTGTATTTGAGTTTGAACTTAAAGAGGGTATGGATTTAGAAGAGTTAGAGTTAGAGCTTATTGATGCAGGTTTAGAAGAAATAGAAGCAGAAGATGGTGTTTGCCTTGTAACAGCTGACTATACAAGCTTTGGTACACTTAATAGTGCATTAGAAGAGATGGGTGTAGAGATGAAAAAAGCAACTTTGGAACGTATAGCAAATTCACCGATTGAAATTACTCCTGAGCAGCAACAAGATGTTGATAAAATTTTAGAGCGTCTAGAAGATGATGAGGATGTCCAAAAAGTATTTACAAATTTAGCATAAGTTTTATGCAATATATACAAAAAAATTTTCAGTACACATATGAAGTAAAGCAGTCTAAATTTATTGCTTACTTCGTCCCCATTAATTTATTTGAATCAACACTTTTAGAATTACGTTCTCAACACCCAAAAGCAAGACATTTTGTTACCGCGCAGCGTTATCTTAATGCATATGAGCAAATAGTAGAACATTCAAGTGATGATGGAGAGCCAAAAGGAACTTCAGGCAAGCCTTCTCTTATAGTTTTGCAAGGACATAATATTATCAATGCAGCCGTTATAGTGGTGCGTTATTTTGGAGGAACTAAACTTGGTACAGGTGGATTGGTAAGAGCATATAGTGAAGCAGTAAATGGTGTAATTACAGAATCAGAATTATTAACATATAAAAAAGAAATTGTTAGAAATGTAGTAGTTGATTACACTGATGTACGTTTCATTGAATATATATGTGAAAAATATGAGATTAGCGTAGTAGAAAAGTTTTTTGAAGAAAAAGTACTATATAAGCTACAGGGAGATGAAGAGAATATGACTCTCTTTATCTCTGAGGTTGAAAGAGTCATAAGAACTCTTAAAGAAGAGTAGTTTATCTTCCGTTAACAGCATTTCCCATATCCCACATAGGTAGGAAGATACCAAGTGCAAGTAAAATAACCATTCCCGCAATAAAAAAGAGCATAATCGGTTCAATAGCTTCACTGAGACCATCAATAATGGCATCGAATTTCATCTTATAGTAATCTGCAACTTTTTTAATCATGGCATCAAGTGTCCCACTGTCTTCTCCAGCACTCACCATTTGAATAATCATATTTTCAAAAAGTTCAGTCTCTTTTAAACCATTATTAAGAGTTCCTCCTTTTTCAACAGTACTTCGAACTGAGAGAAGTTTTGTTTTTAGTGGCAAATTGTCAATCATTCCAATAGATGTTTCAAGAGCTTCAGCAATTGGAATCCCTGCACGTATAAGCTCAGAAAATACAAGTGTAAATCTGCTCAGTGTAGAAAACTTAATAATATTTTTGATTATCATCGTACGAAGTAAAAATTTATGCCAGCCAAAACGAAATTGGAGATTATTGTCAACAGCATATTTAAAAACCATAATAAAAATTACTATCGCTGCGAGGACGTAAAGTCCATAATTAGTTAGTAAATCAGAAAGTGTCATTAAAATAATTGTCGGTAAAGGTAGTTCTGCATTTAATTGTTCAAATATTTCTTTAAACTGCGGAACAACATATGTTAAAAGGATACTAAAAGCTACAGCTATAGCAATCATAACGTTACGTGGATATGCCATAGCTTTTTTAAATTTAATAACATTTGAGCGTATCTCTTCTAGCATATCTGCTAGTGCATAAAGAGACTCATCAAGGTTACCTGTCTTTTCCCCTAGTTGTACCATTGCTATTGTGAGATTTCCAATTTCAAAACGAAAGTTCTCCATTGAGACAGAAAGTGATTGCCCTGAATTAATATCATCTGCAAGTTTAAAAAAGACAGTTTCCAGTGCCTGGTCATCTGTAGCAGAAGCGATATTATTTAGCGAATCATGAATAGAGATTCCCGCATTAGTCATAACTGCTAATTGTCGTATTGCTGCAATGAGTGAATCAGGTTTGATTTTTTGTTTTTTGATGTTTTGCATCAGGTTTGTTTTAAATCTTTTAAACTGTGCATCAAAAGGTTCTTGACCCTCAACAACCTTAATGATAATTCCTGTAAATTTAAGTTTTGCTGTACTGTTTGCCTCTTTTTTGTTCTCGGCATAAAAGCCCATCTCTTGTTTTTTACCTTTTGTCAGAACAGTTGCGATAAAGTATTTCATCCTTTTGCCACCTTTAAAACTTCTTCAATACTTGTAATTCCATCAACAGCTTTTTGGATACCATTTTGGAATATTGGAACAAATCCCTCTTCAAGGGCAACTTGTTTTAATTCATCTTTAGATGCACCATTCGCAATTAAAGATGAAAGTTTTTCAGATATTGGTAATACCTCACATATCATCTCGCGGCCAGTATACCCACTCCCTCCACACTCTCTACAACCACTCCCTTTATAAAACTTCGTTCCTTCTGGTATATAGGAGTGAAGTTCTTCTAAAAGAGAAGCTGAAAGAGTTTCTTCTTCTTTACAGTGGCGACAAATTTTACGGATAAGTCTTTGTGCTTGGATAGCAACTAAGGCACCACTGATGAGGTAATGTTCAATTCCCATATCGGCCATACGAGGTATTGCAGAAATAGAATCATTTGTGTGAAGGGTAGATATAACAAGGTGACCAGTTAATGCAGCTTTGATAGCTATTTCAAGTGTTTCTTGGTCTCGAATCTCACCAATCATTATTTTATCTGGATCCTGACGTAAAATTGAGCGAAGAGCATCGGCAAAACTAAGACCTACTTTTGCATTCACTTGTACTTGTTGAATAAGATTCATTCTGTACTCAACAGGATCTTCAACAGTGATTACTTTATCCTCTACATTTCTGAGTTCATTTAAGGCTCCATAGAGAGTCGTTGTTTTACCAGAACCAGTTGGCCCGGTTACAAGGATGATACCGTAAGGAGCTTGTAAACCTTTGAGGAGTTTATGGTAGCTTTCTTGGTCCATACCAGCATCTTCAAGTTTTACAAGTGCCTTTTCTTTGTCAAGCACACGCATAACGATAGATTCACCATATAAAATTGGAAGAGTCGAAATACGAAAATCATATTCGCGTGCACCAACTGCTGTTGAAAAACGTCCATCTTGAGGTTTCCTTTTCTCAGCAATGTCTAAATTGGCTAAAAGTTTTAAACGTGATGCTAATGGAGGATATATATCTTTTTCAAATATGAACATTTCTGTTAGTTTCCCATCTATACGTCCACGTACAACACAGTTTTTTTCTGTAGGTTCAATGTGAATATCACTTGAGCGTCCATTAATACAAGTTTTTAATACAACATCAATAAGCATAAGAATAGAAGATGCTTCTTGCTGTTCTTCTAAAGTAGTAATAGAATTTAATTCATCACGAATTTTTTTAATGAGGTCTTTAACACTGTCTTTTAGAGATATTTTATAGAGATAGGAAGATATCTGCTTTTTTGTACTAAGTGCAGTTTTAAGAATTTTTCTTGGAAATATACGTTGAATAGCTTCTTGAGCTTCTATGTCTAAAGGATCATTAAATGCAACAGTAACACTCATTTCATCTTGAGATACTGGAATAACATTATATTTTTGTAGTTGAGCCAGAGGAACTTTACTTGTTAAATTATAGTCCATATCTACAGAGTCAAGATCCACAAAAAGTAGGTTTAATTCTTCTGCAAGCTTTTGAAGTACAACAGCTTCATGGATATAATCATAATTATCTATGATAGAGAGTTTATATACTCCATCACGAACTTGTTGTACAATATAGCGGACAAGTCTGTCCATAGTCATAAAACCAGAGAGAGTGATATCGCGCAATATTAGACTTTCGTCAATACCTTTTGCAAGGAGTCTATCAACTTGTCCTCGCATAATAGAACCATTTTCAAGTAAGTCTGTTGTAATTCTATCCACAGAAGTCTCCTTACCAGTATATATGGCGTTTTACGGCAATTGTATCATAAAACTCCTCTATGATCATTTTAGTAACCTTTGAGTCACTAGACAAATAGAGCTTATATGTTATTTTTGAATCATTTGGATCTTCAAATAAATAAAAGGCTCTTGCATCATGTTCTCCTAATTTTGCATATAAATCAAATACCCTTGAAAGTACATAATCAGTTCTTGGTAGTTCATAAATAGAAAGGTTATAATTATCTATTAGTGCGTGATATAAAAGCTTTTTTTGCATTAGAATTACAGAGAAATAGGCAGCATTTGCTCGAGCTTCTTTTGAAAACTTTAAAATTGCTGTAGGAATTGAAAGCCTGTCAATATAGTCAGATTTAAGGCATGAAAAAGCATAGAGTGAAACAAATTCTTCATCATGTTTATGCTTCTTAAAATTATCAAAACCTATATTGCACGCATCTTCATATTTATTATTTTGATAAAGTGTAAACATTTCTTGTTTGATATTCGCATATAACGAAAGAGTAACTAATAAACCTAATAGTATTTTCATTTAAACTGTCCTGATTCAATCTCATCAAGTAATATTTTAGCACTATCTGAACGTGAATACTTTATATACTCTTTTAACGTTTTAATGGCTTTTTCTTTTTGGCCAAGTTTTACGAGTGCTTTTGAAAAAATAATCCAACTTGCATCTATGTCTTTATTAAGCTCATTCGTTATAAGTGCATAATTATATGCATTATGATAGTCAGCTAGTTCATAATATTTTTTAGCAACAAATAAACTTAAAGCAGGATTGCTGTTTTTTTTAAACCGTTTTATAACACTGGAGATATCTTGTTGTGTATTTTGGCGTTGTATATTAATTTTATTTTCTTTATACTCATTTTGAGGGGATTGAATATCTCCATTATCAAGTGAAAGCTCTTCTATCGGTTCATTTATAGGAGCTTGATATTTTATTACTTCTTTAGAAGTAGTATAATTAGGTACTCCATCATCTTTTTCAATCTCATAATACGGGTCAATTGAACTTTGCATATTTTTCATAAAATCCATTGATGGCATAAGTGTATTTGAAGGTCTAATCGTTGTAGTTGGAGTCTGTATTTGAGACGGTTTTTTTTCAGAAATGTTTACTTCAGTTTCCGTATTTTCATTTTTTTGAACTGAAACTACTTCTTTTGGTTGTATTCTAGTTTGTACGATTGAATTATTGCTGTCAGTTATTTTCTTTTTAGTAGAGTTGTCAATAATCAGAAGCGTAACAATAACAATAATAGCTAAACTAACAAAAATAACTAAATAAGGAAGAAAAGATTTTATTTTATGACGTATCCAACGAGACTCAAGATCTACAATATTAAGCATTTATTAATCCAGTGTGAATTGCTGCCATTTCAATTAGCTTGTTTGGTACATAGTTAGTACTTACTTTTGAAAGTTGATGATTTGTTTCATATATAGAATAGATATCAAAAAGTGTATAAAGAAGTTTGTTTGTATCTCTATAATTACCCTTCGTAAGAGAAAAAATTTTGTTTACATTTTTTTGCGTGAACATATTGGCAGTATCAAAACAGTTTGCTTTCATAAGTTTTTTTTGTATATATATTTTAAGCTCAATATTTGTTGAATTTTCTAATTCAATAGTTTCCCATATCCTTGTCTGGAAGTGTTTTTTTGCAATAAGATCTTCTTGTTCTGTTTTATGCAGTGTAATGACAAACTTAAGAGTACGTGTATCAGAAAGAAGTCTAATTTTTTCCATAAGAATTTCAGAGTAAAGTTGCGCTTCATCAAGAAGAACTACAGGAATTTCATCAAGCTTATGTGACTCAACAATTTTCATAAATTGTGTAAAATTTAATTCTCCGTTATATTTTACTTGAAATATATCTTGCGCTAAAAGTTTGTAAAACTCACTTTCATCCAAAATAGGAGTTTGATAATAGTATATTTTTTGTGATTCTGAGAGATCATTATAAAGTTTTGTTAAAAACATACTTTTACCTGTACCAGGCTTGCCATAAAGGAGAATCATTTTGAGTGGCTTTTTAATAGAGTCTTTCAGAGATTGATAGATTGTTGAAACACGATCTATCTGTATGTATCCTTCAGCATAAACAGTATCTACAAAAACATCCTTAGAACTTTCATAGATACTACTCATATAGCCTCGCTTTTACTTTTGTTCTTGAGCAGTTTTTGTAGGGACACTCAAACCAACTTTTGGAGAATTTTGTTTTGTTAAACTATTCGCTTGCTCAGATTGAGAAAGTTTCTCATCTTTTGATGGATGTTCATTTAACAATATTTCATCTGTTAATCCTTCATATCCGAGCTCTGCTAATGAAACAGAGTTGATTTCTTTATGAATAATACGAGGTTCAATAATAATGACCAATTCTTGAACTTGCTTAATTTTTTCTTCGTACCTAAATAAGTAGTTTATAACAGGGATATCACCAAGGATTGGTACTTTATTTGATTCATTCGTATTTTGCGTATTAATGAGACCACCTAAGATAATTCTATTACCATCTTTTACAGTTACAACAGATGAGAGTTGACGACGATTTAAATCTGGTGGCATAGTTCTATCAGCATTATCTGTTTGAGAAATGTCTGTAGCAGTTTCTGAAAGAGAAGGGTTTATCTTTAAAGTAATAGTTTTGTCATCAGCAATTTCTGGGGTAATTGTGAGTAAAACACCTGCAAAGACAGATTGGACATTTTCATTTTGACTTTGTGCACCACTTGTACCACCTGCAAGTGTTTCTGTACTGGTAATTTTATAAAAGTACTCTCTACCAGCTGTAATAAGTGCAGGTTGATTGTTAAGTGTTAATACTTTTGGATTAGAAATGGCATTTACATCACCCTGTGTTTGTAAAAATTTAATTACTTCATTGAGTTCACCATTCGCTTGTACTGTCACCATTGAACCAATAGCTTTTGCATCACTGTATACTCCTTCTGTAATAGAAACATCATCATAGGTAGTTACGTTTTGCCAATCTCTACGATCAACTGCCACTCTTACGTTTTGTAAAGCATATAATTGTCTCCAATCAATACCAGTTGTTTTACCTTCACTCATAGTAACTGATAGTAATTGAACATCAATAAGTACTTGAAGTTGTACTTTCTCTTGCAACTGCTTAAGGTACTTTGTAAAACGTTTAATCTGTTTTTCTGTAGCCGTTACAGTAACGAGACCAGCATTTTTATTTATAATTGGGGCATTTGCTGTATATGCATCATGAGGACGGTTAAGTACTTTTTGAAATTCTAAATCAAGTTCTTCCCAAAATTTAACTTCATCTTCACTCTCTATTTTAATACCAGATTGTGACATAGAAGCTTGATTTTGCCCTAGAGTACCACCAGCACCACCACCCATCATAGAACCACCACCTAGCTGACCTTGCTGACTATTAGAAGCTGAACTAAGTGTTACATCAGTACTTCCTTTACTTTTTCTTTGTGATAGGATGTAGTCAATTTCAAAAACTTTTGTTTTTAAGTACGAAATTTTTAGTAAGTTGTTTTCTAAAGTATATGCAAGATTATTTTCCGATAGAATTATATCAAGGACTTCATCTATAGTCAGGTTTTTTAAATTTGTTTTATTAAGTTCTTTTTCTAAGAACTTTTCTGCATTAGGATCAGTGACAATAATACTAAACCCGCACTCATCACTTAGTTGGTCAACAAAATCAATTATCTTTGTGTTTTTTGCTGAACTAATACTAAAAAGCTCATAGGAACAATCAGCAAAACTACTCGTTGAGAGTAGAGCACCTAAAAGTACTGTGCAAATTGATGTTTTAATACGTTTCATGTTTTAATCCTATTTCGTGTTAAATTTTATATTTTTAGTACTGCTTTTCGTCGAGAGCAGTAATTGTTTTTTCTTCTTTACAAGAAGAACAGACTTTGGAGTGATTTCATTGACTGTATAGCCATTGATAGTATCTCCTTTTTTATACCAACTATCATTGATCATTGCTGAGCTATTCACAACAAGTGAAAGTGACATTACATTTTTTCCTTGTGTAACACTTTTTGTTGATAAGTTTTTGGTATTACTTAGTGAGTTTGTATGTGCTGCAGTTGTTGTGTTCTTTACTGGCTCATCTTTTTTCTTTAAATAAATAAATGGATTATTTAAAGAAGCCAGAGTTTTAGAATTTATACCACTTCTAGGGGGTTTAATTGCTTCAATTTGTTCATCAACCCATGCAAGTTCATTTGCACTAAGTGAACAACTAAGAATAAAAACTGAGATTAATAGTATTGTTTTCATTAGTATGTAATCCCCCAAACTGAAATGTTAAGATCAGATAACAGCTTTTTATCTGCCGTAATATTCATATTATGTATATCGACAACTAAATCACTCTGCTCAAGGGAGTTGATAAAGCGAAGTGTATTTTGGTAGCTACCACTAGATGAAATTGTAATGTCAAGTACATGGCCAAAAGCATTTTCAGTAGAGGCGTATTTATTTGAAAAGGTGTCTATCTTCATATTGTATTTTTGTGCATTTTGTGAAATAGAATCAAGGTATTCACCCCAAGTTCTTTCGTCATATATTAAGGATGAGATAGCTTCTATTTTTGTTTTTATATATGCATTTGTATCTTTTTTTTCTGCTATTTGTGTATTAAGTTGCAAAATTTCAGTATCAAAATTTGCTATAACTGACTCAGGGTTATTTTGCAAATATCTTTCATCATTTTCTATTTGTGTTGTAAGTCGTTCTACATTTTGTCTTGTTTTTTCAAAACTATCAAATGAACTGTCCCAAAAAAACAGGTACGCAAAAGCAAATACAATTGCTATTACCATGATATAGGTCATGTAAATATCTTTTTGAGACTTCTCTTTAAATGCAGTGTCTATTTTATGTAAGTAATCTTCAACATTTATCTTCATAGTATACTCACCTTAAGTTGACTTAAATACTTTTTATAGTCTTTATCATATTTGATGTTTTCTAGCTCAAATTTGAATTTACCCTCATGTTTTTTTGTAAGATGTTCAATCAGTTGTGTTACTTTTCTGTCTTGAGTAGATATAAGATCAAAAGTAAAGGTCTTCTTACTATCAGCTTCTTGATAACTTACTTTTTCCATACTAACATAAAATTTATTTAGATCTTGTGTAAACAGTGCCAAAAGTTTTGCTTTCATTGGATAATCAACTTTTACTTCATGAATCTTCATAAGAGTATTTTTTTTATCTGTATACTCTTTATTTTCTTGAGCTAGAAGTGTAGTTGCCTTTTCTTTATCTGCCATACGATTTCTAATTGTGGCTTCCCTAGTTGTTTTTATGTTATGTACTTCACTATATTTCTGTTTTAATAAGTCTTCTTGTAGTGATTGTGCATAGGTAAGGACCCAATATGTTATTGGATAAGCAAATGCAAGAGCAAATGAAGCTGCTGTTAGGATAATAAGTTTTCCACTCTCTCGTTGGATAAACTTTGGAGGTCTTCTATAAGTTGTGAAATTACATCTATACTTCTCATCAGGAGTAACTGTAGTGTAAAGGTTCATAAGCCCATGGAATTGCTCTACATATCCATCAACTTCACCCTCAAATCCATAATCAAATTCGAATTCTCTTGCTTTGAGATTAAGTTCTACTTCAAGCATTTCATCAAGTTTTGTAACAGTTTGTAATTGAGATCCTATAAAAGCGTACTCAAACTTGTCAATCTCAAAAGCTCTTTTAGCGTATGTAAGGATGTCATTAATATTTGCAAATAACTCTTTGTAAAGTTTTATAAAATAGTCTTTGTATTCACTTGTTGTCTCTTTTAGAGATTCATTTGCAAAAAAGTTTATAAAACTTTGGTAATCAATACGTTCACCATAAATTTCACAGAATCTTTCGTGCATATCTATAAAAGAATATTTGATAGATTTTGTATATACAAATTCTTTGTCTCTATAAATTGTTATAGATGCATCATTTTCTTGAAAATATATAAAACAATGAACTCCATTACTATCAATTATTTCTTTAGTATATAAAGACTTAAGTAAGAGAGGAGCAGGAATTATTACATCTATATATTTTATTTTTTCAACTGATGTAACAAATCTGTCAGAGAGTTCAAGTGGGTCTACAATAAATGCGTGAAAATATCTGTTTTCTTCATCTAGGTTACTAAATGATTCTATATATTGAATTTGATATTCAATAGCTTGATCTAAGGCAAGATCATCATAGGCTTTACTATTGAGAGCATCAAAAATATCTTCATCAGGAATATTTTTACTTATTTCAATTTGCGCTGTAATGAACTCTTTTGTGTTTAGATAAGATATAACAAACTGATCTTTAGAAAATTCTGGAGAGGATGTTTCACTTATAAAACTCGAGATACTTTTGTAATAAGTATCTTTATACGGATTAACAGATAGTACACTTGAGAAAGTATGCTGTGGAGATGTGCTCATATAATCTAATCCTATTTAAAATGTACCAATAACATGGAACAAAATTCATCATTGTTGTAAAACTCAACCCTGAAAATTTTATTGTCTTTATCAATAGCGAATTTTTTATCTAAGTCTTTGAGTGATACTTTCAACCCACTCTCATTCTTATAACCAGCTTTGTGATACCCAATAATATTTACACGGTTGTTTTTACTTGTGATAACTTTAAAATCGTCATTTACATATATTTCTGAAGTTTTTGGTACATCTATAACTTTTCCATCAACTTCAAAAATTCTATCTAAGTGACAACTTTGTGACAATTTAAAGTATTGAGGTTTTAAAGTTGTAACTTTTTCATTACCGATATATACTAAAAAATTATCTTTCACTTTTCTGATATCTCCCAATGGATGGGAGAAATCAAATCGATTACCTGTCGATTTTATCGGAATAAAGCTTAAAGATTTTTTGATATTAGATAAATTTAATGAAATATTATCATTTATGGACAGTTTTCCATAATTTTTTATTATTTTTGCAATCTCTTTTTCATTTAAGTTAAAAGAGCGAGTAAAATGAATTTTCATTATTTTCATAAATTCTTCAATTGCTAAAAGCTGATAAAAAACCTTTTGTGATAATGAAGATAGGTCTTTACTCGTTTCAACAGCAAAAGCCGGCTTATTGTTAGTAACAGCAAAGTAAGTTAGTGAAAGTTGCATAGTTTCATCTTCATATTTAGTGTTAGTATTTTTTACATCAAAACTATGATGCTGCTTTAAGAGTTTTTTATTAATGTTATTTTTAACGTTTAAAGCAATTTCATTTAAATTACCAAAAGCTTGTTCTTGCTTGAGTTTACATTGGTCTATAACGCAAGTTTGTCCCCAAGCAGTAGGATTAAAAACGGTCCCTTGGTTTTCTTTTCTATAAAAACCATGTCCATCATGTAGGTTGAGAACTAGAGAAACTTTATCTTCTAAGATGATGGATTTAATACCTTCAACTATTTTTTTATCGTGATCATTGTTATCTATGTATGAAAATTTACGATTCATATCTCCATATATACCACGTTCGTTACGTTTGATACTCTCTTTGTTTAAATTTGGCACAATCCAAAGATTTTTAGAAGTTATATTGTAATGAGTTGCTAAAACAGATGCAGCAAAATAGCCGCCTGGCTCATTTCCGTGAATACCTGCAATAACGAGTAAAGTAGTGTTAGAATCACTACTCTCTTTTTTTATCAGTTGTATGTTAGCGTTGAGTAAAGAGATAAAAAATGTTGTAACTAAAAAAATATACTGCATTATTTTTCTGTAATAATTTGAAACTTTTCATTTGTAAGCTTAACAATAAGTACTTTTTCTCCATTGAATGAAAAGCTGTTAGAACGGTAAGTTTCTTCAAAGGTGATTTGAAAAGTGTCTTCTAGATTTGGATATGGAAGAATATTGATTTGAGTAAAGAGGATAGTTTTTGATTCCTGTTTATTGAATACTCTTGTTTTATATTTTTCAAATGCTTCTTTTTCCATTCCGTCATAACGTTTAAATGTTGCATCGTAAAAACTGAGATATTGGTTTGTATCATTATAGAGCCAAGCATAACGCCAAGAGTAAAGGTTGGCAAGAAGTGTTGCTAGTTGATTTTTGGAGATGTCTACAAGCACTGAATCTTCATTAATGACTAGAAGAGTTTTATTAATGTCAATATGACGATCAAGGCACTCTATGTTTTGGTTGTTAATGGCAATACATCCTTTGGTAAACTCATCACGTTCCTGCTCTGTAGGAAGTCCATGAATCCAAATTCCTGAACCATTTTTTCCCTGATAGGTATCATAAACGTTTGGATAAGAGGTGACAAAAGCCATTGGACCGTAGAAAGAGTCAACTTTAACTATCTTTTTTACTAAATTATAAATTCCTACAGGTGTTTTTAAATCACCTTCTACAAATTTATCACCTTTAGCTTTTCCTGTATAGGCACTATATGTCTTGGTTACTTGGTAGCTATCATTGCTATCTTTTTGATAAAGTGTTAATGTCGATTCAAACTTATTACATACTAAAACGTTTGAATAAGATTCTATATATCCAAATGTAGTTTCTTTGTTTTGCAGATACTCTTCCCAGTAATTTTTTTGCGTAAGTTCATAGTCAAGTTTTTTTTCTATATTATCAATGCCATGAAGTCTATATTCAGTAAGAATATCATTTGCAATGAGGGAGTTAAATAAGAGTATACTTAGTATTGTAAGTTTATTTAGCATCATCATATCCAATTTCTCTTAGAAAGTTTTTATCTTTACTCCAGCCTTTTTTTACCACGACTTGAAGTTTTAAGTAAGCTTTTTTTCCACTAAGCTTTTCTATCTTTTCTCTGGCAGCTTTACCTATACGTTTTATAGCTTCTCCACCTTTACCTATAATAATTCCTTTTTGAGACTCTTTTTCAATGATTATCATCGCATAGATACTGTCAAGACCTTGGTCTTCTTCAATACCTTCGATAATTACATCTGATTCATAAGGTACTTCATCACTAACATTGTCAAATATAGCTTCGCGAATAAATCCTGCATAAATATCACGTACAAGCTCACTTGTTAAATCTTCTGGATCAAAAAGGTAAGGAGACTCAGGAAGATTTTTAGCAATCGTATTTAAAAGATCGTTATGTCCTACTTTTTTAGGAACTGCAACAGGAATGAGTGCTTCAAATTCATCAGAAAACTGATTATATGAAGCGATAGTTTTAAATAGTTTTACTTGACTTACCTGGTCTATTTTACTAATCACAATAATATGCTTAATCTTTTTTTTGTTTAGTTCTAAGAATTTTTTATAGTGTTCAACACTATCTGTAACAGGTGCAAGATATACAATAAGATCACAGTCTCCCATAGCTTTGAGTGCTTCATCAAGCATGAATTGGTTGAGTACTTTTTCTCTTTCATGTATACCAGGTGTATCGACAAAAATTATTTGAGTATCTTCATGCATAACGATTGCATTTGAACGTCGTCTAGTAGCGTTTGCTTTTTGTGAAACCATTGCTATTTTTTCACCAAGGAGAGAGTTCATAAGAGTGCTTTTACCCGCATTTGGACGTCCGATTAGTGATACGAAACCAGCTTTTGTCATAATTTTACCTTTGAAATATTAGTTAGAGAATGTAACGTGAGAGGTCATCATTTTCGACAACTTCATCAAGTTTTTCATGGACAAGTGTAGCAGTTACTCTAAACTCTTCTCCATTATGCTCATCTGCATTAAAACTAATCTCTTCTAAAACTTTTTCAAGCACTGTATGTAAACGGCGTGCTCCAATATCTTCTGTAAGTTCATTAGCTCGATGTGCTAGTTTTGCCATAGCTTTAATAGCATCGTCTTCAAAAATTAAAGATAAGCCTTCTACTGCTAAAAGTGCTTGGTACTGTTTCAGAAGAGAATTATTTGTTTGTGTCAAAATTTCGTAGAGAGTCTCTTCAGTCAGAGATTCTAACTCAACACGAAGTGGAAAACGTCCCTGTAGTTCAGGAATAAGATCACTAGGTTTGCTGACATGAAATGCACCGGCAGCTATAAAGAGGATATGGTCTGTGTTAATCGTTCCATATTTTGTTGCAACACTGCTTCCTTCAACAATTGGTAGAAGGTCACGTTGTACACCCTCTTTACTTGGATCGTTACGTCCATTAGATTTTTCACTTAAAGCTATTTTATCAATTTCATCTAGAAAGATAATACCACCATTTTCAGCACGTCTTAGAGCTTCTGCATTAATTGAATTTATATCTAAAAGTTTTGCAGAAGCTTCTTGTCTTAGAAGTATTTTGGCATCTTTTACACTTACTTCACGTTTATTATCTTCTTTATTAATAGAAGCAAAAACTTTTGAGAAGCTCTCTTGTACTTTTGCCATTTCAGGAGGTAGACCACTGTCATCAAACTCTACGTTTAGTTTTGAAATTTCTAACTCAATTATTTTGTCGTCCATTTCACCGGATTCTACACGTTTTTCCATAACTGCTAAGAGGTGCTGATAGTCATCTTTTTTACTTTCACTCGCTCCTGCAGGAAGAGGAGGAAGCAATTTTTCAACAATTTTATTTATAACGTAGTTATTTATTTTTTCTCTGTTTTGCTCTTCTTGCTCAGCTTTTACTATACTAATAGAGTTCACAACCAAATCACGTATCATCGATTCTACATCACGTCCAACAAAACCTACTTCTGTATATTTTGAAGCTTCGACTTTAATAAATGGAACACCCATCATTTTTGCAAGTCGTCTAGAAATTTCTGTTTTACCTACACCGGTTGAACCAATCATTAAAATATTTTTTGGCATAACTTCATTTTGCATTTCACTATTTAGTTGCATTCTTCTATAGCGTGTGCGTAATGCAAGAGCAATAGTCCTCTTAGCAGAGTGTTGAGCAATAACATAGTTGTCGAGATATGCAACAATCTCTTTAGGAGTTAGGTTCATTCTCTATCCTATAATGAAAGTGTTTTAATATTGTGATTGGTATATATACAGAGGTCTGCAGCAATACTTAGACTCTCTTTGACAAGTGTTTCTTCATCAAGGTTTGCATGCTTTTTAAGTGCTCTAGCCGCTGAAATAGCAAAGTTTCCTCCACTACCAATCGATGCCAGTGCACCATCTTCTGGCTCTACGACGTCTCCATTTCCTGTTAAAATGAATATATGTTCTTTATTGAGAACAATCATCATCGCTTCTAAACGTCTGAGAACTTTATCTTTTCGCCACGCTTTTGAAAATTCAACAACTGATTTTAAAATATCGCCTTTTTTATCTTCTAAAAACGCTTCAAACATATCAAAAAGATTAAAAGCATCGGCGGTACTTCCCGCAAAACCAGCAAGAATTTCTCCATTGTAAAGTTTACGAATTTTTGTAGCATTACCTTTGAGGACACTATTACCAAATGTAACTTGTCCATCACCACCTATAACGGCTTTTTCTTTCCCCTTATAGGCAAGTATGGTAGTAGCGTCAAACATTTATTTTACTCTCCTTGAACATCTACATGAAGTGTTGCATGTAGCCCGTGTCCAAGTTTTAAATCTACTTCATGTTCCCCAATAGTTTTAATGGCGATTTTGTCAGTAATATGTTTTTTGTCAATTTCAATTGAGTGTTGTTCTAAAAGTGATTGTGCAATCTCGTCTTTTGTAATTGCCCCAAAAAGGTGACCATTTTGACCAAGTTTTTTTGTTATAACTATTTCGCATTTATCAAGTTTTTTTGAAAGCTCTGTAAGCTCTGCAATTTCAGTAGCAAGAGCAGCAGCAGCATCAGCTTGATCTTGTGCATGTTGTGCCAAAATTTCTTCAGTAGCGTGCTTCGCAAACCCTTTGCCTATAAGGAAGTTTTTACCATAACCATCTTTAACTTCTTTTACTTCACCAGCTTTTCCTAAGCTTTTTACATCTTTAATAAGTAATACTTTCATTATCTCTCTTTCTCCCCACCATAAGCAACAATTCCGTATGTAAGGTTAGAGATTTTTGAGTATCCCATATCTGTTAATATTCTTGCAACGTGAGCTGAACGGCTTCCAACGTGGCAGTAAACAATAATGTTATCATCCTTATTAAGTCTTGCTTCATCCCAAGTTTGAAAGAAAGAACTTGTTGGGATAAGATGATCGGCACCTTTAATGTGTCCCATTTGCCACTCCATATGCTCACGAACATCTACAAGTGAAAAGTTCACCATGCCAAGTTCACGAGCTTCTAAAAGAGCGATAAGTTCGTCTCCATCGATTTCACTTTGTTCTACTAAAGCTTCGCACTCCTCTTTTGTAAGACCACGTGAATGTGTATGCACCGCTTCTTCCATGCCCAGTTCAAGTCTTTGTCTTGCCGCATATTCTGGAGTACAGAAAATTCCACAATGGCATTTTCCTTCCTCAGGAATCTCTTTTTCAATTGCTGGAGTACATGGACATGTTCTATTGTCTACAGATTGATACTTTCCATCTTTTTCTTCAACCATAAAACATGGACAGAAAAGTTTTCCATACATCATTTTGTTACGAGCAAGTCCCATTTGAACACCCTCGTTAACCTCTTGTTGTGGATTGTATTCCCAACCAAATTGTGCAACTACTTTGTCTGTAAATTTAATTGTCTTTTCCATTCTCTCCTGAAATTCAGGGGAGTTCATATCTATCTTTATAATGCTCATATAGTTTCCTTCTCTTTTCTAGTCGTTTTTTAGTTTAAGTGGTTTCTTTTTTTACCTGCAATGATACGGCGAAGTGCATTGAGTCTAATGAAACCTTCTGCATCTTTTTGGTTATAAACTTGGTCCTCTTCAAATGTAGAGTGTGCTTCTGAGTAGAGTGACATATCTGATTCACGTCCAACTACTTGTACATTTCCTTTGTAAAGTTTCAGTTTTACTGTACCTTGTACATATTTTTGTGTTGCATCAATTGCCGCTTGCATCATTTCACGCTCTGGTGAGAACCAGTAACCATTGTAGATAAGCTCAGCATATTTGGCAATCATACCGTCTTTCATATGTGCTTCTTCTCTATCTAAACAGATAGATTCAATTGCACGGTGTGCTTTAAGCATGATTGTTCCACCCGGAGTCTCATAACATCCACGAGCTTTCATACCAACATAGCGATTTTCAACGATGTCAACTCTACCTATACCATGCTTATTTCCATACTCATTAAGAGTTCTTAAAAGTGTTGCTGGTGACATCTCTACGCCATTAATTGAAACTGGATCACCACCTTTGTAACCAATAGTGATGTACTCTTTTTCATCAGGAGCTTCTTCTGGAGAGTTTGTCCATAACCACATAGAATCTTCTGGTTCATTCATTGGATCTTCTAGGTGAAGTCCTTCATATGAGATGTGAAGCAAGTTTGCATCCATTGAGTATGGACTGATTTTTGGGTTTCCATCTGCATCAACATGTTTTTGGTCAATTTTAATTCCGTGTTGTCTTGCATAGTCTAAAAGTTTTTCACGAGAGTTTAGGTCCCACTCTCTCCATGGTGCAATCACAGTAATGTCTGGATTGAGTCCAAGGTAACCCATCTCAAAACGTACTTGGTCATTTCCTTTTCCAGTTGCACCGTGACTTACTGCATCTGCACCCATTTTATTTGCAATTTCTATCTGTTTTTTCGCAATAAGAGGACGAGCTATAGAAGTTCCTAAAAGGTATTCGCCTTCGTATATTGCATTTGCTCTAAACATAGGGAAAACATAATCTTTTACAAACTCTTCTTGAATATCTAAAATAAAAATATTTTCAGGTTTAATGCCGTTGTCAAGTGCTTTTTGACGTGCTGGTTCTACATCCTCACCTTGACCTAAATCCGCTGTAAAAGTAATAACTTCAGCTTTGTACTCATCTTGTAGCCATTTAAGAATAATACTAGTATCGAGTCCACCAGAGTAAGCTAGTACTACTTTTTTAACATTTTTTTGCATAGAAAAAACCCTCTTGATATAAAAATAAGTATCGCGATTTTACTATAAATTTTATTAAGATACGGTTAGGTTGTGAAGATTAGATATAACTATAAGTAAAGAAGAAAAGTTTTAACGAGAAGAGGGCAGAAAATTTACCCTCTCGAGTCAAATAAAATACCACTAACTTCTTGCATTTTTGGTAAAAAGTCTTGTGCTTGTTCGGCAGGGAAACGACGAATCATTTTATTTGTTTCAGACTCTATTACTGAGACAAAAAACACATCTTGAGAATCAACACCAAACTTTAAATTAGTTGTCATCGGTTGTAAAGCTTTATTGAGTTGATCTACTAAATCTTTAACCTGTTCTTGAGAGTCAAGTTTCTTGTTTGAACTCATAGACTCTTGTTGAATCTCTTTAACTATGTTTTGCTGTTGCGGTTGTTGAACTTGTTGCTCAACACTTTGAGCGGCTCTTCCTTGAACCTCTGCAGTGCCTATTTGTGACTGTTGTTGCCTTGCAACATTTGCTATGCCATCCATGACTTACTCCTTTATGTAAAGAATATACTTGATAGACAAGTTATCGACTATAAAATTAAAAACTTTAGAAAAAATGTAAAAAAATGTAATATTTTTTATTTTCATTACTTCTAGGGAGTTTTTATGATAATCTTGCACTCATGAAAAAATACATCTCCCTACTACGTGCAAACGCTGTTTTAAGACGCCTTTCAACAATACAACTTATTGCATATTTTGGTGCTTGGTTCTCTAATGTAGCTATTTATACATTATTGTTAGACATGAATGTTTCTGCGGGTATTGTAGCTTTTGTAGCTATGTTGCACTTTTTAGCAGGTGTAGTACAGGCACCTCTTTCAGGGAGCCTGATTGATAGTGTTAAGCCTAAAAAATTGATGCTTATACTCATTGTTGTAGAGATTTTTGCAACACTTTTTTTAATTTTAGTCAATGGCTTAAATGACTTATGGCTTCTCTATATACTTATCTTTTTAAAAATGGCAGCAGCCTCTTTTTATTTCACAACGGAAATGTCTCTTTTACCTAAAATTCTTCAAGGTGACCAACTTCAAAGGGCAAATGAACTGCACTCTATTATATGGTCGTTTTCTTATACCTTAGGAATGGCGCTCAGTGGTTTTTTTGTACATTATTTTGGAATTACAATGGCATTTATCTTAGATGCAACTATTTTTGTAGGTGCTTTTTTTATGCTTTTTACTCTTGAACTTGAACTCGAAGTTATCAAGGGAGAAGAGAATCTGTTGCAAATGATGCGAGATACTTTTTCGTACCTGAAAAAAAATACACTTGCCTTACATCTTATGGTGTTACATGCCTTTGTAGGATTGACTGCTTTTGATGCACTTGTTGCATTAATGGTTGATACTTATTATGCAGGGATTGTCGCTACAGCTCTTGCATTAGGACTACTACACAGTGCACGCGCATTAGGTTTGGTTATAGGACCTGTTGTACTAAGTCGTTATTTGAGTAATCAGTTTATTGTATATATTTTCATTGCACAAGGTTTAGCTGTGATGTTGTGGGCATACATGATGCATGATTTTTATCTTTCACTTTTAGCTAGTGTTATTGTTGGCTTTTTTACAACGACGCTTTGGTCATATACTTATACACTTCTACAAAAAAATATAGAACCTAAATATTATGGTCGTATTGTCGCATATAACGATATGCTCTTTTTAAGTTCTGCTGCGTTTACCTCGTACATGATAGGTTTTTTGGCAACGCATAACTTCTCTTTAAAAGAGGTCGCGTTTATTATGGGCGTAGGTTTTTTAATTGGTGGTATTTATTTTCAATGGGTATTAAAAGTAAGAAAAATAGAAGAGATTAGCGAGTGAGTTTTGCAATTCTTGGAGGTGTTCTTCTTAATATTGGTGCTTTCTTAACCTTTAGAGGCAAAATCTACGAATCAGTTATAGTGTACCTCTTTGCAGATATATGTTGGATAATTATGGCTTACGAGAGAGATGATTATTGGGGTGTGCTTTCTATTATTATAGGAGTAAGTTTTGGCTTTTTTGCTTTTTTAAAAATGCGAAGCGGAGAGATGAAAAAGAGTATAACAAAGGAGAAAGAGTGATATATAGTTCGGTGAAAGGAGAACTCGACATCTCTAAGGCAACACGACTGTATCCTGCTGTAGTTGTCGATATGCATGGTGAAGTAGCTGAGATGAGTTTGGAGTGGGAAGAACTGTATGGTGAACGTGTAAAAATTGTCTCTTATATTTTAGTTTTTGATTTTACACCACTGAGTGAGGACGTAAAAGATAGAGTAGTTTTGGAGTTTGAAACAAAAGAAGCACTCATAGCAGAGATGCAAGAGGTGGCAAAATTATTCGCTTAATCTCTCCCCAAACAAAGCAGGTTTTTTCTTTAGCAATTCCTGCCGCACTGAAACATCTTGTTGATATTTTACAAATTCTCATAGATATGCTTATGGTTGGTGTTATATCAACAGCTGCTCTTGCAGCAGTAGGTTTGAGTATGCAGTTTATGATGGTTATTAATGTGCTCATGACACTCTACGTTATAGGTGGCAATGCACTTATCTCACGTTTTATAGGACAGCGACGCAAAAAGAGGGCTTCTTCTCTTCTTTTCACCCTTGTACTTTTTGCAGTTTTTCTCTCTTTTTTTGTTTCTATAGGCGGCTATTATGGAAGTGAATGGCTCTATAGCATTATGGGTTCTGAAGCAGACGTTGTGGAGCAGGGGAGTATCTATTTTGAGATTCTCTCACTTGGACTGGTACTGATTTTTATAGACAACCTTCTTTATAATGCACTTTCGGCCGCAGGAGATACAAAGAGCTCTTTATACATTAAGCTAGTCTCTGCTTTTATAAATGCAGGACTTAACTATATACTTATTTTTGGGCATTTTGGATTTGATGCAATGGGTATAGCAGGAGCTGCTTATGCGACTATCATAGCCTATCTTTTTAATGTTATTGCTTACTACATTTTGATTAAAAAGCTCAATGCAAAATTAGACTTTTTACCAATTATTCGAGTAAAAGATTTAATCCGTACACTTAAAGTGGGTTGGAGTGCTGCTTTGGACAGAGGTATTTCGAGTTTAAGTTTTTTACTTTTTGTTTCCATTATTACAGCATATGGTACTGCTGAACTTGCAGGTTATCAAGTGGGATTACGAATAGAAGGGATTGCGTTTATGCCTGGTTTTGGTTTTGCAATAGCGGCCATGGCGCTTGTTGGACAAAACATTGGTGCGAAAGAGTTAAATAAGGCGTATAACTTAGGTGTTATAAGTGGTCGTATAGCATATACTTTTATGGGAAGTGTTGGGATTATACTGATTGTTTTTCCTGAGTTTTTAGTCACTTTTTTTACACAAGATAAATTGACGATTGCTGTGGCTTCACAGTATCTTATTTTAGTTGGGCTTGCCCAGATTCCACTTGCCATTATGTTTGTATACTCAGCTGCTCTTCGCGGTGCGGGAGCTACAAAAATTACGATGTATGTAAACGTAGGCTCTCTTTGGTTTTTACGTGTTGTTCCTTCTTATATAGCGTTTGAGCTAGGTTATGAAGTAATTGCTATATTTATTATTATGAATGTAGAGACTTTGATAAAAGGGATTATCTTTTGGTACATATACCAAAAGAGAAACTGGTTAACGACTAAAATATAGTGCTGTGGTTTTCTACAGTAGCTGGAACAGTATTTCCGCTTGCTTGTAATTCTATTGCATCTGGATGCTTTTTGTAGTGTTCTCGTACTATATAGGCAAGTTGTATTTTTGTTGGACTGTCGATTTTACCTTCGAGGTTAATTGCATCTGCAAGTTCACGTACAAGTTCATCTTGGGGTGCAGGAACATTTTTTGCCCATGAGTGTAAAAGTGTGCGGTCAACATATGCAGGTAGAGAGCCCATAATCCCAAGGTCATTTTGGTTATGGATAAGTAGTCCGGATGTTGTTCCTCTATCCAGAGTAAGAACTTGAAAAAGATAGAGCGTATGGTACTTGAGCTGCATCGCAATATCACGTGAAGAGCAAGAGAGTCTTGTGCTCAGTGCATCTGTAATTATCTCAATGTATGTATCGATAACCTTCTCTCCAAAATCTTGTGCAAAAGTAAAATCATCCTCTTTGCTCTCTGTTTTATAGTTTTCAAGATAAAAATGGGATACACCTCTATGGCGTTTAAGTGCAGGAATATTAAAGTACTTATTTCCTTGAAGTATTCCCTCTTTAAAACGTGTATTTGTTGTATCTTTAAGCATTGCATCAAATATTTTTTTGTCATTTTCATGAAAGATACTTGGATTGAGGTCTGCCATAAGACGCCAGTAGCTTTCACCGTTTTGGAGCTGGGTAAGGCTTATATGAATGTGAACAGAAGGGACATGTGGGTTTCTTGGATGAATGATTGTTGAAATTGCTGTCGCACAGAGAAGATTTTTGTTTTCTGTTTTATTGTAGTGAACTTGTGAGATATTTATACTACCCGTATTGAAAAGTTTTTCATCTCGAGCCTCAAACCTGCTCCCCCCTCCATGCTCACCCTTATCACGTAGCCATGAAACCTCTTCAAACTCTTTATCCTCTCCCATATCTTTTGAGAGTTGGTTAAGTTTCTGTGCAAATCTGCTCTGAAGTCCAGTAACAAGTGCGTAGGCCTTTGAAGCATCCGGGGAGTCTGATAGCGTCATTTGTGTCTCTTGCATAATTGTCTCCAAGCATTTCTTCATATTTTAGCAGAAACTTTCTTTGTCATGTGCAATTTATTTAAGCAATAGAGTTTAGGAGTTAATTTAGTAAAGATGAGCTACAATTTTTGCATGAATAAAGCAGACTATATAAATGCGGTTGAGAAGCTCAACCTCTACGCAAAACACTACTACGTTTTAGATGATCCAATTACTACTGATGAGGTATACGATAAGCTCTACCATGAGGTTGTAGAGTATGAACTTCACAATTCTGATGAGGTACTTTCATCTTCTCCTACACAGAGAGTTGGAGATGTAATTAGTGAAGGTTTTACAAAGGAAGCACACTTAAGCAGAATGTGGTCTTTGGAAGATATATTTGATAGTGAAGGCTTAGAGAAGTGGCTCACAAAAACTTATAAGCTTGATGCAAACGTAACTTTTTACTGTGAACCCAAGTATGATGGTGCTTCACTTAATTTAATCTATGAGAATGGAAAGCTCACAAAAGGAATCACGCGTGGTGATGGAAGTGTTGGTGAACTCATTACTCAAAATGTTAAGACTATTCAATCAATTCCACTTGAAATTGCCCATAAAGAGCGTATAGAGATTCGTGGAGAGGTCGTGATATTTAAAGATGAGTTTGAAAAGATAAATCATGCGCGTCTGAATGCAGGTGAAGCAGTTTTTGCAAACCCTAGAAATGCTGCCGCTGGAAGTCTGCGACAACTTGATTCGAGTATTACAGCTTCAAGAAATCTTGTCTTTTTACCCTATGGAGTAGGGGAGAACTCTCTAGAGTTTAAACTGCTTCATCAGCTCATGGAGTATATTTATGAACTTGGATTTAGACGTCCTCCTGAGAGAGCAGTTTGTCAAGGATATGAAGAGATAGAGTCTATCTATAAACAAATGGTACAAGATAGAGACCACTATGCAATGATGCTTGATGGGATGGTTGTAAAAGTAGACCAGATAGCCGCACAGATAGATATGGGCTACACAGTAAAAGTACCACGTTTTAGTGTTGCTTATAAATTTCCTGCTGTTGAGAAGATAACAACGATAAAAGAGATTATTTTACAAGTTGGAAGAACGGGTGCTGTAACTCCTGTAGCTCTTGTTGAGCCTACGGACATTGACGGAGTAGTTGTAGAGCGTGCAACACTGCATAACTTTGATGAGATAGAGCGTAAGGATATTCGTTTAGGTGATAAGGTGATTATCTTACGCAGTGGCGATGTAATTCCAAAAATCATTAAAGTGCTTACACATGAGAGAAGTGGAGAAGAATTGCCGTACATTCGACCTGTAAACTGTCCAGTGTGTAGTTCAGAGCTTCTTGATGAGGGTGCACTGCTTAAGTGTCAAAACCTTACCTGTGATGCACGAGTTGTTAACTCAATTATCTATTTTGCTTCTAAGCCTTGTCTCAATATAGATGGATTAGGAATTAAAATAGTCGAACAACTTTTCTCAAACGGTTTAGTAAGCAGTGTCATAGACCTTTTTTCACTTACCCTAGAAAAGCTTTTAGAGTTAGAAGGTTTTAAAGAGAAAAAAGCACAAAATCTCCTTGATGCTCTTAATGCGGCAAAAGGGTGTGATTACTGGCGTTTTATAAATGCTCTTGGAATAGAGCACATAGGAGAAGTAGCTTCTAAAACACTCTCTGAACGTTTTGGTTTTGCTTTTGTAAATGCAACGAAAGATGAGTTGTTAGAGTGTGATGGTATCGGTGAAGAGATGGCAGAGTCTGTGTTGGAGTTTGTGAGAGTAAATGCAGATACTATATCTACACTAGAAGGTTTGCTGGAGCCTAAAGAGCCTTTAAAAAGAGAAGAAGCAGAAGATAATGCTTTTAAAGAAAAAACTGTTGTGCTTACTGGAACTATGAGTAGAAGTCGTGGAGAGATAAAAGAGATGCTAGAGTCTCTAGGGGCTAAGGTGAGTGGAAGTGTGAGTAAAAAAACAGACTTTCTCATCTACGGCGAAGATGCAGGAAGCAAGTATGACAAGGCAGAGTCTCTTGGTGTGACTACACTGACAGAGGAGCAGATGCAAGAGATGCTTGCATAGATAAATGCTTATGTAAGACTTCTCTTACGTAAGGCTTCGCTTTTTCCTCGTTCACAAGCTCCAGCTTGGGAATGCAGACGTACATCACAACTTACTAACAATATAGTCTCTTTAGCTTTTATATGCATTCCCAACGAGGACGTTGGGAACGAGAAACAATTAAAAGGCTCATTTTGTAGGAAATAGTATTACTATGAAGCTTTTAGTTCATGATTTATCTTGTAGTTTAGAATTCCATCTAGTGAAATGTCCTCATCTATTAGCTCAAAATGCACACCTATCCCACCACCAATAATACGATAGCTAAGAAGCTGCTCTTTTTTTGCATTTTCTATTCTTTTTGTGTAGTTGTAAGGAAGTGTTAAAATGTCCCCACTACTGAGATAAATGTAAATCTTATCACCAAAATCAAGTCTAGCAATTGAAGTATTCATTCCATGCTCCTGTAAGTTTTTCTTGATGCTCTTTCGCAATAGCAAGTATCTTTTTCTCATCATTTTTTGTGAGTTTATACCTTTTAGTTACTTTAAATGTTTCAAGTTCCAGTCTCATATAGCCATCCCCTTTTTCCACATGAATATGAACCGGTAAATGTTCATCGCTAAAAAAGAAAAACCTAAATCCATCTATTTTTAATACTGTTGGCAAAATAAACTCCATAAATTTAGCTTTATTCTACCATACTCTTTTTGAGTTTTAATGATTTTGAATTAGAATTATTTAGATAAAGAGTGTAACCATTTACTAAAAATGAAGCCTCTTTTCCTCGTTCCCAAGCTCCAGCTTGGAAATGCATATACCAATAACACCTTTCACAATGCACAATATTACCAAATCCTCTCCACTTCCAAAAGACCACTTACTCCCTCATAGTCTCTAGCACTACTGTGTCTCCAGTGGCTAGCTTCATCTACATAGCCTCTTTTTATAGGATTGTTGTGCATGTAGTTTATTTTCTCTATCATCATACCCTCAGAACTAATCAACTTAGCATGGATACCCTCTTGCCAAACTTGGTACTCTGTCTGCGTTTTGTGTGCTTTTTTATAAAATGCGAGTTGTTCGAGAATTGTTGTTATATTTCTCTGCTGTAAAAGCTTGAGAAGCTCTTTGGCGGTAAAGCTTTTAAATTTTTGCATAGTTTTGTGTATATAATCACTGCTAGCAATCAGATGTAGATGATTTTCAAGTATGACATAGGAGTATATTTTCATATTGTCACTTTTTTGAAGATGTTGTAAACTTGAAAGAATGATTTCTACACTCTCTTGGTTTGTAAAGAGCGGTATCCAGTTTAATAATGTGCATGTGATGAAGTGTGGGTATGTTGGCTCGTATATTTTGTATCTGCTTCTGCCCATGTTTTCTCTTTTAATTGGTGTCTATACTCATTCTAATATCAGTAATTACTTCCCTTGTTCCTAATCTGTAGCCTATGAATGCGTAGACACATTACAGTCGAGGGAGAACAAAGCCTCTTTGCTTAGTGTATGCATTCCCAACGAGGACGTTGGGAACGAGAAACCTGGAACTTGGATTGTTATTATTGAAGGATTATTAGAATCAGTATTGCCTCCAAACTCTTTATAATCGAAGTTAAATATTACTGTTTGACTTGGATGCGTTTTTTCATAGTATGCTACTGCTGCTCTTAAAACAATTTGTTCACTTTCCGGTAAGTTAAATGATGCTATTACTTCTTCTACCGTCTTTGTATCCATGTTATTCTCCTAAATTAATTTGTGTATGATATGTTTTATATGTTGCCTCATTCATAGACACAACACTTCCATCTTGTGTTTTCATTTTTAGATATTTTATTATTTGAGGTGAAGTTGCTTCAAATTTAGAGTGACGATATATAATTAATTCACCATTTTTATATTGAAACAGTTTATATTTTTTCTTACCTATCCTAAAAGCGTTTACACTTTTAAGGGAAAGAAGTTCTAGTTTGCCCTTAAATGAATAAGTTTTCAAATATGGACTGGTCAATCCAAAACTAGTCTTTAAATGTTCTTTATTCTTAATTAATTCACACGTTTCAAAATTAATTGCTTCATATGAGTTACGTGCTTTTTTATAATCATCTTCTAATGTTGTATAGTAATGTGAATATATAAAGTTGCTTTCAAGTCCTAAATATACTCCATCATTTCCATGCCTGTAAACTTTTTGCATAATATCTAAGTTTGTTGCATCTAAAATGGCTATCGTATACGCTGAAACATATATCAATCTATCATTAACTTTATAAAGTGCTTC
>JAFGVE010000019.1 GCA_016938175.1 Campylobacterales bacterium
GAAATTAGAGAAATTTGGCACAATTTTTGACACATTGGCTAATTCTTAGCTGTCAAAGTGCCTTAATATAGGGGTTTAGAAGGTGCAGATACGAGTTTATTACGAAGATACAGATGCAGGTGGGGTTGTCTACCATGCGAATTACTTAAAATACTGTGAGAGGGCACGTAGTGAAGCATTTTATGAAAAAGGGCTTTCTCCAGTCTTAGCTGAGGGACACTTTGTAGCGCGTAAGCTTATGGCAGACTATATTGTGAGTGCAAAGCTTGGAGATATGCTTGAGGTTCAAAATACTTTAGTAAGTATGAAGGGTGCATCTTTTGTTGTGAAGCAACAAATATACAAAGAGAGTATAAAAATATTTGAACTCGAAGTTGTATTAGCTTACATCAGTTTTGATGGTAAACCCAAGAAGCTTGATGCAAAGGTAAAGGAGATGTTAGTTTCCCTCTTTTAATCTTTGTGGGTGGTATTTTATAAATCTTGATAAAGATGGTCTTAAAAGCTCTATATCATAAAGCATTTGTTTCTCTTGCATAGCTATATGGTACTCTCTTTCTTCACCAGTTATTTCATTATAAAAGTAGTCAACTCCTACTGTTGTCGTATAGTTTATCCAGTCATACACTATATCATTTCCAAGCAAAGAGTTTGTCTCTATAAGGATGTTGTTTTCCTGTGTAAGTGAGTTGGCGACTATCATGTCTTTTCTATCTACATACTGTGTCATTGAGAGAAGCAAAGGATCATAATTAATCTGCGTTGAGAGTACATTTGTTGCGTTCGCATCATAGAGTGTTAATTGTGACATTACCATTCCACTCTTAATAATTGGTGTGTTAATCAAAAAAGAAGCATTTATAATATCTTCATTTTCTTTGAGATAATACTCAAGGTTTGTTGTTCTTTTGGAGAGTGAATATTGAATGACTTTCGGTTTTTCCTCTACATTCACAGTTTCTGTATTACTTGCGTAGATACTTGGTTCTTCTTCTAGAGTACTTGTGGCATTTTCATCAGCTAGTGGAGGATTTAAAAAACGCTCTTCTTGGTATGCAGAGAGTTTACTACCCGTAGGTGATTTGTCTGAAAAAATAACCAGCGGAGATACGGCCTCTTTTAAAAGCATGTCACTCTGTTGTTTATAGTCAATACCTCCAAAAAGAAGGTAATTTGAACTGCTGTTTATATCTTGTGCATTAATTGTTGGGAAGTAGATATTTATCTCAGGGTCAAGTGTTACAATGTTTTGCGCACCTTCAATAGTAAGTGGAGCAATGGCATACGCAAAACCGTCATTTTGAATTTGTTCAAGTGTATGTTGCAAATCTTCTATATTTTCACTTTCAACTTTATAGCTCTTTAGAGTAAAAGCATGGCTTTTTGTCATCATATATGCAAAGGCGGCATTTGTTGTAGAAGAGGCGTATTTTCCTATTTTTTTGTATGGAAGAAGCAGAGCGATTTTTAGCTCTGCTCCTGGATTAAAAGCTCCAAGATTTAAAATAGAGACATTCATAACTCGAATCTCATCAAGAGATTTATTGTCAAGTTTTCTATATGCATGAGCTAAAAATGAGAAAATCATATCGTCGTTTAGATAGTTTTGCAGACACTCCTCATCACACTCATAAGGGTCAAGGTTTTGTATGTATGTTTTTGGAAGAGGAATGTTTGAAATCATAAAACTTTGTGCAAAGATGATAGCAGGTAAAATAAGCAGAAGTAGTTTTATCATTAGAGACTCTTTATTCATATTTTGTGTTTAAGAGAGCTATTATAGCACTTTGAACTTAGAGTAGAGAGGCGTTTTTTTTAAGTAGATATAATTTTGTCAGTTTATTCAAAGGAAACTAGATGCAGATACGGGAGATGGATTTAAAAGAGTTGTATGAAGCTTACGCTCTTGTAAAGCAACTTCGTAATGGATTATCATATGAAGAGTTTGAAGACCTTATATATGACATGCGTCATATGGAGTATAAGATGTTTGGGCTCTTTGAGAGAGGTGAACTTGTCTGTTATAGTGGCGTCGCGATTCAGACAAATCTATACCATAAACGTCATCTATATATTTTTGACCTTGTTACAGATGAGCCATGGCGTTTTATGGGATTTGCAAAAACTATGCTTGCTTTTTTAGAGGACTTTGCTAAGACGGCAATGTGCGAGAGGATTGTACTCTCAAGTGGATTTGCAAGAGAAGATGCACATAAACTTTATGAAAAGTATGGTTTTGAAACTACAGGTTATCTCTTTGTCAAAACCTTTTAGCCACAACACTTTTTATATTTTTTTCCACTACCGCAGGGACAAGCTTCGTTACGTTCTATTTTTGTTTTATATAGCTCTCCGTCTTTATATTTCCAAAGACCGTCTTCTTTAATAAAATTACTTTTTTCATGAAGTAGCTGTATACTTTGTACATCTTTATAGTAAGCCTTAAATTCAACCGTATCTTCAATGGCGTTTAGTACATCAAGTTTGAGCCACTCAACCTTGGTAGCAAATTCTTCTATGAGTTCTAAATCATCTTCGTATCTATTCTCTTTGACAGTGGTAAAAAGTAAGTATTTTGCGTCACCTCTCACATAAGCGCTATAACGACTTCGCATAAGCTCTTCAGGAGTTTGAGCTTGGCGATTATAAAGAAGTAAGCCACCACAGCACTCTAAAAACTCCTTATCTAGTCCACATATACACATATTTTTTCCGTTTTTTGGTAAAATTATAACTACATTTTGAGAATACATAGGTAGTTTATGAAAATCAAGTCACTTTACATATCGTCACAAGAGATGTATGCAGGTACGCTTTTTGTCTCTATGGGAATGATGGAAGTCCTCAAACGTAACTTACACAGAGTTGCATTTTTCCGTCCTGTCATTTTCTCAAAAGATGTGGTTGATGGAGACATTAACTTTATACTCCAAAAGTATAAACTTGACATGCAGTATGATGAGTGTTACGGTTTTGATGTCGAATATGTAGAGAGCATGATTGCACAAAATAGGTTTGATGAGGTCGTGAATGAACTTATCATCAAGTTTAAACGCCTTGAATCCGAGTATGACTTTGTACTCTGTGAAGGTATCCGTCGCTCTTTTTTTAGCTCTAACATTGATTTAAACATTAATGTAGAGATGGCAAAGAACTTTGCCTCTCCTTTTATAAACATAATTAACGCCAATGCAAAAAGTGCCCAAGAAGTTTATGAGAGTCTGCTTATTGAAAATGCCAGCAATACAGAGAAAGGCGCTGTACATTTTGCTTCTTTTTTAAATAGGGTAAGTGAAGAGGAGTATGAGCCTCTACAAACACTTTTAAAAAACTCTCCTTATGTCACTTATATGTTAAAAGAGCTTGAAGAGCTTAATTTACCAACAATTCAAGATATTATAGAGGGTTTGGGTGCTAAAGAAGTCATGGTACGTGAGCATGACCATACACGTGTTGTACGTAGTGTAAAAGTCGCAGCCTTGACACTGGATAATTATTTAAATCACATAGAAGAAGATGATCTTGTTATAGTTCCTGCTGATAGGTCAGATATTATACTAGGACTTCTTGGAGCACTCCATTCTAATGCATACGCAAATATTTCTGCTATAGTTTTTCCATTTAACATGGATATGCATCCAAATATTCAAAAACTCATTGATGGACTTAATGGATTTAGTGTACCAGTTTTAAGTGTTGCAAATGATACTTTTGAGACTGCAAAAAAAATCACTAAAGTGCATTCACGACTCCGCGTTGACTCTGAGAGAAAAATTGCACTTGCACTTGGGCTTTTTAATGCTAGTGTAGACATAGCGGCAATAGAGCAAAAAATAGCAACAACTTATAGTGACATTATGACCCCACAAATGTTTGAGTACAAACTCTTCAATCTTGCTCGCCAAAATAAGAAAAAAATTGTTTTGCCTGAATCTGAAGACGAGAGAATTTTACGTGCCGCAGAGATAATTTTACGTAGAGATGTTGCCGATATTATTTTAATAGGTGATGAAGAGGAGCTTAAAGAGCGTTATTTAAGATTAGGAATAAATCTTGACAAAGCAGAGATTATTAATCATCTAAACTCAGAGCTTATGGAGCAGTTTGTTACCAAGTTTTATGAGATGAGAAAAGAGAAAGGTTTAACTTTTAAGACCGCATATGATGCTATGCAACATGCAAATTATTTTGCTACGATGATGGTAGAACTTGGTTTTGCAGACGGTATGGTAAGTGGTGCTGTACACTCAACTGGAGATACTATTCGTCCTGCACTTCAAATTATAAAAACGCAAGCAGATGTTTCAGTTGTTTCAAGTCTTTTTTTTATGTGTATGGAGACAAAGGTGCTCATATACGGAGACTGTGCTATTAATTTGGACCCTGATGCATCAACATTAGCAGATATTGCAATAGCTTCTGCTAGAACATCAGAGGCTTTTGGGATAGCACCTAGAGTGGCTATGTTATCATACTCAACAGGTGAGAGTGGAAAAGGTGTAGATGTGGATAAGGTAAGAGAAGCTACAAATATAGTTCGTAAAAGAGCTCCTGAGCTTTTAGTAGATGGACCAATGCAATACGATGCAGCGGTAAATGAGACAGTAGCAAAAAGTAAGTTACCTCTTTCAAAAGTAGCAGGAGATGCAACTGTATTTATTTTTCCAGATTTAAACACTGGAAATAATACTTACAAGGCGGTGCAAAGGTCTTCTAATGCAGTAGCGATAGGTCCAATTTTACAGGGACTCAGAAAACCAGTAAATGACCTTAGTCGAGGTTGTCTGGTTGCCGATATAGTAAATACGGTAGCAATAACAGCAATTCAAGCAATTCAATCAGGACAGGAAAAATGAAAATAGGTGTAATAAACGCAGGAAGCTCTTCTTTAAAGTTTAGACTTATAGAAACAGGTACGAAAAAAATTTTAATTTCTCAAATTGTTGAAAATATTGGGGAACACGGTTCAGAGATTAAAGATCATCATGAAGCGCTTGAGAGAATGGGGATTGATTTTTCAAAGATTGATGCTATCGGACACAGAGTTGTACATGGGGGAGAAGAGTTCTCAAATGCTGTTCTAATTGATGAACGTGTCAAAGATGCTATAGAGAAACTCTCTATTTTAGCACCACTGCATAACAAAGCGAACCTAGAGGGTATTCGTGTTGCACAGGCAAAGGCTCCAAATATTCCTCACATAGCAGTTTTTGATACTGCCTTTCATGCAACTATGCCAAAAGCTGCTTCACTCTATGCTTTGCCGTATGAGATGTATGAAAAACACAATATTCGACGTTACGGTTTTCATGGAACTTCTCATTCTTATGTTATGAAAGAGGCGGCGTGTACACTTCTAAAAGATGTAAACAGTGTCAATCTTATTACATTACATCTTGGGAATGGAGCAAGTGCTTGTGCTATACAAAATGGTCAAAGCATTGATACTTCTATGGGTTTTACACCTCTTGAGGGGTTGATTATGGGTAGTAGAAGTGGAGACATCGACCCTTCTGTTGTTTTTTATATGCATAATGAGCTTGGCATGAGCCTTGAGAGTATTGAAACAATGTTAAACAAAGAGTCAGGACTTATGGGAATTTGTAATGAAAATGATGTCCGTAAGGTACTCAAGAGTCAAGATGAGCATGCTAAACTTGCACTAGAGATGATGATACGAAGAATACAGAAGTATATAGGTGCTTATTTAGCCATTTTAGGGAGTGTTGATGCAATTGTATTTACTGGTGGAATAGGGGAAAACTCTTCATATATTCGCGAGTCGGTAATGAGTAGTGAGCTTTTAAAAAATATAAAATTCCTCTCTATTGAAACAAATGAAGAGTTAGAGATTGCTAATGAAGCTGTTGAGGTTATTAAAAGTAAGGGAATCTGATGGATGAACTATATATCTCTAAACAAAAAATTCTCGATGCCAAGAAATATATTTTCGCAAATGAGATTATTTTCAAGGATTCTTCTCGTAAGAGAGTAGGGTTCTCAAACTCCTTAAAGTCAACAGCACAGTTGATAATAAATTCTATAAGCTCTGCTGCACTCAATAAGCTTATAGCAAGTTCTTCAAAAGCATTTATAAACGTGGATGAAACAACCCTTACAAAAGGTATTTTAGATGTTTTGGATAAAGAACGTTTTGTTCTGAATATTTTAGAAGATATCATCTTGACAGAGGATGTTATTAAGGCAATTATTGACTATAAACGTAAGGGCTTTATGTTCTCTTTAGAGCACTTTGATTCAAGTGCCCGTATGCTCGTAAAATTTCAAAGACTCTTTAACTATATAGATATTATTAAGATGGATATTATTACCTCCGAATATGACAACATGGAAAAGGTTATGAAGAAGTTTAAAAAGACTCGTATAAAACTTCTAGCACAGGGCATAGAGTCTAAAGAAGATTTAGATGATTGTATCGAAATGGGCTTTGATTATTTTCAGGGAAGTTTTATAGATAAGCCTACTTTAGTGGAAATAGCAAGTTCAAAAGAGCCAACACAGATGATAATTATGCAACTTATCCAGATTATAAAGAACAATAACGATACACAAGAGTTGGAGTTTTTTATAAAGCAACAGCCAGATCTATCATTTAAGCTCATTCAGTTTTTTAATAACCTAGAGAAACTGGATATTAAAATAGAATCACTCACCCAGGTTATAACGCTTATGGGAAGAAACAAGCTTTTACGTTGGCTAATTGTTTATTTGTATTCTGAAGTATCTACAAATAGTGCTTCAAAGACAATGCTTGAACTTGCTATTAGACGTGCAGAGAGTATGGAAGCCGAAGCAGAACCGAAAAATAAGGAAAAAGCTTATCTTGCAGGAATGTTTTCGATGCTTGGCTCTATATTTGATACGGACATTAGAGAGTTAATGAAGAGTGTTAAAATGGATGAAGATATTACCTCTCTTGTTTTGGAGAAAAAAGGAATATTTGCATCAAGTCTTATGCGCGCTGAAATTACTGAGAAAAAATATCTCAAGAAGAAAATGATGGAAAACTTTGAGAAGTTAAATACAAATGATCTGATTTACACCTTGGAAGACGGTGGCGTTATGTTGGATAAGAACGATATTTAAAAGTTCATAGGCTTAAAGCCTATGAAAACACTTGTTAAAGTGCTGTAACGTTTTCAGCTTGAGGACCTTTTTGTCCTTCACCGATTTCAAAAGTTACTTTTTGACCTTCAGCAAGTGAAACACGTCCACCTGAAGTGTTGTTAACTTGACGGAAGTGTACGAATACATCTTTTCCACCATTATCTTGTTGTATGAAACCATAACCTTTTTCGTCGTTGAACC
>JAFGVE010000020.1 GCA_016938175.1 Campylobacterales bacterium
GAACATAAGCGTATTTGCTTCTGGACAATAGAGTGTACAAGTGTTACATTTGTATTCAGCACACATGTCTGAATTTACTTTTGCTACGTAATACATTTTGACTCCTAATAATAACTTAAACATGGATACTAGCTATAACAGCTAATAATTAGAGTGTAGTTTATTTAAAAGAGATATGAAGACTGTATGAGTGACCAAAGGGAGCGTTCATACTGCGTTTTTAAATTTTAGCTACATTTTATGTTTTCGAAATGGAGTTTACTGAAAAAACCTTTTATTTTTCTTTAATTATAGAGATAAAACATTTAAAGAAATTATGCGATTTTTCGATAGGATGAAGTTTAGTAAATCAATACTATATTTGAAAAATGAATTATTAATTTTATCTTTTATAATAAATCTCATCACTTAAATAGCTATTAGGCTTACATATAATAGAGCTCTATAAATAATAAACAAATGGATATTGTTTATTTATTGTTTCTTATGATATCTCATTTGAGGATACTATTTTTCATATATCTAGAGTTCTCAAATTTATCCAAACAAAAACTATTCACATATCTAAAGTGATATCTTTGTGATTTGTACTCTCTTCTATTCCAATTCACATCTACTCTCAGATATATGACATAAATTCACACTTGTAGAAATACTCTAGTAATTCTTATGAGTAATTTGGTATCACATTAAATTTAGAGCTATCACTTTAATATCTTTTGTCCTTATTTATATTATAAAATGGTAGTATAAAATTTCAATTTAGAGTATTTTATCGACTTCATCAAATAATATGTTACTATTATTTACAAACAATCAAATTCATGAAGAGTTAAAGACTCATCATTTCAGGAGTTTTAGTGGAAAAATTAGTGTTACTAATTCCAGGTATACCTATCGCAATAGCATTATTGCTTAGCTTTGTAAGTCATAAAGAGCTTATTCCTAGAGTCAACCTCATTCTCTCAAGCATGATTGCACTCTTAGGCCTTTATGGAAGCTACCATGTAATATCAGGCGAGAAAGACATTATCGGTTTTGACGGATTACTGATATACAATGAATTGTCTGCAATTCTTGTTCCCTATGTAGCTATTCTTGGATTAGTTATACGTAAATATGCCACAAAATATATGTGGGATGAGGCGGGATATAAAAGATTTTTTATCTTACTCAATTTTATTTTCTCAGCTATATACCTTTTGGTCATGAGTAACAACCTTATTGTCTTGGCATTAGCATGGCAACTGATGAGCATAGGACTCTATCTACTTGTATCTTTCAATGTTGGCTCAAAGACAGCAGTTAAAAATGCAAGATGGACTATGTATATTCACAAAAGTGCTGATTTCGTATTTTTACTCGCTGTTATCCTCACATATCAAACGTTTGGGAGTTTTGATTTAGTCGTTCTCAAAGATCAATGGTTACTTATGTCACAAAACCCTATAAACGATCCGATGATATTTGCAGTAGGCTTCTTATATCTTTTAGCAGCTATAATGAAATCAGCCATCGTACCTTTTCATATCTGGCTGCCGTACACTTCTGAAGCTCCTACACCAGTATCTGGACTTATGCATGCAGGCGTTGTAAATGTTGGAGGAATTTTACTCAACAAGATGGCATACTTACTTATTTTGTCACCATTAGTACTAAACATCGCGTTTGTCATTGGTCTCTTTACTGCAATTTTTGCATCAATGTTAATGCTTGTCATTTCTGATGTCAAACGCTCACTTGGATACTCTACAGTTGGGCAAATGGGCTACATGATAATGGAGGTTGGACTAGGTGCATTTTCACTTGCGATTTACCACCTCATAGTTCATGGTATTTTCAAAGCATCACTCTTTCTTGAGTCAGGGAGTATTATAAACTATGCGAGAAAAGACCCTTACATTCCAGAACGTCTTTCACATAAAATATTTTCTAAAGAGAGTATAAACTACACAAGCAGTAAAACATTTAAGTTTATAGCACTTTTCACTATTGTCCCAGTTCTTGCATTTATTGGAACAAAAATCCTTCTTGCACCAGAATTTTTTGAATTTAATGCTGCTATCGTTATCTTGGCATTTGCATGGCTAACTGGAACACAGCTCTTTTTATCTTTTTTCAAAGCATCTAAACTAGGATCGTTCAAAGCAATTTTAGGAATCGTAACCTCTTTTATAGTTGTGCTTTACACTTATGAGTTTATTGGCTTGTCCTTAGAGCATTTCCTCTATGCTCATGATTCTCTACTATTTTATGAAGCTGCAACTTTAAATGTCACACTACTGAGTGCTTTAGCCATGCTCTCATTCATCATGCTTATTGGTGGCTATTTCATCTATAAACAACATTTCGTAGATCTGCCAAGAGGGATAAATAAACCGAGTAAATCTAAATGGACTTTTTACAAACTTCTTGTAAAAGAGGGATATTATTTTGAAATATTTAGTAGTTCTAAGAAGGGAAAATTATGATTTCTAACATTCTACTTTTGCTTTTGGGTGGAGGAATTCCTTACTTCTTTTTACTAGAAAGAAGTAACAAGTTTAGCAGTAAATCAATATTTATATTGAGTTGGACTCTTCTCTTAACTGCAGTAGTTCTTACTTTTTTTATTGATAAGAGCCACACAACACCTTTTGTTATTGTCTCTTTTTTGAGTGCTCTTTATGCTATTTACAAGGCTACACAAACAACAAACTTTTATAAACTTGGGTACTATTTTATTTTTATGAATGCTCCTTTCTTTATTCTTTTTGAGGGTCAAGGTGCTTTTTATAGTCTCTCTCTACTTGTTTCGCTTCTTGGTATCTATGCGATTGCTAGTTTTTATGACAAACATTATGGAAGTGCCAACTACCTTTATGTAAGAGGGATAACACTAGCCACTCCATTAGTTGGTATCCATATCACTGTGTACCTGATTTCCATTGGGCTCTATCCACCATTGCCAAACTCACTGTTCTTTTTAACATACACCTTTAATAGTGAAGCGAATATATTATGGTTTGTTGTTGTCATTACACTCTACTTTGGAAACTTTTTAGTTTCCATGAAAGTACTAGAAAAATCTATATTTGGAAAAAAAAACCCAGACATACACTATGTAGATTTGAACTTTAAAGAGAAATTTGCTCATTTTACTATTGTAATTTTACTTATTCTCTTAAGTATATATGGAACTAGGGAGATACTTTTATGGGTATTATAGACAAACTCAATGCTGTAAAAAATACAGTACCTCACTACTGGCCTATTGGTTCATTTATTCATCACAATCCACTTAAAGGATTTGAGCATTTAAGCTTTAAAGATGGTCTTAACAAAGCGCAAAAGACATATGGCGGTAAAGTCTATATGGAGCCCTCTTACTACTTAAAATTTTACAATGAAGGGAAAATTTCTCACTCTATTTTAGAAGAAAATCTTAAAGAGGTTCTAGAAGAAGATGGTCTTGCAAAATACTACGATTTAGCTATGAAATGTCTGCTTGAGGTTAATCCGCAATGGAACCATTTTAGAAAACAGGCAGACTCTAAAGACCACGAAGTCGATGAAGAGCTCTTAGCTTATCTCGACGATGAGTTCTCTTACCATAACAAAGAGCGATGGTTAAAGCAGATAACCAAGAACATGACACTTTATGAGATCAACGATATTCTTTTTCATCGTGATGATAAAGAGGCGATTGAAAAAAGTATCATTGAGTATGTTGCCCGTTTTTTAGATGAAGATCAAACAACACTTTCGATGCAAAATAGAGAGCTTGGTATGTTTGAGACATTTAAGCTGTATGAAGACTTTGACTATCCACATGACTCTGAAAAGTTTGTAGAAGAGGCATTTGAAAAACTTCGTGTTAAAAACAAAGAGAGATATCTTCTAAACCACCTTCTCAAACTCCATGGTTGGGCTGGATTTATCAAGTATCGTTCTGAAGATCCAAATTACTATTCACAACAGCAATACCCTTCGTCTCTTATGGACTATATGGCTATTAGACTCTACTACGAAATCGTTTATTTAGAACATAGAGAGATCAATAATTTTGATTTACTCCATGAGTACTCTCTTAAAAACAGTGCCTATGTCATACTTAAGATGATTAAATATAAATATAATTTGCCTGGAAAATATATAGATGCTATGGAGAGTTCTAAAAACTATGAAGATATATTAGAACGCTATGTACAAGAAGAGCTCCAATTAGATGCAAAACAGGTCCATCTTTCTAATGATATATTAAAAAACAGTGATATACCATTAGTTGAGCTTGCAAAAATCATGGAAATATTACGCGAAGAAGAGGGATACATTTGGTTAAAATCTCTTGAGGATACATATATTCACAAGTTCATTGATGAAATGAAACTTACAGAAAACAGTCAAAATGAGCGACCACTAGCTTCGGTAACAATGTGTTTAGATGTCCGATCAGAGATCATGAGAAGAGCAATTGAGAAGAGTGGTCCTTACACAACATATGGGGCTGGAGGCTTTCTTGGTTTTCCAATCAGCTTTGTCGAATTTGAAAAAGCACATGAGCAGTTTTTATGTCCAGCCGTAATAACACCTCAAAACATAGTCTTTGAATTACCGATAGAGACCAACGATGAGTATAAATCAAAAAAAACGATTAACAAAACAACCAAAAGTGTTGTGAGTAGTTTAAAAAACAATCCATATACGCCTTATATAATGGTTGAGGCGATAGGATGGATTTTTGGAATTAATCTTTTTGGAAAAACTTTTTTGCCACAAAAAACAGAGAAGTTTTTTTCAAACTTTAAAGCTAAAAAACCTCAAACTACATATACACTCGATAAGTTATCAGATGATGAGATAGAGATGTATGTAAACAAGTTACATCTACATATCATTCATGAGGCGGTAGTAAGCAACTCCTCGCAAAAATACTCCCAAGAAGATTTACAAGCTATCAGAGATCATATCATTTTAGGCAAAGCTCTTAGCGTTGATATTTCAGAGGAGCTGTTGCAAAAAATCCAAGAAAATTATAATGTTTCAACCAAAGATTATGAATTTCAAAAACTAAAACTTGCAAGTGTTGGTTTTACACTTGAAGAAAAAGTAGAGTATCTCTACAAATTTTTAACAATGATAGGTCAAACTGATAACTTTGCTCAGTTTGTTATTTTATCAGGGCATGCAAGTATTTCTGACAACAATCCATTTGAGTCAGCGCTTGATTGTGGTGCATGCGGTGGAAGTAGTAGCCTCCCTAACAATAGAGCACTCTGTATGATAGCAAACTCCCAAGATGTAAGAGAGAAGATTGCTAAAAAGGGCATCATAATTCCTCTAGATGTTAAATTTATTCCTATGATGCATACAACATCAACAGATGAAGTTGCATTTTACGATACACACATCTTAAGCGAAGAAGAGCATAAAAAGTTTGCTCAAGTAGTAGAAGACTTCAAAAAAGCTTCAAGTATAGCACGAAGAGAGAGAGTCACACAGCTGCCATACACATCAAGTGAAAATGATATTATGATCAAGTCTATGGACTGGTCAGAGACTCGACCAGAGTGGGGACTAGCAGGAAATATGGGTGTATTTGCCGGTCCTAGGGATTCCATAAAGCATATGGCTTTTGGAAACAGACTCTTTATGCACTCGTATGATGCACAACTAGATAACGAAAATGCTGATATACTCACACGAATTTTTAATGGCCCCCTCGTTGTTGGTGAGTGGATTAACCTTGAACACTACTTCTCAACTGTAGACAATGCTATCTATGGAGCAGGTTCCAAGGTATATCACAACGTAGTATCAAAAATCGGTGTGCTAAATGGTAACTATAGCGATTTAAAAATAGGGCTTCCAACCCAGTCTGTACTCTTAGAGGGTGAGGCTTATCATGAGCCGGTAAGACTTCTAACATATATGGAAGCACCATTAGAACTCGTAGCTAAAGCAGTTGAAAACTCTGTTGCTAAAGAGTTTATACTCAATGAGTGGATTCGTCCAGTTATTATTGATAAAAAAGCAAAAAAAGTTTACTCTTATGAATCAGGTGACTTTAAAGTCATCAAAGAGTTTTAATCACAAGAAAAAGGATATAAAAATGTATACAATAGAAATAGAAAAAGAGTGTGGCTGTTTTACTAAAAGCGGTATGGATAAAGTAATGACATTTGAAACGCGAGAGGACATGTACAACAAAGCACGTGTACTTGAGTGTAGAATGAATCAAGAGTTTTGTATGAAACACTATTTTCAGGCTGTAGATTATGGAGATAAAATCATTATTCATAGCACACTCAGACCTGAAGATGATGAAGATGATGAGTTTGTAGAAGATGCGAGAGATCTCGTAAA
>JAFGVE010000021.1 GCA_016938175.1 Campylobacterales bacterium
CCAGGTTTAGGTGCTAAACTTATGACTACAATGTTCATCGCTCTTGCAATGATCGAAGCACAAGTTATTTATGCACTAGTAATTGCGCTTATCGCACTTTACGCTAACCCATATTTAGGCTAATCTTTAACGATTTTCTAAATAACCTCACTGCTTGGAACTCTCCAAGCAGTTTTTTTGAAACACTACAAAATGCGGTCGTGGTGGAACGGTAGACACGCAACGTTGAGGTCGTTGTGCCCTAGGGTGTGGAGGTTCAAATCCTCTCGACCGCACCATCTTTTCAAATACTAAATCATACAAATGAACTTTCAAAACATATCACATATTTACCAAATATTAACTATTTCAGTAGTTATTAAGCTCTAGCCGACGATAATGTAAAATTATAATGGCTCTAGTGTTCTTTTGCTACTGAGCCCTCTATTTTTATGCAGTTTTGAAGACTAAATGAGGAGGACAACTACAATGACTTTTTTACTTCAAAAATTTACAACTCTTTTTTTACTACTCTCTTTTTTCTCTGTAAATCTCTTAGCGGTTAGCACATCATGTCCAGGTGAAATTATTCCAAATCTACATTCTACAACAGTTACTGCAACTGATGATGATTCCGGAACGATTCTGGGAAATACAACATATTATTACACCTTTACACCTGTAAGTGATGGCACTATACAAGTAAACTCATATGTAAGCGGTTATTTTAACTCTTTATATATTCAAAGTTCTTGTAGTAGTACTATTTGGAGTAATACTAGCGATACATATAGCAAATCATCTCCACAAATAGATGTTACAGCTGGACAACAAATAATAATTGCATTGGAAAGAAGATATTCTACAAGTCAAAGCTTTAATATTGGTTTTACCTATACTGTGACCCCAGCTCCCTCTTGTTCTACTTTACGAGATTCTGACAACCTTACATCTTCACACACATTCTATACTAACAGTTCACATTACAACGATAGTGATTGGAATGTAGGTCCAGGTTCAGCTGGTGGGACATTAAGTCGGGCTTACCATTTTACTGTTGATAGCAACGGTACGGTTGATGTACGTCTTTATGATGTTGATAATAATCAAGCGAAATTTAGTATAGCAGAAGGTTCTTGTCCTACAACCCTACAGGGGCTATCATCATCTCAACTCAATTTTAGTTCTGCTGGTGACTTTTATGTTTATATCTATTATATAAATGGTAGCAATACCAATATAGAGCATAAACTCGATGTAACTTTTTCTCCACCGGTACCTCCGAGTATGGGCAATATTCCAGATACAGTAGGAACTATTAACACCCTTTTTAGTTTAAATATTGCTAGTTATGTTACTCCAACAAATGGTGATCCAATACTTGAATACAATCTCACTGGTACTCTACCAAATGGACTTAGCTTTAATAGTACTACAGGCCTTATAAGTGGTACTCCTACTGCTATTACACCAGCTTCCAACTTCAGCATCACCGCTACAGATAAAGATGGAGTTTCTAATAGTGATAGCTTTACTATTACAATTCAAGACCTTAATATTATCTCTACTGGAGGACGTAATTTTGCAATGCGTCAACAAGAAAATCTTTTTGGAGACGTAAAAGTAATTGGGAATACTGTACTATGTCTTCAAAATTCAAGTGGACAATGTATAGAGTCAGGGAATGATATTTCAAATGATGATGTTAACCTCCAAAAAGCACCTGAATCATCTTCTGTACTAGTTTTACCTACAAATGCCGTTGTTAAATATGCTCGCCTTTACTGGCTAGGACGTATAGATGGTTCATGGAACTCAACAACACAAACAAATGCAGGACAAATAGAAATAAAAAAAGACAATGCCAGTACCTATACTACACTCACTGCAAATATTAAAGATGCGATTGCATATAGAGATGACATTCAATTATATTCAGCAAGTGCTGACGCTTCTGGCGTGGTGACTGGTTCTGGAACCTATTATATTAATACCTCAAGCTTTTACACGGTGACAGGAACAACTAGCGATGGGCTAGGAACATCTGGTTCTTGGGCTTTAGTTGTTATTTACTCTGATCCTGATGAAACAACTGCAAAAAATATTACAATTTTTGATGGTTTTAAACAAGTTACAAGTAGTACAGATGCGCAAGCATCTGTAGTTGGATTTTTGACACCAAAATCTGGTATTGTTGACTCTATACTTTATACTATGGCTGCAGAAGGAGACCTATATCTCTCTGGGACAAGTGATAGGATTCAAATGGGTGGAGCAAATTATAATCAAACACTCCAAGATTTAGGGACATTTAATTCACGAATTGATATTCCCACAACGAGAACTCCTAATTTAACAAATAATAATGGTACGGACATACACAAGTATAACGTTGGAACAGCTAATGGTGGTTTTGGAATTATAGACAATAATGAAGTGGGAGCGGAATTTAACTTTACATCCAATTCCGATGTTTACTACCCTTCTCTTTTCGTATTTTCAACTGAGCTCTACTTACCTCAAATGTGTTACGACTACTCTTTAAAACAAGATGGAAGATACTTACCAATAGATAGAGCTACCTATCCAGAAGCACAAATAGATGCTCAAATATCCTCTTCAGACATAGAAGTCGGTATCTATTTAAGGAATGAAGAATCAGATTTAGATGCTCAAGGTATTGCAATTAGGACTGATTTAAATACAACTCAGTTTAATCAAGTCGATCATATTTATACTTCCAATGTTAATGGTTCAACTCTTATTGATAGAGGAGCTCCAACTTTTACAGGAAGCCTTTGTGATTATAATAAAGATGGAGATAATTCAGTTACAAATAATGGATGTACAGATGGTCATAATATTCGAAAAGGAAATGGTTCACTTGGAGAGTATGATTATGTATATACAAAATTTATTCTGGAACCTCAGAATATTAATGGTATTACAGATATTAATGAGTCATTAGGATTATCAATCAAGTATTATATAGTTGCCAATGGAACAAAAATTGAATATCCAGACTATATACTTGGTGGACTAAACGTACCTATATGTCCTCCAACAGGTGGTTATCAGCCTCAATGGGGACAATTTAATGTTGTACGAAGTGGTCAAGCTACAAATAACATAACAAATAATCTATATACACAAATTTCTCGTAAGCCATTTAATGCTTCTGTAGTTTTTGATTCTACTCCAACTACAGGAGACAATCAACCACCTACCTCTGATATTAATACAACTGTTCTAGTAGAGATGATTGATATTGATGCTTACGGTGATATAAACGCATCATGTGCAAATCCAGATGCTGGAATCTCTGAAATAATTTTTGTACCAGTCGCGTTTAGCCCAACAGATGATCAAGTAGCTATCCCGACTCAAACAAATGATTATTACAATTTTGCAGTAAAAAATGCTACATTTAGAATCTGGTATTTTGATGACGGAAATCAAACACTAATTCAAAATTGGACTGCTACCACTACAGATAGTACAAATAGAGTTCTTACATCTATTTCAGGCTTATATGATAGTAGTATTCATACTTTATGTACTACAAGCTGTACAGATACGACTTCAACAACTTGTTTTGAATGTATTAAGATTAACTATGCACAACCCTTATGTGCAAGGGATAATTTCGCTGTTCGACCTGAATCATATAGTTTAAATATTTTTGATATAAATCAATCATTACCAACTTATGATATTGAAACTGATCCTACAAATACAAAAAATACTACAAAAGTAAATATCTCATCTGAAACTGGTTATGCAGCTATTCCATTCACACCTTCTACACCAATAGACTTATCAGCCGGCTACAATTACCGTTTTGACATAAACGCATCAGGAAATGACAATACCGCTTATACACCTGGTTATACACGTGTCTTTAATGGTCATCCCGACTATAATGCAACACTCATATGGACACCTGATATTGGGATGACTGGTTGTAATGATACAGTTAATCGCAATATATCATTTTATTTTAAAAATGGAGTTGTTATCAATGAAGAAAGGGACAATAATAATGTTGGAAAATATACTTTAAATCTTATTGACACAACATGGACAGCTGTAGATTGGCAAGACCTAACGCATCATACAATCGACAACGGATTCGATATTAGCTCTAACGACTGTATAACTGGTTCAAACTCCACTTCAGGTAGTTTACTTCATGGATGTGTAACAACTACGAATCATGGTAGTGATAGTGTAGGAAACCTTTATAAGGACCATTTACTAACTTTTCATCCATATAGATTTGATATAACAGGTATAGTAAGTTCAGTAGGGTTAGATCACACCACCTTAACTACAAATCCATACATATATATGGCTGACATGTCTAATATATCAGACGAAAATATGTCATATCATCTAAATGGTGCAATAACAGCCGTAGGTTTTAGTGGTAATAGAGTGAGTAACTTTGTAGCAAACTGTATGTCAGTCGGCTTAGACTTAAACCTAAGTAAATCGGATACTACACTTCTAGACTTAGCTTCAAATAATGTAATCTATCAATCACGTTTTCATAATCTTGATGAAAATGATTCTATAATTACTGCACATAATATTGATACCAATGAAACAAATACATCTGTCCCATTACGTGTACAAACTGTAAGTACTTTTTTTACGGTAGAACTTAATGGGACAATGAATACTATTCATAATATCAACTACCATAGAACAGTCAATAATCCTGTAAATCCAAAACGTGTATTTCTAGATAGTTATGATATAAACTGTACTAATCCTTTAACAGATTGTACAATGTATGCTGATTTACGCAATGACAAAACGACAAATGGACAATTAAACATCGATCAAAATCTAACACACTATTATGGCCGTACAAATTCACCAAGACAGAGATTTAGTACCCCAACTGGTACTGCAATAGCCCCAGCGCAAAACTTCATATACTATGAAGTACACTGTGATTTAAATAATGGTTGTGATAAGTCACTATTACAAGGTGGTAATGATGCCAATTCTACAAGTGATCCTCGCTGGTTTGTTAATACAAACCATACTGTAAACTTTGGTGACGCAGGTAGTGTCAATAAGAAAGGCTCAATCGTTGGTGCAGGTGAGGTTACAGGAACTGCAACTTCCGGAAATCATCTTGATTTTACTAACTTAATATATGATGGAAGTCGAAACTACCCATATAAAGCAACTATGGAAAATAATGCATCAATGTGGCTTATATTTAATCGATTTAATAATGCAGCAATACGCAATGAGTTTGAAGTAGAGTTTGAAGATTCAGCTAGTTCATGGGCAGGTGTGAATGAAACTAATACTTCCACAGGAACAAATTCATCGAGTAAGACTAATAGGAGAAGTACGTGGTAAAAACAAGGGCAGCTTTCACATTTATAGAACTCATTTTTGCTATTGTTATCATTGCAATTACTGTTATTTCTTTACCAACGCTTTCTAACACTACATCAGAAGGAATTGAGAGAAACCTTGTACAAGAAGCTGTTTTCGCGGCTGCCACAGAATTAAATCAAGCTGTGACAGCTAACTGGGATGAGCGTTCATTAGAGGACGGAGGAATTGCTAGCCTTGCTCGTGTAATTGATGATGGCTCATGTGAAAACAACTCAACTAACTTTCGCTATAGACTCAAAAATGGGCATATTGCCGAGCCATACCATAGACGCTGTTTAGATAGTAATACAAGTACAGGTTTAGGAGCTACTACTTCAGCTATTAATGCACTAGAAGACTTTGCAGGCACACAAACTCTTGTAAACACAGGTGCTTCACAATCTGGTTATAAATACTCCTATTCAACACTTATCACAGTAAGTACTAGCGCAAGTTTTGGTGTGCTAGTAAATAATATTAATATTAAAAGAATAGATGCAAATATTACCGATACAACTACAGCTCAACTTTTAGTTTCTTTAAGAACTTATAGTTGTAATGTTGGAGAAGTTGACTATTATAAAAGGACATATTAATGAAACGTCATAGTGCATTTACAATGATTGAGTTGATTTTTGTCATTGTCGTTATGGGCATAATAGGAAAGTTTGGTGTAGAATTTTTAGCACGTGCTTATGAAAACTTTATTCTGACAACAACTAATAATCAACTACAAGCAAAAAGTACGACTACAGTAGAGTTTATTGCAAGCAGACTACAATATAGGATTAAGGACTCTGTTATTGTTCGACAAGCAATCAACAATGTAAACTTTACCTCTTTAGCTAGTGCGGTCAATGGAACACAATATTTAGTACTAGAGTGGATTGCTACAGATATAGATAGTTTTAGAGGAGACTCAACTAAACCTTTTTGGAGCGGTATTTTAGATTTAGATATCGGAAATACTAACCTTCTTGTATCTCCAGAAACTGAAACAAACTCTACAAATTCGGTTATAAATGCACTTTCAAATGGAGGTAGTGGAATAAATGATGCCGCTCTCCATTTTGTAGGATCAAATACTGACATCAATGGTTATGGTTGGAATGGTGTAGCGTTAACAGACCAAAATAGTGTAATGCATCCGATCAAAAGTGGTGTCAATATCAATGAATTTGTACCAAGGAATGGTGCAACTGGAGTCACAAATAGCTTGGCTGGAGTTGATATATATGAGTACTATAAACTAGCGTGGACTGCCAATGCTGTTGTGATAGATTATAATGCAACAACAAATATAGGAAACCTACAATTCTGTACTAACTACCAACCATGGAATGGCGAAACATATTTTAATAATGGAATATGTCGTCCTCTCATGAATGATATAAGTACATTTCGGGCAATGGCTATAGGTTCAATTATAAAAATACAAGTATGTGCAAAAAGCGATCTGCTTGTAAGTGAAAATAAGGATTACTCATTATGCAAAGAAAAAACAATCTATTAATGAGAACTTCAAAACGTAATGCAATGGCTATGATTATGGCTATTATGGTAATAGTTATTATAGGAACTATAATGGCACTTTCAGTTGCAATGACGGCTGAAACAGGTAAAAGAACAAAGGAGCTTTATCTGTATGAGCAAGTTGTACTCATGTCCAAAAGTGCAACAGAGTATGCACTACTGAGAATTGCCCAAAACAATCCATGTACAGATATAAATGCTACATTTATTCAAGACACTTATTATACTATTGACATAGGTGCTCAGTATGTATACTACAATGACCCAACTACTGTAGGTGTAGACGAAGCACAAGCTGTATGTGATGCAGTTCCTATTGCAACTAGAGGAATCCTTTACACGACAGTTTCAACTCCGGAACAAAATGGCTCAGTTATGCTAGACATTACAGTTAGTGTGACAGATACAACTATTTCTAGTGAGCCTATTCGTTACTTTAGAAGAACCATTCAAAAACTCTAAAGTATTGTTTTTTATAAACCTTTTAATGATATAATTTATATGTATATGAATTAAAAGGATTATAAAATGAATATTTCTCTTACAGGTAGAGGTGTTGACTTAACAGATGCTATAAAAGAGCATATGACTACCTCTATAGAAACTCTCAATAAATTTCACATGGACATTATCTCTGTTAATGTAATCGCTTCTGCTCAAACAAAAAAGGGAAAAGAGCACTCATTTGTAGAGTTTGTTATCAACTTAGCACACAAAAACTCTATTATTATTAAACAAAATGATGGTGATATGTACGCTGCAATTGACTTAGCGATTACACGTGCTCAAAAAGCTATGCGTCGTATGCACGACCGTGAAACTGACCACCACAAAGTAGGACTTAACGAAATTAAAGCTGAAAGTGCAGATCTTAAAGCTGCTACTGAGGAGATGGAAGACGAGATAGTTCCAGTTGAACTTGATCTCTATAAACCTCGTGAAGTTGAAGATGTTCTCAATGATCTTAAAGAGAGTGACAAGCACTTTGAAATCTTCATCGATAACGAAGACAAAACTCGCGTACTCTATAAAAGAAATGATGGAAGATTTGGGCTATATTAATCTAGCCCAATTCCCAAATCATTTTTTACACTCTCTACGATATCTCTATCTTCTGCAAAATCAACCCATTTAAATTGAGCACCACTCTGTTGAATCCCCTTAAGTAAATCTCCACTTTTTCTAAACTTTAAATCTAAATTTGCAATATCAAAACCATTTGTAGTTTTTACGAACTCATCTAAGCGCTCAGACTTTTCTTTATTGGTATAAAGATAACAATAGCCTTTTAAACCTGTTCTACTCACTCGTCCTCTCAGCTGGTGTAGTGTTGAAAGTCCCAAACGCTCTGCACCAACAATAATAACTGTACTCAAACGTGGTAAGGATATTCCAACTTCCACAACTGTAGTTGCTATGAGGATATTTCCATCTTCTCTAAATTTAAGTAGTACATCCTCTTTATCTTTATCTTTTCCATGTGTCACATAAACTTGTTCAAAACTTCTCTCCCAGTAACTCCTAGCCTCATCTATGCTTTGATATTCTAAAACATCACTCTGCTCCACTAAAGGGTAAACTATAAGTACTTGATTATTCTGAGCTATTTGCGCTCTTATATGGTCTAAAAGTGTAGGAAAATCCTCTCTATGAATTACTTGGGAGTCTATATCTTTGATAAATGGTGTTGTAGTAATTAAAGATACATCTATATGAGTTGATTCTATCATAGCAAGTGTTCGTGGAATAGGAGTTGCAGAAAACTGTATATAATGTGGTCGTCTTGTTTTACTACTGACAAGTTTTTCTAACATGTTTCTCTGTTGCGTACCAAAGCGATGCTGTTCATCTACCATAACTAAACCAGCTTCTGGTAACTCTCTATACAAAAGTGCATGAGTCCCTATAATAAAATCATACTTTTCAAGAGAAACTTTTTTACTCTTATTTGTTACTAAAGTAATACGTAAATTTGGTAAATATTTTTGCGCTTCTTCGTAGAGTTGATTTGCTAGTATAGTTGTCGGCGCCATTAAAATAGAGCGATTAGCATCCATCATATATGCACACGCTAGTATCACCATAGTCTTTCCACTTCCAACATCACCTACAACCATTCTCTTTGCTGCAACATTTTTTGCAAAATCTACTCTAATATCTTTAATTGCATCTATTTGCTCATCTGTTAATAGAAAAGGTAGAGTACTACTCCAAGAACTATACTCACACTCTTTAGATACAATAGTCTCAAAATAACGTCGTTTACCTGCCAATGCTCTCATGTAACTAAAAAGCTCTGTATATTTAAGTGCCTCTAAAGTATAACTAGAGAGCTCTTTACTCTTTAACAAACTCTCATCTGGAGTATGTAAGCGTAAAAGCTCGTCTACATATTTCTCTCGTAAACCCTCAGCTAATAAATTTTCTTTTGTTAGTAGTTCTTGTGTTAAGCGTCGCATCACATCAGTGCGTAATGCTGTTTTATACTTTGGTGTAATGCTCCCAATTTGAGAAACTTTTTTTGGCATACTCATACTACAATGTCCACTTTTACATTCTATTACACCATAATAATAATCTCGTTCTCCAACTTTAAACTGATGTAACATATAAGGCTTTGGTCTAAAGAGTACTGCTTGTAGAGAGTGTGCGAAATTATGTACATAAAACGTTATTTGAATAGAGTTTGGAGCGCGAAATACAGACTCTACTGTGGCATCTATAAGTTGTGCCTTATGTAGCTGCATCTCTTCGCGTAAACGTAGGTCTTCGTAGGAGTGGGGAAGTATAAGAGCAAGTTGGGCGAATGAGTTTATACCCAGTTTTTTTACTTTTGCTTCTTGCTCTTTTGTGAGGTTCATAATACTCCTTTGTTAGTATCACTCTAACAAAAAATTTTTATCTCACAGATAAATATTGCATATTGAAATTATTTTGTAACTATAGAAAAGCTGAGTTCAAGTATCTCTTTATGCTCTTGTATAAAACTGTTTAATTCATCAAGTGTCAGTGTTCTAATCTTCTCCAGCTCTTTTTGAGAGTGTCCTAAAGCAAAACCTTTGTAATACTCCATAAAAGTACGATTCAGTCTTTGACTCATTGTCTCCACACGTAAAGGCTCACTCCCGAGTAAAAACTTCTTCGTCTGTTCAAGTTCATCTTCACTTACACCATTTTTTACAAACTCGCCTATAACCTCTTTAACCGTTGTAACTGCTTCATCCATAGAGTCTAATTTTGTTTGTAAATATCCAGTAAGATAATTACTAGATTTAGTTGCATTCACCCGTGTATAAGCGGAGTAAGCAAGTCCACGTTTAACGCGGATTTCTTCCATCAAACGTGAACCAAAGCCACCTGTTCCTAAAATATACGTTGCAACTCTCGCTTTATAAAACTCTTCTGAACTTTCATTTATATTATAAGGTGCACCAAAATAGACATATGCCTGTTCCGTTTCACGTTTTAAAATTTTGCTCTCTGGCTTGTTTCTTACAGCGAAATGTGGAGTCTCTTCACTTGAGCCTGTTGGCAAGATAGAGAGTAATTCTTGCATTCTTTTCTTGACCTCATCGACATCAATATCACCGCCAACAACAACTATTGCTTTTGATACTACAAGATTTTGTTTTACAAATGTTTCAATATCAGAAAGCTCAACATTCGTGACACTCTCTTTTGTACCTGAAGATGGTTTTCCTAAAACCCCATCTTCAAATAGAAGCTTTTTTAACTCATTAGACGCTATATAATCAAAATCATTCTCTTTTCTTGAAATATTTCCCAAAGTAATTGTTTTAATCTTTGAGAGTGCCTCTTTTGAATAGTTTGGATCTTGTAGGAGCATCTGTAAATAATGCATTCCTTCTGCATACTCCTCTTTAAGTCCACTTGCTTCTAAAACAAATGTCTCTGTTCCAGCATTTGCAGAGATGCTAATTGCTTTTGACTCTAAAATATCTGCAAAAGCACTTGAACCAAGTTTCTTTGTTCCCTCATTTAAAAGCTTTGCACTAAGCCCCGATAAACCAGCAATCTGTGTATTTTTAATACTACCGCTATTTGTAAAAATTATCTGTGTTGTAGTGAGCGGTAGTCGCTTATCCTGTTCATAAATAAATGGAACATTTACTCCATTTACGTCTATTTTGTCAATTGTTGCTGCCATTAAAATTTGTCCTAAAAAAAGTATTGAAAAAAAGAGTTTCATTAAGCAAACATCTCTAAGGTCTCGTATGCAGTATTACGTACTGCCGGTGTCTCTCCTATGTCTGTTATGAGCTGTACCATCTCATCTTTTGCCATGTGATACGCAGCTCCCGCTGAGCTTACAACATTCTCTTCCATCATAGTTGAACCAAGGTCATTTGCCCCAAAACGAAGTGCCATTTGCCCAATATATGGTCCTTGTGTAACCCATGAACTTTGTATGTTTGGTACATTATCAAGATAGAGTCTTGCAACTGCTAAGAGTCTGAGGTAACGGTTAGAAGATGGTTTTTCCATATCTGGAATCTGCTCAAGTAGTGCTGTATTTTTCCCTTGAAAACTCCACATAATGAAAGCTCTAAAACCACCTGTTTCATCTTGAAGCCTACGAATCATATCAAGATGCTCAACTATATCCTCATCTGTCTCAACCGTACCATACATCATAGTTGCCGTACTTTTAATGTCAAGTTTATGTGCTTTACGGTGAATGTCTACCCACACTTCAGCATCAATCTTCTTTGGTGCAATAATGTCACGCACTCTATCAGAAAGAATCTCTGCCCCTGCTCCTGGAATAGATGCTAAACCTTTTGCTTTAAGACGTGTTAAAACCTCTTCAACACTAATGCGAGATACTTTTGCAATGAAATCAATCTCAATAGAGCTAAACCCGTGAATAGTAATCTGTGGATATTTTTGGTGAATATGCTCTACTAAGTCTTCGTACCACTCAATTTTGAGTTTTGGATGTACACCACCTTGAAAAAGTATTTGTGTTCCGCCAATCTCAAGAAGCTCATCTATCTTGGCATCTATCTCATCAAAAGTAAGTACATATGCATCTGCATCTTTTTCATGACGATAAAAAGCACAGAACTTACAATCAACCCAACAGATGTTTGTATAGTTTATGTTTCTGTCAATTACGAAGGTAGTAATACCTTTTGGATGCAACTCCTTCTTACGGGCCGTTGCCATTTTTCCAAGTTCTTTTAGGTCTGCATTTTTTATAAGGTCAAGTGCCTCTTCTTTACTCAGTCTTTTAAACATCGTCCTGCTCTCGTAGTAATATTTTCCATAACTGTATCTATTGTTCTTATTTTTTCTGCTGCGTTTAGTATATGCTTTGTTGTAAGCCAAGAACCATCTCTATAAGCCATTTTAACTCTACTATCATGGTCTTTATAAACCAAAATTCTCAGTGGTAAATCTAGCCCAACACGCATATCTTGCTGCATCAAAACTGTACCCACTTTAGCATTTCCAAAGACTATCATCTTTGATTCACCAAGCTCCATGTCTACCATCTGTGCATTAGCACCATGGTTAATAATCGCAAATACAGCTAAACCTCTGTCTCTTACTATATCTTTTATAGAATTTGCTGTTGCATCAACACTCTGACAGCTCTCTTTGACCATTATATCGTCTGCATTTAATGTTAAAGTAAATAATGCGCTAAATAGTAAAAAACTACGCTTTAGTCTTTGAAATTGCATCTAAAACACCATTTATAAACTTTGGAGACTGTTCTGTTCCAAAAGCTTTTGTAATCTCTACCGCTTCATTAATAACTACTGCAGAATCAAGGTCACCAAAAAGAATCTCATACGCAGCCAAACGTAATGTTGCACGCTCAATTGTTCCAAGACGTTCAAAATCCCAATCTTTAAGATGCTCAATAATTGCCTTGTCACATGCTTCAAGATGTTCCATCACTCCATCATAAAGAGTAAGTGCAAAATCTTTTTGTTTATTACGGATTTTTTTCTCTTCTAAAATCTCATCTGCATGTTCGGCTGTATTACCATTTCCTAAGTCAAATGCATATAAAAGGCTTACAACAGCCATACGAGCATGGTGTCTAGTCGCCATTAAAGTGCCTCGTATAAATCAAGCATTTCAATAATTACCGTCATCGCTTCAAAGCCTTTATTTCCAGCTTTTGTACCAGCTCTTTCAATTGCTTGCTCAATTGTATCTGTCGTTAAAAGACCAAAGCTTACTGGTTTTTGGTACTTTAAACTCATAGTTGCTATCCCTTTTGTAGCTTCGGCAGAAACATAATCGAAATGAGGTGTAGCACCACGGATAACTGCACCTAGAGCACATACTGCATCATACTTTCCAGATGAAAGCAGTTGGTCAACTATCATCGGGAGTTCAAATGCACCCGGTACTAAAACGTGAGTTAAATCCTCTTCCATACCACCATGTCTCTCAAAGGCATCCTTTGCACCCTCAACAAGTCTGTCTACGATAAAATGATTCCAACGTGTACTTACTATAGCAATCTTTTTTCCATTTACTACTTTTAATTTTCCCTCAATGAGTTTCATTCTCTATATCTCCTGTATAAGTTTTATTTTTTTAATTAAGTTTTCTAAGTCGTCTAGCTTTAACATGTTTGGTCCGTCACTTAAAGCACAACTTGGATCAAAGTGTGTCTCAAAGAAAAAACCATCTACACCAACAGCAGCAGCAGCTTTTGCAAGATACGGTACCATAGAACTATCTCCGCCTGTTTTGCCATCTTGAGCTGTTGGCATCTGCACAGAGTGTGTTGCATCAAAAATCACTGGTGCAAACTCTCGCATAATTACAAGATTTCTCATATCTACGACCATATTACCATATCCAAAAGAGTTCCCACGTTCACACAAATATACACCGTGCTTCGCCGCATTTTCATAACTTGCTTCATTGCATCCACGAGTTTGTAGTATCTTTAAAAGTGGGTATTTCATTGCATCCGCAGATAAAAACTGCCCTTTTTTAACATTTATCTCACGCTCAGTCTTTGCACAAGCAACAAGTAAATCAGTCTGACGACATAAAAAAGCTGGTATCTGAAGCATATCCACTACCTCTGCAACAATAGGAGGTTGATAACTCTCATGCACATCTGTGACAATTTTATATCCAAAATCATCTTTGACTTTTTGCAGTATCTTGAGACCCTCTTCCATTCCAAGTCCACGAAAAGACTCTAAAGAGGTTCTGTTTGCTTTGTCAAAACTTGACTTAAAATAAAAGTCAATTGTCTCATCATTATGGTACTTCTCAAGTCCCTTCGCAATTGTAAAAATATTTGCTTCGCTCTCGATAACACAAGGACCTGCTAAAAGTTTCATAGCTTTCATTATTTTATGCCTTAAAAAAAGTAAGAGATTATAGCATAAGGGAGTTAATCTTCACTTAGCATAGCTTATTATGAACTATGTAAGGAGTAAATTTGTCTTATGCAATATAAGAGAAACTATTCATTCCTATTGATTTCTAAAAGTTATTCTGTTAAGATGAACGATTAAAATTTTACTAAAGGCATCAATTGAATTACCTAACAAAAACGAATTTTTTAATTGTTCTTGTTTTTTTACTTGTTGTCTCTTTTGTTTACAAAACAACGACAGATACTTTAACAGCCTATCAATCCTCTGCATATACAAATAACCTCAACATTCTTGAAGGTAATTACCGAATGAGTTTGGATTTATACGAGGTGATTGCTGACAACTTATATAACACCATTATTGCCCAAGAGAGTACACTTTCACTTCTGGATAATGCAAAAAATACAGACTCTTCCCTACAAAGATCTGAACTGCGAAAACAACTTTATAAAACTCTACAACCATACTATGAACATCTCCACAAAAATGGACTCAATATCATACTTTTCTCTTTTGAAAACAATCACGTTTTTTTACGAGTCCATAAACCATCTAAACATAGCGACGACATCTCTTCAGTCAGAAAAATGATAGTCAACGTAAATGAAAACAAAGAGATAGTACGAGGGTTTGAACAAGGAAAAATTTCACATGCTTTTCGTAATATCTACCCTCTTTACTACAAAGGAAAGTATCTAGGAAGTGTTGATATTTCATTCTCATCTGAAAGTTTACAAAAACACATTTCAGAAATATATGGTGTCTATACCCACTTTTTAGTCAAAAAATCTGTATTTGATACAACACAGTGGAGTCATTCTCGAAACGTAAACTACACTCAAAGTGTAGAACATAAAGATTACCTTTACACACTCTCAACTCTTGATAATAATCAAACTAAAAGCTCTCTTTACAATCAACTTGCACAACTCGCACATGAGGCAATTGAACAAGGTATAAATGAGCAGCAAAAATTTGCCACCTCTGTCGATAAAGACGGCACTAGTTATATACTTAGTTTTAAACCTATAAGAAAATATAAAAGTTCAGAGGTCCTGGCATACATTGTTTCTTATACTCAAAATCATGACCTCTACATAGTAAAACGAAGCTACTATTTGGTCAATATAGGCCTGTTTTTCATCCTTTTACTTTTAGCTCTTACTCTTTTATATGTTATGAGAAAAAAAGACTCTTTAAAAGAAGAAGTCAAACTCCAGACTATTACGATTGAAAAGAAAAAACAAAAACTTGAAAAAACCCTCAAAGCATTTGATAAAAATGTCATCTACTCCCGTACAGATTTACAGGGCTTCATTACTCATGTAAGTGAAGCTTTCTGTAAAATAAGCGGTTATACAGAAGAAGAACTGAGAGGAAAACCACATAACATTGTTAGGCACCCAGATATGCCAAAAGAGACTTTTAAAGAAATGTGGGAAGCCCTCAAGCAAAATGGTTTTTGGAATGGTGATATCAAAAATAAGAGAAAAGATGGAACTTACTACTGGGTACATTCAAAAGTAGAGCGTGATTATAACGATCTTGGAAATGCTATAGGCTACTATGCCGTACGTGAAGATATTACAGATAAAAAAGAAGTGGAAGAGCTCAAAGCTGAACTAGAAGAATTTAACCGAGACCTTGAAACACAAGTCAAAGAGAGAACCCAAGAGATAATTGCTCTCAACCATGAAATTCAAGAGACACAAAGAGAGGTTGTTTTTACCATGGGTGCTATTGGTGAGAGTCGTTCACAAGAGACAGGTAACCATGTAAAACGTGTAGCCGAATACTCTAAACTTTTAGCACTCTACTATGGTGTTGATGAAGAGAATGCAGAAACACTTAAACAAGCATCTCCAATGCACGACATAGGTAAAGTAGCAATTCCTGATGCCGTTTTAAATAAACCGGGACGTTTTAATGATGAGGAGAGAAAGGTCATGGATGAACATGCACGACTTGGCTATGAGATGCTCAAACACTCTTCAAGACCTCTACTCAAAATGGCAGCAACCATAGCATACGAGCATCACGAAAAGTGGGATGGCACAGGTTATCCCAACAAACTTGCGGGAGAAAAGATTAGTATCTATGGGCGTATAACAGCCTTAGCAGATGTTTTTGATGCACTAGGAAGTGATAGAGTCTATAAAAAAGCTTGGGAGCTTGAACGTATACTAGAACTCTTTAAAGAGGAGAGAGGAAAACATTTTGACCCTAAACTCATTGATATTTTCCTAGAAAACCTAGATAAATTTCTAGAAATTCGAGATCGATTGAAAAACTGATGCTACTTTAAACGTGCAACCATTACACCGGCAAACACAATCAATACAATTCCAAAGCTTGTCGTGAGGGATGGCAGGGCATCTCCCAAAATTACCCCGACGATGATAGAAAAAAGAATGTTAGAGTAAGAAACTGCACCTACTATGCCAGCCTTTGTTTCACTATAAGCCTTTGTCATAAGTAGCTGTGAAATAGTTGCAAAAATTCCCATTGCTATTACGTAAACCCAAACAACACCCTGTGGCATTACAAACTCACCAAGTAAAAAATCAAGCTCATCAACGCTTATATATGAAGAGATAAAAAAAAGTAAAAGCGGACCAATAGTTCCTGTTAACATAAAAGAGAGAACGATAGCTCGTGTGTCATAGTAGGATTTTAACTCACGAATGGAAGTGTAAGCAAGTGCCGCGCCAATACCTGAGAAAACACCTAAAAGGTCATATTTGGAAAACCCAACCCCACTTGGTTGAGTGATAAATAAAATCCCAATAAAACCTATAAAAACTGCACCCCAGCCTTTAAGTGAAAGTTTCTCTTGTAAAAATAAAAACGCAAAAATGGCCGTAAAAATAGGTGAAGTTTTAGAGTATGTCATTGCATCACCAAGTGAAATATGTGCGATGTTATAAAAAAATGCAAGGAGTGCTACAAAACCCATAAATCCACGAAAGAACAGAAGTAGTGGACGCCCACCTTTTTGTACCATCGGTGTTTTATAAATAGCAAATCCTACAAGAATGACCCCTGCAAGATTACGGAAAAAAACAACTTCCAAAGAAGGCATAAACTCTGAAGCGAGTTTTGCAAATGCACCCATAATAGCAAAAGTGAAGGAGGCTAGTAGCATATATTTTACGCCACTATTAAGTGCTTGTATCTGTTTCATAATGGCATTATACCAACTGACATTTAAATACTACGAGTTGACTTTGTAAAACAGTACAATCCAACTCTATTAATTATGAAAATTAATTATACAAGGAGTAGTAATGGATGAAAGAGTACTAAAAGATGATGATTTTCTTGTTTCACAAACGGATGAGAAAGGCATTATTCTCTTTGCAAATGAAGATTTCTGTGAAGTTGCAGGTTATAGCTTAGATGAGCTTATAGGACAACCTCATAATATTGTTCGTCACAAAGACATGCCAAAGGCAGCCTTTAAAAATTTGTGGGAGACCGTTAAGAGTGGTAAAGTTTGGAATGGTTATGTAAAAAATGCCATTAAAGGTGGTGGATACTACTGGGTCTATGCAAGTGTTTACCCAAAATATGATTCCGTTTCTCAAAGAAACACTTACATTTCATGTAGACGAAAGGCATCTACTAAGGAGATAGCTGATGCCCAAAAACTTTATAAAACTATGCAGTAGGAAATAAGTATGAACATCAAACAAAAAACAACCATTCAAATCGCTCTCTTTAGTATTTTAGCTACTCTTTTAGTATTAACGCAATCTCTCTATTTTCAACTCATTTTTACTCTTATTGCTCTCATAATTACTGTTTCCTTAGAATTTTTTGTAAAGCAAAATAGTTTTAACTCCACTTTACTTGAAGAAATTTCAGAACTTATGAGTTTTAAACGTAACAAAGTTAATATCAATGAGTCAACAACTAATCCAATTGAACAAGAACTCAATAAACTTTTACAAAAGTATCAGTTATCAGTACAGACTGACACTCTTGTAGCAGGAGAGATGGTACTACTTTCAGATAAAGTTGCTAAAGGACACTACTCTTGTAGAGCTGAAGCAGATACAAAAACACCTTATGTACACGTTTTACGTAACAGTATAAATAATATGATTTCTGCTTCTGAAAATAATCTACAAAAAGCTATATCTACACTCCAATCTTTCTCAGAAGGCAAATTTGAAGAGAAAAGTGATGTTGATGTTGAAGGTAAAATGGCGGATTTACTTAACAATGTAAACTCGCTTGGTGATTCACTAGCCACAATGCGTAAAAATAATGAAGAGTCTAAAGTACAAATCCTCAATACTGCACAAAAGCTCAATACAACTATAGAAAATATTACTGATACAACAATTATTGAACTGAAAAAAATGATTCAAATAGCCGTTACAAAAATTCATACAATATCCGCAAAAGAGAACAGTATGGTAGAGGGACTACAAACCTTAGTAACAAATGCAAACGAAACAAAAACAATCCTTTCAACTATAGGTGAAATAGCAGAACAGACTAATCTTCTGGCCCTTAATGCAGCAATAGAAGCTGCACGTGCAGGTGAACATGGACGTGGATTTGCCGTTGTTGCAGATGAAGTCAGAAAACTTGCCGAGCGTACGCAAAAAAGTTTAGCCGAATCCACTGCAACGACAAATATTCTTATACAATCAATTTCTGAATCATCTAATGCTTTACATGAAAATGCTAGTGATGTAAATAATATTTCAGAAGAAGTAACCCAAATTAGCCAAAAGTTAGATGAAATAATAGAGAGTCTTAACACTCTGGCAAAAGAGTAAATGCATTAACCTCATTGAAGTATAATTCCATAATTACAATCTAAGGATTTTTATGGGAAATTTAATCGTTTTAGCACTTTTAGGTGCTGTTTTTTACTATATATTCAAAAGCTATGCAAAATATACAGACTACTCAAAAGAGGCATTTAAAAACTTCTCTATCTCTTATGAGTCCATCAAAGAGAGTGAACTTGGTCTTTTTGTCGCGCTTGTGGCAAAAGTTGCTAAAGCAGATGGCAAAGTAGATGCTCTTGAGGCTGAACTTGTGGGAATTATGTTTGACGATATCGCAAACATTTTTCCAGAACCTCAAAAAACAAAAGATATACTCAAACGCATTTTTAGCGAAGAGAAAGATAGAGATGACAACATAACAGATATAGCACACAGACTTGCATCTGCTATCAAACGTGACAAGTCAAAACAACAACAGTTTATGGGCTTTTTGATTCAACTCTCTTTTGTTGATGGAGAAGTAAGTAAAAGTGAAGAGAAAATTCTGCAAACTATTGCAGAAGCTCTTGAATTTGACCCTGCAACTTACCATGCAATTTTCGATCAATTTGAAAAAATGAGACAAAACTTCACACCAAAAGCCAATATTAATGATGCCTATAAACTTCTTGGTGTTTCAGCGGATGATGATATGGCAACTATTAAAAAAGCATATAGAAACCTCATTAAAGAGTACCATCCAGACATCATAAAATCTCAAGGAAAAAGTGAAGCTTATATGCAAGAAGCAACTGCAAAAACACAAGAGATAAATCAAGCCTATGAGATGATAAAAGAGGCTAGAAAGTAAGCTTTACTTTTCTAGAAAATCCACTTCCCAAAAAAACTCTATCCAACAGTTTGCCTCATTTATCCAATAATGAGGCTCATAACAAGAACTTTTTTTGTAAAAAAGAGCTGCTGAAAAAAACTCTATCTCAGGATAATGATGCTCTAAATACTCCATAACTGCTTTAAATGTTTCCCCACTATCAGCGATATCATCAACTACCAATACCTTTTTTTTACCCTTGAGTTGACAACTCCCTTCCAATGTTAAAAAGTCTCTCTTTTCTTCACCATCATAAAGTTGTGTTTGTAGTGTTTGAACACTACGAAGAGACAGACCTTCACTAATAGCATGTGCAAGTGTTAAACCACCTCTGGCTATTCCCACAATAGTATCTAACTCCAGTTTTTTGAGTTCTACTAAAAGTTTCAATGTATCTTGTCTAAATGAGTCATAAGAGTAGTACTGCTTCACAATGTTCCTTAGTGTGTTTAATTATGTAGCTATATAATTCTAGCTAAAGATTAATGGTAGTATACTACTCTTCAAATCTAAAACAGATAAAGGCTACACAATGATAAAAACGGCTATAAAACTATCCCTAGTTGCTTTAACAGCTGCTCTTATAACAGCATGTTCAGACAAAAAACCTGAGCCAGAAGCTTACAATCCAACTTTTGAGTGTAAACAAGAAAATGTTTTAGCGCCAAGATGGACATGTACTCCAGATGTAGAAGGTTTTTACGCAGGTGTTGGTATAGCCGACAAAAGTGCAGCTGGTATGGCTCATATGAAAAGAGTTGCTTTAATGAATGGTCGTTCAGACTTAGCACAGCAAATTCAAACGCAAGTAAAAGACAAAATGGAAGGTTTTACTAAAGCGACTGGTATCGGTGCTGGTGAATCTGTAGACATGGTAACTACTGCTGTAACAAAACAAGTTGCACAAGTTGATCTTAAAGGCTCAAAAGCGATAGATATGTGGCAAGCACCATCAGGAGCACTTTATATGTTAGTAACAGTTCCTGAGGAAAATGTTAACAGTGCTGTTAAAAAAGCTGTTAAATCAAGCTTTAACAATGATGATGCAAGATGGCAACAGTTCCAATCAGAACAAGCACTAAAAAAACTTGATGAAGAGTTCCCAACAAACTAAAAACAAGTTTTGCTAACAAGAGAGATAACTCTCTTGTCCAAACACCCCTCCTCTTAGATTTAGCTATAATTGCACTACTATTTAACAACTCTCTCTACTCAACAAGGTTTTTTATATGAAAAAAATAGCCATTATTGGTCGTCCAAACGTCGGAAAAAGTTCTCTTTTCAACCGTCTCGTAAAAAAACGTGATGCCATCACAGCAGATATTGCCGGAACAACAAGAGATGTAAAGCGTCGTGTGGCAGTTATCGGAAGCAAAGAAGCTCTACTACTTGACACTGGTGGACTAGATAAAGGGTGTGAACTCTTTGACAAGATTAAAGACATGTCTTTAAAAGCAGCCTACAAAGCAGACATCATTCTCTATATGGTTGACGGTAAAAGTATTCCCGAAGATGAAGACAAAAAATTCTTTTATGAGCTTCAAGCAATGGGCAAAGATATAGCACTTGTTGTAAACAAAATTGACAATGACAAAATGAAAGAGAAACTTTGGGATTATTATGAGTTTGGAACTGATGCTATTTTTGGAATCTCTGTTTCACATAACAGAAACACGGTAGAGTTATTAGAGTGGATAGCAGACAAACTCCCAGAGAGTGACAGAGTTTATGAAGAGAGTGAAGAAGAACTGCTTATTAATGATCCAGAAGAGATAAGTGATGAAGAGTTTTTCGCAAATGATTATAATGAAGATGAGGATGACGGATTTATCTACTGGGATGAAGATGAAATGGAGGGCAACGTCGAAGATGACTCCATTTTTGGAAACAATGACCGTATTAAAGAGTTTGATGAAAACGATGTTGACCACATTAAAATTGCAATTATTGGACGTACAAATGTTGGGAAAAGCTCACTACTAAATGCACTCCTTGGAGAAGAACGCTCAGTTGTAAGTGCCGTCTCAGGAACGACGATTGACCCTATTGATGAGACGATAGAGTATAAAGACAAGCAAATAACATTTGTAGACACAGCTGGTCTACGTCGTCGCGGAAAAATTGTAGGTATAGAAAAATATGCCCTCATGCGTACAAAAGAGATGTTGGAAAATGCGAACATGGCACTCGTTGTTTTAGATGCCAGCCAGCCTTTTTTAGACCTTGATGAAAAAATTGCAGGTCTTGTTGATAGTAATAGACTCTCATGTATTATTGTATTAAATAAGTGGGATATCTCCAAGCGTGATGAACATGACAAGATTATTAAAGAGGTGCGTAATCGTTTTAAATTCCTTGCATTTGCACCGATTATTACTCTCTCTGCACTTACACATCAAAGAGTCGATAAGCTACATGAGATGATTTTACAAATTAACGAGAACTACTCTCAAAGAATACCAACAAGTAAAATCAATGAGGTTATAGAGAAGGCTTTACGCCGTCATACACTTCCTAGTGTAAGCGGACAAATAATTCGTATTTACTACGGTACTCAGTATGAAACAAGACCACCAAAAATAGCAATCGTAATGAACAAACCAAGTGGTTTACACTTTACATATAGACGCTACCTTGTTAATAAAATGCGTGAAGCATTTGATTTTACAGGTACACCACTTCTCTTTAAAGCAAAAAAACGTGGTGAGAAATAATAGCCTTTTTTAAAAAGGCTTGAAAACCACCATTGCCACTATAAAAAGCATTAAAACAGTCGGTATCTCATTATACATTCTAAAAAACTTTCCATCTTTAGTACATCTGTCTTCTAAAAATGCTACTCTAAATCTATTCATAGAAAAGAAATAGATAATTAATAAAACCACAAGCGTTATTTTTGCGTGTATCCAACCATTACCTGCAAAACCATACAGGTATGCTAAGAAAAATCCACTTAAAACAGTAGCCCACATCGCAGGAACCCCAATAAACTTAAAAAGCTTCAACTCTTGGATTTTGACAACCTCGACAAAGCCTTTATTATCTATATTTTCTGCATGGTAAACAAATAAACGTGGCAAATAAAACAGAACGCTAAACCATGATATAAAAGAGATTACATGGAACCAAAGTATCCAATCATACATTTTCTACTCCTTTAAAAATTTTTCTCTATATAAAGTGTATTATAGTTAGAGCCACCCTTTGATACACCGTTAATAAGCCCATAAATTCCTGAACGGTGTTTCAGTGCCCAACCAAAATATGCACCTTCTAAAGTTTTAACACCTACTAATTTTCCAATATCAAAATCTAAACTGATATCTAAATAGTTCAAAAAGTAAGAGGTTTTTCCATCTACAATTGTAGCTGCTTCTTCTGCTTCTACAAAAAGTATATCACTTGTATAAGAAGCACCCTCTCCAAAACCAAAACGTACACGATTATCTAAAAAATCAAAATTCCAATATGCTTTAATATAAAGAGTTAATTCATAAAGTGCGTCTCTATTTGCATCAGACTCATCAAAGTACGATATAGATGACTTCACATAGACATCCATTGGCCATTCAAAAGCCCCTTGTTTTAAGAGATAGCCACCATCTAATGCAACCACGTTTAAACTCTTTTCATGAGAAGAAAAATCTCCTGAAATAATGTCGCCCAAGGTACTGCTTGAGGCTTGACCATAAGCTACTCTGAGTGAATAATTCTCTTCGGCATATAGCGAGAGGGTTAAGAAAAGGAATAAAAAAAATCGCAATACAAATCCTTAAAAATTTTTCTCTAAATATATACAGTTATAGTTGGAACCACCATCATAAACACCACCATAACGGCCTTGCCATCCAGAGCGATGCTTAATTAAATAACCAAGATACAACTGTTCTAAATCTTTTACACCTATGAGTTTTCCTAAATCAAAGTCAAAGGTCATCTCCATGTAGTTTAAAAAGTTTGCTTCATTATCATCTTCTGCAACTGCTTCAAGATGCTCAACCCAGGGAACCTTCTGCGCATAAGAGACACCCTCTGCGATACCATAACGTAACTGATTCCCCCAAAAGTTAAACTTTACATAGAGTTTTACATACAGATCACCCTCAAAAAAATTATCTTGGTATCCATTTTCATCAAAATAATTTAGACTTCCGTTGACATACACATCTAAAGGTAAATCAAACATATCCTCTACAAATCTATAACCAGCTGAAATTCCATAAACAGAGGTGTTCTGGGGAGCTGTATTAAAGCCTTTAAAAGTGTATAACTGGTCAAAGTCACTTGCTGATGAGAGTCCCCATGCACCTCGTACGTTGTAATCGTCTTGCGCGTAGAGAGTAAGAGAGAAAAGGAAAGTAATAATTATCGATGCAAGTTTATGCATCGATAGTTTCTAAATCTTTGAGTGAAGTGCCACCGTGTTCAGAAGCTTTTGTATGAAGGCGACGAAGTGCTTTACTTGCTCTATCTACCGCTAAATCAATTGCAGCTGAAAGATCATCATCTGATTGATTAATTACTACAGGGTTTGCATGTGCAATGTGAATATCAAACTCTACGTTTACACCTTTTTTTTCAGTTCTTACATTACAATTTACAGTTGTAATTTCTAAACCAAATTTTTGGAAAACTTCCATTGCAGACTCAATATGCCCTTTCGCATGATCAGTAAGTGTTATGTCTTTTGCACGTATTTGAATATTCATAATTTATCCTTTAATTAGGAGCCTTTTGCTCCCTTGATTTAGCAATATCATAGCCTCTTAAAGCTGAAAATTGGTATAATAGAATCCAAAAAAAATTTAGGAATTTATTATAATGAGAGTATTTACAGGTATTCAGCCATCAGGTGATTTACATATAGGGAACTACTTTGGCTCTATAAAACAGATGGTTGAAGCTCAGCAAAACGCCGAAACTTTTGCATTTATTGCCAACTATCATGCTATGAGTAGTGGAAACGGCGGGGAAAAGCTCGCTGGACTAACTATGCAAGCAGCAACGGACTTTTTATCCTTAGGGATAGACCCTAACAAATCTACCTTTTGGGTACAGTCAGATGTTAAAGAAGTTTTAGAACTTTACTGGGTACTCTCCGCTTTTACACCAATGGGACTTCTTGAACGTGCGCACAGCTATAAAGATAAAACAGCAAAAGGTATCTCTGCAAACCATTCTCTTTTCTCATACCCTGTACTTATGGCTGCTGATATTTTGCTTTTTTCACCAGAGATTGTTCCTGTAGGAAAAGACCAAATTCAACACGTTGAAATTGCACGTGATATTGCTATAAAATTCAACAATGAGTATGGAGATATTTTAAAACTTCCAGAGTTTAAAATAGAAGAGAGTGTCGCTACTGTTCCTGGTACTGATGGCCAAAAAATGTCTAAAAGTTATAAAAATACAATAAATATATTTGGTGAAGAGAAAGCACAACTGAAAGTCATCAAAAAAATTGTCACAGAAAATGTGCCACTTGAAGAGCCAAAAGAGTATGAAAACTGTAACGTTTACAATATGGCAAAACTCTTTTTAAATAACCAAGAGTGTATAGCTTTACAAAATAGATACAAAAGTGGTGGAGAAGGTCATGGACACTTTAAACTTCATTTAGCTGATGTAATTTGGGAATACTTTAGACCATACAGAGAAAAACGTGAGTACTATATGAAGAACCAAGACGAAGTAAGAGAAATACTCCATTTAGGTGCACAAAAAGCAAAAGAAGTTGCTTCTCCGATGATGGAAACAATCAGAAGTGTTACAGGAATCTCTTACTAAAATCTACTTTAGTTTGAGACTCGCTTCTGTAATAAAATACTTTTTAGACCATAAATTATCTTTAAGGTCTAAAAGTGTTCGAACTTCATCATTTACAAGTCTATAATATATTTTTACCTCTACAGAACTTGCACCGTCAAACTTTTTCACTTTTAAGACTTTTTTTCCAGCAGCAGGAATACTCATATCTTTACTCTGTGCAGTAGCAAGATGTGGAATTGTTGGTTTTTCACCTTTTTTTCTTGTATAAAGAGTAGTTAAAGAAATAGTTTGCGTATCAATAATTTTTGAGCCACTTTTATAACTTACTTCTACCAACAACTCACGTGAACCAAATCCACTTGGAATGTTGTGAGGTTGTGAATTTTTAATAGTAATCATAAGATTCGACTTTTGCTGTTTAAGTGCAAGAGAAAGGGCATCTTTCCACATACTCTCAACATGAGCACCTGCAAAGCCATGGTTACGTACATTTCTTATTTTAGCTTTTCCATCATACATTTTATAGGTTGCAGCTACATCCTTACGTTTTGGACCCATGTGACACTCAACGCAGTTTTTTCCACCCTTGTATTCATCTTGCATATTGCTAAACACAAGCCCTTTTTTACTTCTGTCATTAGCGTGACATACAAAACAGAGTTGATTTGGATTTTTATCCATAAACTCATGATGGATTGTTTTATGATACGGAGATTTTGCATCTTTAAATGGACCTGTCATCGTTCCAGACGGTGTCCATTCAACCCTATTAATACCACGTTTTGTATCGTCATATTCAGCATGAATTTTGTCAATATTATGACACACGACACAGTTAATGCCCTCACTAATAGCATCATTATTTACTGCTCTATTAACAGCTGAGCCTTTATCAAGCCCCATGACAGCATCAATCTCATAATCCATTCCAGTACTTGTAACGGAAATTCTTGGATTGTGACAAGTTGCACATTCAACTTTTATACTGTTAAGGCTTTTTCTCGTCTTTCTACTGACATAATCTATACTCTTTTGAAAGTACTCATCATTGTTATAATGACTCTTAGCATGCCAAGACTCTTCCCACTCAGTAACTATACGCATATGGCACGCCTTACAGCTAGCAGAATCTTGGTATCTATCCCCGACAGCAACAACATCTGCACTAAAAAGTACACTAGCTCCCAAAGTTAAAAGTAGAAAAATCTGTTTCATGCTTATCATCCCCTTTGTCTATCTAACCACACCATTAAACCTTTTTGTGCATGTAGCCTATTTTCTGCCTCAGAAAAAATAATATCTGCATGTAAATCCATGAGTTCCTCAGAAACTTCTTGACCTCTATATGCAGGAAGACAGTGGAGGAATTTAGCACTTTTTTTTGCTAAACACATCTTAAGACTATCTACCATAAATCCATCAAAATCTTTTACTCTTTGCTCTTTCTCATCCTCTTGTCCCATTGAAGCCCATGTATCTGTTGTAACAATACTCGCTTTACGTATTGCCTCTTTTGGATCATTCATCACTTTAATGACAGCACCACTCTCTTTAGCCATATGAAGTGCATCATCTAAAATGTCAGTATCCACTTCATAACCCTTGGGAGTTGCGATACGAAGCTCAAAACCAAGTTTTGCAGCAAGCATTAACCATGAGTTTGTCATATTATTCCCATCACCTACATAGGCTACAACAGGCTTTTTATGTAGATTATACTCAACCATAGTCATGTAGTCTGCGAGTAGCTGTACAGGGTGGTAAGAGTCTGTAAGTCCATTGATGACGGGAACTTTTGAATAACTTGCAAACTCCTCTATCATAGAGTGCTCAAAGGTACGAATCATCACCATGTCACACATACTAGAGATTACACGTGCAGTATCTTTTACAGGCTCTCCACGCCCTAAATGAATATCTCTGTTTGAGAGAAAAAGTGCATGCCCACCAAGTTGAAACATTCCAGTCTCAAAGCTCACACGAGTTCTTGTTGAACTCTTTTCAAAAATCATCGCTAAAGTTTTGTTTTCTAACTCTTTTTTATAGACACCTGCTTTAAGATCTTTTTTTATTTCCAGAGCGATGTCGACAATCTCGAGTATCTCCTCTTTTGTAAAGTCTTTGAGTGTTAAAAAATGTCTCACATTTAGTTCCTGTTTTTTAATTGTAAGAAAGCATTATACTAACTTTCCTGTAAAAGTGCATAAATTTCACACATTCGTAGAGAAAACTTTAATTTAAAATTATTATAATTTTTTTAATCTAAGTTTAATATTTTATGGAAAAAACAATGAATAACTCAAGTAATCCCCAAGAACTTTTACTCAACAGTAACTCCTTTCTTATCACAGAAACAGATGCAAAGGGTATTATCAAATTCGCAAATGATGAGTTTTGTAAATATTCTGGTTTTAGCATGGATGAAGTTATTGGGAAACCACACAATATAGTTAGACATAAAGATATGCCAAAAGCTGCTTTTAAAGACTTATGGGAAACTGTAAAAAGTGGTAAAAAATGGAGAGGATTTGTAAAAAATGCCTCAAGAGATGGTCGCTACTACTGGGTATATGCAACCATTTTTCCATTTACATCTTGTGATGGTTCTCAAGGCTTTCTCTCTTGTAGAAGAAAAGCATCTGAAGAAGAGGCTCTCAAATATGAAGAGATATATAGAAAAATGCGTGCAGAGGAACAATAATGAAAATCTTAGACCATATTACCATCAAAAACAAGTTGCTACTTTCAGTAAGTTTACCACTTGTGGCTCTTCTTTTGCTCTCTTTTTTTATAATTATTGAAAAATATGAGACCAAAGAACAATACAAACTCTACGACTCTATTGTAAAGTTTGATACATATATATCCAAATTTATTCACCAGTCTCAAAAAGAGCGTGGAATGTCATCAGGCTATTTAGCTTCCAAAGGAGAGGCTTTTAGTGATGTTCTAGTTCAACAAAGAGTTCAAACAGACAAAGCTTCCCAAGAACTCATGAATTTCACAGAAGAAAACAACATCAACTCACTCCTTTTAAAAGAGGAGCAAATTCTCTTACGTAAGGCAATGAATGAACTAAAGAGACTAGGAACTATAAGAAAGGATGTGACTGCTTTAACTATCTCGCGTCAAGAAGAGATAAAGTACTACACAAATATACACGATATCCTTTTACGCGTTATTGCAAAAACTGCAAAACAGTCACCAAACACACAGCTCTCCTATATGACAACAGCCTACCACAACTTTTTACAAAAAAAAGAGCGTGCAGGGCTAGAACGTGCTGAAGGAAGTGCTGCCTTAGCCAAAGGCACTCCTAACATACAAAATATAACAGAGTTTCAAACCCTCATAAGAGAGCAAAAACTTTTTTTAAGTAACTTTGAAAACTTAGCGACTCCAGAGATACTGACTTTTGAGAGCAAGACACTAAAGGGTAACATCATTGAACGTGTTGATGCCATAAGGGATGAGATTATCGATACTCCTATGAACCAACACTACACAACAGAACCTTCTGTTTGGTTTGAAGCCATAACACAAAAGATAAACCTACTTGAAAAAATAGAAAATGCTATGACTGAAAAAATTCTTAGCGACTCTCATGCAAGTTATATGCGAGAGATAAACCTCTTTTATCTCTACATAGTTGCTGTAATTGTAACTTTTGTCATTACTAGCCTTATTGCATACTTCACACAAAGAAATATTTCACAAGGTGTCCAGAAGATATCGTATGGAATTAAACAGTTTTTAGATTATCTCAATCGTGAAAAAAACATCATTGAAAAAATCTCCATTAACGGAACAGATGAGATGGCAGATATTGCAAACATGGTGAATGAACGTGTTGATAAAATTAATGATGACACTGAAAATGATATGTTATGTGTTGGCGAAGCGATAGTTACGCTTAATAAAGTTGAACAGGGTATTTTTGATTGTCGTGTAAAAACAGAAGCATCAAACCCACAAATTTATACACTTGCACATACTATCAATAAAATGCTCGATGTACAGTCAAAAATAATGGATGACATTTTAGATGGTCTAAATAAATACACACATTATGATTATATGGATAAAATCGAGCTTGACCATCATATCATTGGACAAACACGAAAAGTTGTAGATGGAATTAATGCCCTTGGTGATGCTATAACAGAAACACTGAATCAATCGTACATATCATCAAATGAACTTCTTCAACGCTCTGACTTCTTGCAAGATAAGATGCAAGGTTTAAGTGCTGCGACAATGCAACAGTCTCAAGCTCTTGAAGGAACTGCTTCATCTATGGACACTATTACAGCATCTATTGAAGCAACTGCGGAAAAAACTAAAGAGGTTGTAACCCAGTCTAGTGATATTCAAGATGTTGTTTTAATTATTGGAGATATTGCAGACCAAACAAACTTACTCGCTTTAAATGCAGCTATTGAAGCAGCGCGTGCAGGTGAACATGGACGTGGTTTTGCAGTTGTCGCAGATGAAGTTAGAAAACTAGCAGAAAGAACGCAGAAGTCACTTGCTGAAATCAATACAAATATCAGTATATTAACGCAATCTATCACTGATATTGGTGCGAGTATAGAAGAACAAAGTACAAGTGTATCACAAGTAAATAGTGCTATTGCCGACATTGATCGTTCAACTCAGGCGAATGCAAATACGGCAGATGAAGTAAGCAAAGTGGCAGATATTGTGCAAGAGATGTCTTCAAAAGCTCTTACAACAGTTGAAAAAAATAAGTTTATAAAATCTTAACAACTCTTAGCTAAGAGTTGTGCAACCTCTTTAGCGTGATAGGAGATAATAATATCTGCTCCTGCACGTTTAAAAGAGATCATCGTCTCTAAAACTATACGGTCATAATCAATTAAATTATTCATGCCTGCATATTTTAGCATTGCATATTCACCGCTTACATTATATACAGCCATTGGAAGAGTAGTAGCGTCCTTAATCTCGCGTACGATATCAAGGTAAGCCAAGGCTGGTTTTACCATTAAAATGTCAGCCCCCTGCGCCTCATCAGCTAAAGACTCCGCAATCGCTTCCCTACGATTTGCAGGATCCATCTGATATGAAGCACGATCTCCAAAACTCGGTGTCGACTCTGCAACATCACGGAAAGGTCCATAGTAGCCTGAAGCAAACTTTGTTGAGTATGACATAATAGGAAGATTTTCATATCCTGCACCATCAAGAGCACTTCTTAAGGTCTCTATAATTCCGTCCATCATACCACTAGGTGCTATCATATCTGCACCTGATTTAGCATGTATAATAGCCTGTTGCGCAGAAATTTCCAGTGTAGCATCATTGTTAACGCTCTGAGCTTTATCATCGATAATACCGCAGTGTCCATGGTCTGTATACTCACAAAAACATAAATCAGTTACAACGAACATTTCAGGATGAGCTTCTTTAATTTTACGAACACTCTGTGCAATAATACCGTGTTCACAAAGTGCATCACTTCCTATTGAATCTTTTGTATCGGGAATTCCAAAAAGGATGATAGAATAAATTCCCAAAGACTTTAACTCTTCGCACTCTTTTAAGACTTCGTCAATACTCATCTGATATACACCAGGCATAGATGCAACTTCTGTTTTAATACCTTCTCCACTTCTAATAAAGAGAGGATATATAAAATCATTAACACTTAAGCTCGTTTCTCTTACGAGTGAGCGCAGCTGTTTATGAAGCCTTGTACGACGAAATCTTTGAAACATTCTTAAACCTTTTTTTTGCTATAATTTATTTTTTAAAGAAATATTTTACCCTTTTAAAGATTAATGAATGAATATACAAATATCTGAGGTTGCGAACCTCCCTTCTCGTTTTGGAAACTTCAAAGTCAAAGCATTTAAAGAAGGGAGTAAGGAACACCTCGTCATCTACACAGAAACTCTTGACGAAGTACCAATTGTACGTGTTCACTCAGAGTGTTTAACAGGTGATGCCATAGGGAGTCTTAAGTGTGACTGTCGTGACCAGCTTGAGTATGCCCTCGAACTCGCAGCAAAGACAGATGGTATGGTTATCTATCTTCGTCAAGAGGGAAGAAACATCGGTCTTTTAAATAAAATAAATGCCTACGCTCTTCAAGATAAAGGCTTTAATACTATAGAAGCAAATCACCAACTCGGTTTTGCTGCAGATGAGCGAACATATGAGATGGTTACCTTCATTTTAGATCACTTTGGCATCAAAAAAATAAAACTACTTACAAATAACCCCGACAAAATAAACTCTATAAGCGGTGTTTCGATTGTAGAAAGAATTCCTATCGTTATGAGTTCTAATGAGCATAATGAGGGTTATTTAGGTATTAAACGTGATGAAATGGGGCACCTTCTTTAATATGCAAAAAATTCTTTTCGTATGTTTAGGAAATATCTGTCGTTCTCCTTTGGCTGAAGGAATTGCAAAAAACTACTCTGAGCATCAGGCTTTAAACTATGAAATTGATAGCTGTGGTACGAGCAATTTTCACGAAGGAGAAGCTCCTTGTGACAACTCCGTAAAAATTGCAAACAAACACTCTATAGATATTTCAATGCAACGCTCACGCCCTATACAAAAAAAAGATTTCCACTACTACGACAAGATTATTGCACTTGATGAGAGTAATTTAGAAGATCTTATAAGTATGGGAGCACCAAAAAAGAAGCTCCACAAACTTGGAGCATATGGTTATAATAATCAAGATGTTCCAGATCCCTATTTTTTTAAAGGCTTTGAAGGTTTTGAAAAAGTCTTTGAGATGATAGAAAATAGTGTCATTCAATTACTCAATGAAACTCAACAACACGCAACTGGTAAATAAACCTCAAACAGTGCACCTTCACCATAATTTGAAGCTAAAATTTTACCTTTATGGTCTTCAATTATACGTTTAGCAACATTAAGCCCTATACCAATACCACCTTCTTCTTTATTACTCTCAAAGGGGTCAAATATTTTTGGTAACATTGTAGAATCAATGCCTCCCCCATTATCCTGAAAGCGTACTACTATATTATCTTCTTCTTGTACTATAGTTATCTCAAGCAGGCGTTTATTATAATCATCTATATGTTTTAAGACATCCACTGCATTATTTATAATAATGACCCAAACCTGTTCAATTCTTTGCGTTTGCATCATAGCAGTATATGTATACTTTTCTTTTTCCATAACAATATTAAATGGTTCATTTTGCAAGTTTATTTGTGTAATCTGTTTTGATTTACTATATGAAAGTGTTAAAGCAGTAACCAAAGAAGCATACACATTAGCAGGGAGCATTGCTTCTTTACTTTGAGAGGCCATCTCTCGCATAGACTCAACTATATTTGCGATTCTATTAACACCGCCAAGAACAATATTCGCATCTTCAAGAAGAAACTCTCTCTGTTTTACCGTTGTATCTAAACTTTGAATATCTTGTAGCATGAGCTCTAAATTACCTCGAACGTACGTAAGAGGTGTATTAATTTCATGGGTAATACCAGCTGCCATACGTCCGATTGTCCCAAATTTTGCTTCTTGAAGATTTTTCTCTAGCTCATCTTGAATACGCTTTTTAAGATACTGCTCCTGATTGTACAAATCTGTAATATCCTGAATTACTGACATAACCTCAATAATCTCGTCTCGATCATTAATTATAGGGACAATCACTGTATTTTGAAAGAAGGTAGTACCATCCTTGCGTAGGCTCTTAATTTTTCCACTCCAAACCCGTTTTGACTTTAATGTATCCCACATTTCCTCATACAGAGTCCACTCTATTTGGGGATGTTTTAAAATACTCTGTTTTTTACCTATAAGTTCTACTTTTTGATATCCTGTCATTTGACAAAAAAAGCCATTCACATATGTTATGACTCTGTCTAAATCCATTTTCACTATTGCAGCACTCATATCCATCGCATTTTTTGTACTCTTCTAAGAGTTTATGCTGATTTAAAAAAGAGCGCCTTTGTAAAACTCTTGCCGTAAGTTTTTCTAAGACATTATGCAGTTTATCCAGAGCAACTGGTTTAAAAAGATAGGCATCTATCCCTATATCTATAGCATCTTCAGTAAGCTCTTTGTGGAATTTGGAAGTAATTAAAATAATGGGTACTTCAGGAGCCTCTTCTTTAATGAGTCGTGAAAGACCAAGCCCATTCATCTTTGGCATACGATAATCAGTTATAACCATATCAGGATTGTAACGTCTGAACTGTTCGAGTCCATCTTGACCATCAACAGCCACATAAACTGTCCTAAACTCTAAAAGCCTGAAAAATTCGGCCATAATATGGCGCATAGTCTCATCATCTTCGACATAGAGAAGCGAAAGGTCCTTAGATATCATATTTTAAGATTTTAAAAGTTCTTCTATCTTTTTTTGTACTGCACCTAAGGAATCAAAAGGTTTCATAATATAAGTGTCAGCACCATTTCTATGTGCCTTTAAAACCTTATCTAAAGTCGAATAAGCAGTCATAATAAGCACTTTTACTTTTGAGTTTTTCTCCAAAATTTTTGGCAAAGCATCCAAACCACTCATTTGTGGCATCATAACATCTAAAAGTACAACATCTGTATCTGCTGACAACATATTTATCGCAGTAAGAGGATTATTAAAAGTTTTAACACTATAACCCTCTCTTGAGAGAAACTTTTCGAGCATATTCAGGATTTCAACTTCATCATCTATAATAACTATATTTTTACCATTCATCGTCTGCTCCTTATACTACTTAAATAACTCGCTTTTTGCTTCAAGCATCAAAATATTACTTCTCTCTTTTACTAAAGCATCTAGATATTTAAATACATCTTTACTAGCGTTTTCAATCGCTTCAACACGTTTTTCTATAATCTCTTTAGAACAAGCAATTTTCTCTTCTCCACACTCACTCGCTAAAAGATTTGCCTGCTCATGTACTATAGAGTGTGGCTTATCCAACTTAGCATAAGATGGCATTGTAGAAAAGTTCTCTTTTCCTACGCCTACATTATACCACTGTCCAAGACGGCACTCTTTATGAGAACTTGCTTTAAAACTATTCTCTTCTCCAAAAATGAGTGCATATACATTATGCTTATAAATAACGTGGTCAATTTTTGCAAGAGAGGTAAAAATTTTATCACTAATATACTCTACAGCATACTGACTACGCGAAGAGTTTTTCTCAAAAGAGTGTATCTTTTCATTTAACTCTTCAATTTTTCCTTTGCTATCAACCACAAGCTCATTTACTATACTTGTAGAACTTTCAGCCTCATTTGTCTCTTGTTGCATTGCTTTAACAACCAAAGATATCTCTTTCGTTGCTGTTCCGGTTTTCTCTGCAAGTTTACGCACCTCATCAGCAACAACAGCAAAACCACGTCCATGTTCACCAGCACGAGCTGCTTCAATCGCAGCATTGAGAGCCAATAAATTTGTCTGGTCTGCAATATCTTGAATAAGGGTTACAACTGTAGAGATTTCATTGCTTCTCTCATTTAATGAACGCATACTCTCCATACTGTTTTGCATATGCTCATTTAAACTATCCATTGCACTCGAAGAATCACGAATAAGTACAAGTCCCTCTTTAGACTCTATCGCCACGTTTGTAGACTCTGCCTTCATAACCTTTAGCTCATCAAGCATCTCTGCAAAAGTATGCTGTGTATCTTGGAGCGCCACACTCATAGCTTTTTGATGCATACTTAAAACACTACTATCACGTGTGTCACGCATATCTGTTTTTGTTACTCTGTAAAAAGTAACTCCTTGACTTTTACGAGATACAACTTTTCCACTACACCCATTCATCTCAATGATTTTATTCGATCTCACTATCTCTTTTTTAAAAAGTTCAGGTTCTTCAATACTTTTCATTGCTTGTTCGTTTTGCAAGACGATTTCCCCTTTATCGTCAAGTGCAACAAATATCTCTTCTTGAGAAAATGCAACTGCATCTTTATATAATGCAAGCTCACTCTCTAAAGTATTTATTCTTTTTTGAAGATCTTCAATTTTTTGCTGGTCTTCTTGTTTACTACCTGAAAAAAACATTCATATTCCCTATTTAAAATTAGTCTTATAGCATAACATAGAAATGTTGCATTTATCTACAATTACAGATTATTCCCTTTCTTTAATATCCCTTCTATAGCTTTAGCATCAACTGGTTTAGAGTAAAAATACCCCTGAATATAGTTACAACCATGTTCAAGAACAAAATCTTTTTGTTCCGCATACTCGACTCCCTCGGCAATAATTTTTAGATTCAAACTCTTTGCCAAAGCTATAACTGCACGAGTGATAGCTGCATCTTCCTCATCATCAGGTAAATCTCTAATAAAAGCTTGGTCAATCTTCAACTTATCTATAGGGAGTTTTTTTAAATACGATAGTGATGAATATCCTGTACCAAAATCATCAATGGCAAGCTCTATGCCAAGAGCATTTACTCTTTTTAAAATCTCTATAGACTCCTCAGGATGTGTCATAACTTGTCCTTCAGTGACCTCAAATTCAATCCATTCGGGTTTACAGCCCGTCTCTTGAAAAAGTCTGGCGATACTTTCGAAAAAATCTTTTTGTTCGAGCTGTTTTACCGAAAGATTTAGAGCTAAAACACCTGGATTGTACCCCTGTTCATACCATTGACTAATTTGACTCATCGCCTGCTTCATAACTAACCTGTCTATATCAACAATCAGTCCTGTTCTCTCAGCAAGTGATATAAACTTAGCGGGAGAGAGCATACCCATATTTGGATGATTCCAACGTACTAATGCCTCCATACCTATAAGTCTATTAACACGTGCATCTATCTGTGGTTGATAAAAGACTACAAACTCTTGACGATCCAGCGCTTCACGTAAACTTGCTTCCATAAACACTCTTTCAAAAGCGAGTTCAGTCAACTCCTCGTTATAGTACTGAAAATTATTTCTTCCTTCACTCTTTGCCTTATACATTGCAGAGTCTGCAAACTTTATAAGATTTTGTACAGAGCCTCCATCATCAGGATAAAGACTGATACCTATACTACTTGAGACGTAAATCTTACTATCATTAATGAGCATAGGCTGAGAGAGTGCATTTAAAATATTTTTCGCTATATTTGAAACATCATGAGCATCACGAATACCCTCTAAAACAACTGTAAATTCATCTCCTCCGAGTCTTGCCAATGTATCTTCTTCTCTTATAGATCTTTTGAGCCTCTTTGCAACTGCTTTGAGTACCTCATCACCTGCTAAATGTCCAAGAGAATCATTAATCTCTTTAAAGTGATCCAAATCAATAAAAAAGAGTGCGGTTTTAGAAGCATTTCTTTTTGACTTTTCCAATGCCTGATGTAATCTATCTTCAAATAGCACTCTGTTAGGCAGTTTAGTTAAAGAGTCATGGTGTGCTTGATAGTCTAAAATATTTTTCTGTACTAACAGAGCATCTTGTGTTTGCATATGTTCTGTTATATCTCTTGTTGACTCTATAATTCCGACACATCGTCCCTCTTTATCTAAGAGTGGGTCTGCATACAGTTCTACAAAACGCTCCTCCCCCTCTGCATTAAAATGTTTATGAATCACTTTTGCATGAGATTGTGTACCTAAAACCTCTCGTAAAGGGCAAGGATGTTCTAAGCCATCACAAGGCGTACTTCTGTTATGTCCAATTTCATAACATTTTGGTGCATTCATATCCGCGATATTTTTGTTTTGAAGACCTCTTTTCAAAGCCTCATTCATTAACTCTACAGTATAGTCATCTTTAATCACCATAATAGGATCGTGGACACCATCTATTATCCGCTGCATATACTGCTGTTTTTCATCAAGAGCTTCACGAGACTTATGCAAGGCAGTAATGTCATGTGCAATTCCAACAACACCAACCATCTCATTTTGTGCATTATGAAAAGGTGTTTTAGAGACTTGTACTAAAACTTTTTTTCCATTAGGATAGGTTAACCACTCCTCATTAACTTTACTTTGACCTTCATGCATGGCATCCAAATCTTTTTGGTAAAAGAACTCACCTACTTCTGTTCCAAATAAATCCACATCACGTTTACCTATAATCTCTTTTTTTGTTTTTCCAACGAAATTTGCAAAGGCCTCGTTACAATCCATATAAGAACCATTTTCATCAAGATAATTTTTATAAAAGATGAAATCGGGTGTTGCATTCATCACAGAGTCAAGTAAAGCAAGCCTATCGAAAGACTCTTTTTGTGCTTCTCGTTGTAAGGTAATGTCAACTAGTGTCCAAAGCACTTCATTTTTGTTATGTACGGGATCCCCTGATATATGTGCCCAAAAAAGTGAACCATCTTTACGTTTAAATTCATAATCAATATCTATTGATTTACCATTTAAAACATTTTTAAAAGCAATTTCACCAAATTTTTCATACGCCGTAGTATCAACGTGAAAAACCTTTGCATCAAGAGCCAATAACTCTTTCTTTGTGTATCCAAACATATCACAAAGTCTCTGGTTAACGAAAAGATTTTTTCTCTCTACATCAACAATTAAAATCCCTATATGAGAGCTATGTTCAAGTTGTTGTACCCATTCAGCGTTACGATTCATCTCAATTCACCTATTATTACTTGTAAATAGTGTAATCAACTTCTCTTTTAAAGCTGATTAATTATGAAGAACATGAGAGTTTTTTATTTTTTTCCTGGAGTGGTGCACTTCTATAGAGATGCTGTAATTTTGGGTGTTCCTCAAATGGAGAGAGTGCAACAACAAGAAGCTCTTTTATCATAGAAAAATCATCCTGTTGTGCTTTTTCTATAGCCTCTTGTAAAAGAAAGTTTTTTAAAACATATTTAGGATTTATCTGTAGCATTTTTTGGTGACGTTCTTGCTGTGATGTGGACTCTATTTCTAAACGTTTTGCATAAGCATCAAGCCATGCAGAAAGTGGTTCCCTGTTAACTGCTCTGTCTAAAATGGCGCTTTTATCTCCATTAAAAGAGGAGAGTTCTCGAAAAAACATACTATAATCAATCGAAGCGTTTTCCATAGCTCTCAACATCCAGTGGTAGAGTCCTCTGTCATCTTCATCCTCAAGTTCTAAACCCATTTTTGCATACATGATTTCTGAAAAAACACTCTCATAGGTACTACCATATAACTCATCTAAAATATCCTCAGCTCTCTCATACTCTAAAATTGGTGAGAGTGCTACTGCCAATGCTTTTAGATTCCAATGTCCAATTCCGGGCTGACTTGAAAAACTATAACGCCCTTCTCTGTCTGTATGATTACAAACGTAGTACTTTTGATAATCATCTAAAAATGCAAATGGACCATAATCTATAGTTCTCCCATCAATTGACATATTATCTGTATTCATAACCCCATGATTAAAACCTACACTTTGCCATTTAGCTATAGTAGTTGCTGTATTTTTAACAATCTGTTCATACATTTTTGCATACATATCCTCACTACCTTGGAGCTGGGAAAAACTCTCTGCAATTACATAATCAGCAAGCTCTTTAAGCTTCTCATGCTCATTTGCATAGTAGAAATACTCGAATGTTCCAAAACGTACCCATGTAGGAGAGAGACGAAGGAGAATGGCACCTTTTTCCATGCGCTCTCTTTTTACATCAGTCTTACTTCCAATAAGTGCCAGAGCACGTGATGTTTCAATACCCAATCCATGCATTGCCTCACTCATCAAAAACTCTCGAATGGATGAACGAAGAACTGCTCTGCCGTCTCCTAAACGTGAGTAGAGTGTAACTCCAGAACCTTTAAGTTGTAAATTTTGTCCGTTTACTTTTCCAAGATTGATAGCTCTACCATCACCTAGTCTTGGTACATAATGCCCAAACTGATGTCCCGCGTAGCACATTGCAAAACTCTCACTTCCTTCGAGTTTCTCTTCACCATTGAGTATAGAAACAAGTGCGCTATCCATTCCTATATCTTCATCCACTCCAAGTAGCTCTGCCGCACTCTGTGAGTAAGCGATTAAAAAAGGATTTTCTAAAGGTGTAGGCTCTACCCTATCGTAAAACAGAGAGTCGTGGCATAAATATGGTGTTGTAAGTTTTAAGTTGGAAAATTTCATAAACGTGTTGTAACAAAGCTAGTTGTAAAAGTTCCAAAAACATCAAAGCTAAACTTTTTTGCAGAGTTTTTTTTAAGCTGAGTTTACTACACTTTGAGCATGAATAAAAGACTACACACAACATTTATGTACCATGAAGTGACAAAACATTCACAACATAGATACGCACGCTCACTTGGCTATATGGACTGGGATACACAGCCTAATCCTTTTAGAGAGTATATAGGAGCGAAAAAAATCCTACTTCCTCTTGCACTCGACAATCCAACACCTCCTTACAACATGCTCAGTACAAAACTGCCAGCAGCACCGCTACTTAAAGAGTCTATCTCTCAACTACTTCAGTTTTCTATGGCAATTGCTGCATACAAAAGTGCAAATGGAAACTCTTGGGCCGTTCGGTGTAATGCCTCGAGTGGAAACCTGCATCCTACAGAGAGTTATTTGATTTTACCACCACTCTTGGAGGAACAAAATAATCGCTCCTCAGTACTACACTATGCTCCAAAAAACCACGAACTAGAGGAATTAGTAAGCTTTGAAACAGATTTCTGGCAAGAGTTGCCCGAAAACAGTTTTTTAATAGCTCTCTCGAGTATCTCCTGGAGAGAAGTGTGGAAGTATGGAGAGCGTGCATTTCGCTATGTCAACCTTGATGTCGGACATGCATGGCAATCCTTTCTTATCTCTGCAAAACTATTAGGATGGGAACTTACACGATTAGACACTATCCATTCAAATGATATCAACACTCTTTTAGGTCTCAATCAAGAGAAAAGATTTCATGAAAAAGAACTTGGCGATATGCTCTTGGTTGTCTCTGCCCAAAATGTGCAAAGCTCTCTAAGCATAGATAGACTTCTTGAAGCTCTTCCTCTAACATACAATGGAGTTGCAAATAAACTGAGTCCAAGTATGTATGATTGGGAGATAATCCCATCAATAGAAGATGCCACCTCAACAGAACAGATAGCACAGCCTAAAGATTTTTATACACACTACTCATCAACAAGTCAAAGAGCGAGTAAAAATGTTATTTTAAATCGTCGTAGTATTCATGTCATGGACAAAATTCGCTCTCATATTACAAAAGAGGAGTTCTTTACTCTTCTTAAAAGTGTGAGTGGTTCTCTCGATGGAAAAGAGAATTCTGCACATCTTGTACTCATGGTACAAAGAGTAGAAGAGTTTAATGAAGGAATTTATATCTTCGTGAGAAATAAGAGGGACAGAATAGCACTTCAAGAGAGTATGCATAGAGGCTTTTTATGGAAAGAGTGTGAACTAAAAAACCTCTACTTACTTGAAGAGCGTGAAATACAAATAGCAAGTCAGGCGATAAGTTGTTCACAAGCTATTGCAAGTGATGGGGCATTCTCGCTTGGAATGTTATGTAACTTCGCTCCTCAAATCAATGAATATGGAGCACATCGTTATAAAGAACTTTTCTGGGAGTGTGGTGCAGTTGGGCAACAACTCTATTTAGATGCCACTTCAATGGGTCTAAGTGGAACAGGAATTGGTTGTTTTTTAGATGATATGTTTCACTCTATGCTTGGTATAAAAGATAATACCTTCCAGTCCCTATATCACTTTACGGTAGGAAGAGGCTATGTTGATAGCAGAATTCAAACGCAAGAACCTTATGAGGAGAGAGAATGAAAACTCTAGTAATACTTTTAGTATTTTTGGGTAGCGTCTCAGCTACCGAGTATGCTAAAGGAAAAATTGATATGCATGGTGGGAAAGAAAGTAGTGCCTATGGGAGCGATTATAAGAGTAAAAGTGGCTTTGTGAAGCCAGCTTTTAATCGTTCTATGCTTTTGGATACAAACCAAAGCGAAATGGAGCCCGCTAGAAGCGAGACTCAAAAGTAAAAGTTTTTCCGTGAGGATCATCCCCCTCCATCGTCAAACATCCGATTAGTATGCACCATTGAAACAAAACGTTTATTCTGATCAATTAATGGGCACGATGAAGTAAAAACCTTGACACTAACGAAACCAACTTTCATAACTTATCCTTAACCTGTAAAGCCATCGCCTCTGCGACACTTAGTATAAAAATAAACATGTATGCGTGTATCCGTAGAATAGTGTAGCAAAAAGTGTTCACACTTTGGTTACATAAAAGATGAAAAAAGAGGCAGAAGAAAAAAAGTGAGGAAAAAGTTTTATGAGACAAGCAGCAAAAAGCTACTTGTCTCCATTCATAGCTTCAGAATTACCATTCATGCCACACTGACATTCAGCACCACAAGGGCAAGGTTTAGGGCATTTACATTTTGGGTTGTTACAAACACCTGCATCCATACTTGGAAGCGTTGATGTTGAACTACATCCACTATTAAAAGCTATAACGCTTAAAAATACAATAAGTTGTGCTATATATTTCATATACTCTCCTTTGATTAGATTTGCTCTATTATACTCTCAACTGAGAAACCAAACTTCTCGAAGAGTTTTCCAGCAGGTGCAGAAGCACCAAAACTATCCATTCCAATAACTTTGTTAGCAAATCTATACCACTCCATTCCACGAGCCGCTTCAATCGCAATTCTTTGTGTTTGTGGTGCTACTACAGAGTTAATATACGCCTCATCTTGCTCAGCGAAAAGATCAAAACATGGTACAGAAGCTACATTAGACTTAATACCTTTTTGTGCTAAAGCCTCTTTTACATTGAGAGCCAGTTCAACCTCACTTCCAGATGCCATGAGTGTTATCGTCGCATCTTTATCTTGTACGAGTAGATATCCACCACGACTTACTTCCCCAAACGCAGCTTCAGGAAGTACAGATAGGTTTTGACGTGAACATACAAATGCAGATGGAGATCTTCTCATCTCAAGTGCTGTTTTCCAAGCTTCAACATTCTCAGCACCATCAGCCGGACGCCATACATAAAAGTTTGGAAGGGCACGGAACTGTGAAAGATGCTCAATTGGCTGGTGAGTTGGCCCATCTTCACCTACACCAATACTATCATGTGTCCATATGAAGAATTGCTGAATACCTGTAAGCGCTGCAATACGAGCAGCCGGTTTAAGGTAGTCTGAAAATACAAAGAATGTAGAAGTAAATGGCATAAGTGGACCATAAAGTGCCATAGCATTTGCAATAGAAGCCATCGCATGTTCACGAATACCAAAGTAGATATTTCTTCCTTTTGGGAAGTTGCCCATGTCATTTAAGTATGTTTTGTTTGACGGGCTTAAATCCGCTGAACCACCCAAGAAGCTTGGAACTCCTTTTGCAATAGCATTAATAATTTTTCCATTCGTATTTCTTGTTGCATCTGCCTTATCAAACCTTGGATACTCAATGCGAGAAAGGTCTGGATTTTGAAGTGCTGCAAGTGCTTCGTTTTGCTCCATAAGTGGCAGTGTTTTTTGTCTGTGAATCCACTCACGTTCTAAGAAGTCGCCCTCTTCAATTGCACATCTAAAACGGACTAAAACATCCTCATCAACATGAAAAGATTTCTCAGGATCAAAGCCAGCAGCTTCTTTTGCTTTTGCAATCACTTCAGCGCCCAGTGGAGCACCATGAGAGTGGTGTGAACCTTCTAACTCACCAGCACCCTTTGCGATAGTTGTATGTGCAATTATAAGGGTTGGTTTTTTATTAGCCTTTGCCTGTATTAAAGCAGCATCAATCTCATCAAAATTATGCCCATCAATTTCTAAAACATCCCAAGCTTGAGATTCAAAACGTTTACGAATATCTTCTGAAATACTTAAATCCGTTGAACCCTCAATTGTAATACGATTCGAGTCATAAATCACAATGAGATTGTCAAGTTTATTGTGTCCAGCGATAGAACATGCCTCATAAGAAACACCTTCTTCTAAATCTCCGTCTCCACATAAACAGTAAACATTATGGTCAATGAGAGCAGCAGTTTCAGAATTCACCTGTGCACCTACAAATTTAGAAGCCATAGAGAAACCAACTGCATTAGCCACACCTTGACCAAGTGGACCTGTAGTAATCTCAACACCTGCAGTATGGCCAAATTCAGGGTGACCAGGAGTTAAAGAGTTTAGTTGACGGAAGTTTTTTAAATCTTCTATCTCAAGACCGTATCCCCATAAATAGTAGAGTGAATAAATAAGCCCTGTCGCATGTCCACCTGAAAATACAAGTCTATCACGGTTCAACCAGTTTGGATTCTTTGGATTGTGATTTAAATGTTCACTTAAAACAGTTGCAATATCTGCAAGCCCCATTGGTGCACCTGGGTGACCTGAATTTGCAGCCTGTACCATATCTGCGGCTAAAAATCTAATACTATCTGCCATTTTTTGGCGCATTTGATTACTCATATTTCTCTTTCCTCTCTTGGTTTTATTTATGTCTGTTTATATATTTGACAAGCAATTCAAAAAGCTCATTTTTAAGCTTTTCATCAAAACTTTGCATCTCATTTAAAAGTTTGTCTGAGAGTTCATTTGCTTCTTGCATCGCTCTCTCTAATCCTAAAATAGTGACAAAACTATTTTTATTTTCATCATTATTTGTTAACTTACCAGCCTCTTCACTACTCTGTGTAACATCCAAAATATCATCTTGAATTTGAAATAGAACTCCTAAGTCAATTCCAAATGTATATAATTTTTCAGCTACCTGCTCCTCTCCCACAATAGTTGCTCCCATCTTCATAGATGCTGCAATGAGTTTAGCAGTTTTATTTGTATGCAGTGTTTTTATATCCTCAAGAGCAAGAGGATGATTTTCAAAATGACAATCTATAGCTTGACCAAGTACCATGCCGTTGAGACCGCCATTCGTTGCTAAGTCACGGATCAAACTCACACGTGTATAGTCACTAAATGGAGCATTACTTAAAACTTCAAAAGCATATGTATTAAGTGCATCTCCAACTAAAATAGCAGTCACTTCATCATATGTCATATGAAGAGTTGGATGTCCCCTACGAAGAGGTGAATCATCCATCGCAGGTAAGTCATCATGAATAAGCGAGTATGTATGTAGCAGTTCAATAGCATATGCAGCATGATATGCGCTCTCAAGCATTAAAGGGTTATACGCTTTTACCACACCCAGTAAAAGAGCAGGACGAAAACGCTTACCACCTGCAAGAAGCATATTGTGTAAAGCACTCTCATAATGCGGATGTATACTCTTTGATACTGGTAAATGTTCAGTTAAAAATTGTTCGAATTTTTGCATCTGAAATTGTAATGTTTTTCTACTTAATATTTACAAAAAACTGAAAGTTATTACGTTCAAAAAGTAGTAAAGAAAACTCTTTGAAATCCTCTATATATTCTCTTAACTCCGCTTGTGTAGTTATGTTTACACCATTAACACGCATAAGTTTATCTCCGACTAGAAGTCCTTGAGATGAGAATGTGTCTGAAAGCTTTGTTATACGAAGCTCTTTATCAAAATAGATACCTTTGCTTTCTAAAAAAGTATCACTGATTTGGCCACCTCCGAAACGTTTTTGCGTTATACAGCTAAGAGAGACTTTTTTTGCATCACGTAACACAACTACTTTATGAGTTGAACCTATTTTAGAAAAGAGGATAGTTTTCATAAGAGCAGATGCCTCATGAATTTTTCTACCATCAAATGTAAAAACTACATCTCCTTTTTTAAAAGAGTTGTTTTTCATAAAAGGGTCTGAGGCAATTACTTTGATACCTTTCTTTGTATCTCTAACACGAATTCCAACATCACCATAGGAGACATCTGCACTTGACACAAACCTCTCTATATACTCTTTTTGGATTATGCCTTGCGGTGTTACTATACCTTCTAAGGAGCAGCAACTGCTTAGTAGTAGTGCAGGTGCGCTATGGCTCTCACTAAAGTTCGCAAGAGTATTAAGTCCAACTTGTTCTTGTATAATCCTTCCCTCTACAGCCTTTAGCTTATCGACTACTGCATAGCCAAGTTGTAAACGCATGTTCACATTAAAATCATAAAAAAAGTTACTTCTGTCCTGCACTAAATAAAGACCTAAAAATGGATCATGTTTGAGTATTTTTTCATTCAGTGTACATGAAGTGTAGACTAGTCTATGATTATTTTTTACCGGAATATAAAGAGAGTTTTTTTGAATCGCATAAGAGTCATTAATCTTGTCTATGCAGGCACTATACCCACCCTTACAAGCTAATAAATTAAGAAGTAGAAGTTGTGTAAGAAAAAATAGGCGGAACACCTATTTTACTCCACCAAAAAGATTTAGAGCACTGCTCTGTTGATTTTGTTGTACCATTTTGTTAGCATCATTCATGGCACCTATAAGAAGAATCTCTAAAGTGGCTTTATCTTCCATTGCACTAGGGTCGATACTTAAATCAACGACTTCGCCTTTGCCATTGAGTGTTAACTCGACTAATCCGCCACCACTTTTTACACTAAAAGTTTTGGACTCGAGTTCTGCTTGAAGTTTTGCAACATTCTCTTGCATTCCCTCAAGCATTTTGCTCATATCGCCCATTCCAAACATAGTTTAGATGCTATCCGCTATCGTCTCAATATTGTTGTTATCATCCAAAATAACAACTTTTGGTTTATAACTTTCCAGCTCTTTTTGATCATAAGTTCCATAAGCAACAATGATAACTTTATCACCTTTATGAACTTTTCGAGCCGCTGCACCATTTAAACAGATATCACGTTTTCCACGCTCACCTAAAATGATATATGTAGAAAAACGCTCACCGTTGTTTATGTTAAGTATTTCAACTTTTTGTCCAACTCTCATCTTTGAAGCTTCAAGAAGCTCCTCATCTATTGTAATAGAACCAACGTAATTTAAGTTAGCATCTGTAACAGTAGCACGATGGATTTTGCTGTACAACATTTCCATTAACATAATACTTTCCTACATTCCCATCTGTTTTTTCATATCAGCTGGAGAGATTGGATCGCCCCACATTTCAGAATTAATTACATACTCTTCTACAACGTTTCCGCCAATAATATGTTCTTCAATAATTCTGTCAATTTTCTCTTTTGTTAAACCTACATACATAGTATGACCTGGCTCAACTAACATAACAGGTCCTTGCTGACAACGGTTCATACAAGAAGTACGAACAATTGGCGAAGTCATCATAATTCCCTCTTTCATAAGTTTTTGTGCAGTGTACTGAAAAAGGTCTTGTGTATCCGGTGTTACACATGATGGTTTTGGCATACCAGGAGGAGCAGATTGCTCACATTTAAATATATAAAAGGCTGGTTGTGGGATTCCCATAATTACTAATCCTTAATTTTTTCGCAATTATAGCAAAATTGTAGCCCTTTATTCTAATGCTCCAAAAGAAGTTTAAATATTTAAGATATAATTCCATAAAAAATCAGGACCTCCTTTGAAAAAAATTGCCCTTTTTATACCACTATTTTTTAGTTCTTTACTCTTTGGAGAGTCACAAATATATATGGGGACAAGCTACGGGTACAGTAATGTTTCTACAAAATATGCGAACTCTACAGTAGAAGAAACATATAGTGAAGACACTGTGCGTATAAAAGCTGGTTATGGTCAAAGAGAAGCTTATGCAGTTGAATTTTCTATGGAATATATAGAGAGTCAACCAAAAAAATACGCCTTTGATATCTCCGTTATCAAAGCATTCGACTGGGGAATCTATGTAAACCCTTACATTAAAGCAGGATTTGGTGCTGGGATTTTAGATAATAGAGAGAATGAAGATAAGTCACTGACTTATGGCTCTTTTAATCTAGGAACTGGTCTGTTTATACCTATGGGTAAGCACTTTGATTTTGAACTTGCATATGAGTATAAAAATAGATCGTACCAAAAAGTCAATGAACTTGACGGAACAGAGAGTAGAACTTCACATGTAAATATGTTTTACTCTGGAATCAATGTAAGGTTTTAGTCAAAAACTCCAAAATAGCCTTTAAGGCTTCTTCTCGGTAAATATCTTGCTCTATAAAGAGTTCATGATATGCCTCTTTTATAACCTTTAACTCACACGCTGTCCCAAGATTTTTACAAAACTTTACCTGTGCTCCTGATGTCACAATTTTATCTCTTTGGGCCTGTAACAACAAAACAGGTATTTGAATTTCTGAAGCATTTTGAACACTCAATTTACTCCATTTACACGCTTCTACAAGCCATCCTGCACTTGCACCTCCGATTTTTGTCAGTGGTTCTCTCTCGTAAGCATCACGCATAATATCGTAGCGAACTTCTGAATGAGTATAATTATTATTTTTAAATGCATGTTTTGTCTCATCATAAGAGTGCATACCTATCATATACTCTTGCAAATCATTTGTTCTGTTTTCTATAAAACGACACAATGCACCACTAAAGGTATTGCCTAAAAGTGATGGTTGATGCATTGGAGAAGAGAGTACAAGTGCATCAAAATCTCGTGGATAACTCTCTAAATATAAAGAAGCGATAGCACCACCCATAGAGTGTGCTAAAAGCACTTTTTTTTGATTTTGAGGGACAACTTTATCTACAAAGTATTTTAAGTCTCGAACATAATTAAAAAAATCATTTACATGTCCTATCTGCAAATCATCCAATAATCTTTGTGAATATCCCTGTCCACGGTGATCTAAAATGTAAACGCTATAGCCATTATTATTTAAATCATAAATCAACTCTTGGTACTTTACCATTCCTTCAGTTCTTCCAGAAGAGATGACTATAGAAGCTTTGGCATCTTTTACTTCAAAAATTTTATAAGCAATTTTGAGACTCTCTTTTGTATAAAAATAGTGAATTTTATGTTGATAAAAATATGGAGAGATAGTAGTGAGATAGTTCTCTTTGAGCTCTGCCTCACTTGTAAGCTTATAAGAATTAAACTCAGTCGCATGAAGTGTCCATGCAAATACAAAAGATAAAAGAAGAAAAATAAGATAGCGCATTAGGAAATGTTGAGTAACTCTCTTACTACTTCTCTATCATCAAAAGGTAGTTTCTCGTCATAAATAATCTGGTACGTTTCATCGCCCTTACCCAAAATAACAACGACTTCTTCTGCTTCTTGTACATCTAATGCCAACTCTATAGCTTTTTTTCTATTGAGTTCAACGACAACATTTGTTTTATCATCAATACCTTGCAAAATATCTTCTACGATGCGTTCAGGGTCTTCATGACGGGGATTATCACTTGTTATAAATACTTTCTTTGCAAGACTTGCAGCAACTCTTCCCATTAGAGGGCGTTTAACTCTATCTCTATCACCACCTGCACCAAAGACTACAATCAGATCTTTCTCTTTAAGGGCATTTAGAACCTGTTGCATTCCATCAGGAGTATGTGCAAAATCAACTATCACGTTTGGTAGTACACTTACTTGCTCCATTCTACCACTGACCCCTGCGAAGTTATCAACTACATCTGTAACCTCTTCAAGTTTTTTTCCAGTCAAAAAATGTACTGCACCAATAGCTGCCATTAAATTATATAGATTGAAAAAACCATGCGTAGAAGCAGTAAAAGGGACTATCTCCTGAAAGTGTTGAATAATCCCACTGCTTCCATCATTTAAAGAGTAGGCCATTAACTTATAAGTCGCTGGATTTTCTATGCCATAGGTATATGCATTTTTATAATTAAAGTCTGCCTTGGACTCATCTCTGTTTATAAGCTTCTTACTCTCATCTCTGAAAAAAGAGTTTTTAACATTTATATATTCTTCGAGAGTTTTATGGTAATCAAGATGATCCTGCGTAATATTTGTCAATATTTTAAGGGCAAATGGAAGTCCCTCGATACGTTCTTGTACTATGGCATGTGAGCTAACTTCCATAATAAAATACTCACACCCTTCACTTACTGCTTGGTAAATATGTCTATATGTATTTAACACAGAAGGAGTTGTAAGTGTTTTACCCTCTACTACTTTATCATTCATAAAAAGTCCGCGGGTACCTTGCATAGCTGCCTTATAGCCAAGATCAAGTAAAAATGAGTATATCGCACTAGCAGTAGTTGTTTTACCGTTTGTACCGGTTATACCAACTATTTTGATCTTATCTATACCAAACAGTTCTGCTATATCAGCTATTTTAATGATTGAGTGTGCCCCATTTTGACGTGCACTCTCTAAATACTTTTCATTTTGTTTTGTTAAAACGAAGGCAGTTTTTTCGTCACACTCTGAGGAGTTTTCTGTTACGTATTGAAAATCTTGATTTGGAAGCTCAATTTTCAATGACTCTGCCTTTGGCAAGTTTTTTAAGGAGTCTACGTAAAAGCTTATCACTTGGAAAAATACTTAATGCATTTTCTAGATATGTTAGAGCCATCTCAGTAAAATCATGCTCTATAAGTCTTTCTAAGAAGTCAATAAAGTCCTCTTTTTCTGAAATGATTACACGTGTAGAGAACATAATATTTTCAAAAGTTTCTCTAAAATCAGCACCATCATCTAAAAGAGCTTTAAAGTCACTATAAAGAATGCCATCTTCAAGCTCTAGTCGTTCGCGTAAGGGTTGAGCAAATACCTGTCCTAGCTTCTCAAGAGAGCCGTCCATATCTTTGAGTATTGCACTCATAATATTATCAGCCTGTTCTTTATCCTCTTCTTTGAGTATCTCATAATAATCAAAAAGGGCCTCAGCTCCACTCTCTCCACTCATTGCCATCTCAGAAAGAATAACGCCGTTATAAGCCTCTTTAGAGTTAGGATAACTCTGTAAAACTTGTGCAAATTTTTCTAAGGCTGTTTTATATTCAGCTTTTGAAAAACTATCTTTTGCCTGCGTTAATATTTTATACTTACTGATTATGCTCATTGACAACTTCTATAAATTATCTATATCGTTTTCCATGCCGTGAGGAACATTTATAACTGTTAACTCTGGATGGATATCCATTCTTAACTGACGTTCAACACCGTATTTCAACGTGCTTCCACTGCTTGCACAACCTACACAGGCACCCTTGAGCTGTACATATACCGTACCGTTTTTCACTGTAATAAAGTCTATATCACCACCGTCAAGAGCTAAGGATGGACGTACCTTCTCTATAACGCTGCTTACTGGAGACATCAACTCTTCATCTGTAAAGGGAATCATCATAATCCTTTTAAATTTAATCTATATATCTATTTACTATTATACTAAACATAAAATAGGACAAAATCGCTTAACATGTCCTAAAAATTTTCGTTAGCTACGCTTTTAAAGCCATAATTTGTGCTACATAACTTGGTTTTCTCATACCCACTAAAATATAATCAATACTATCACGCTCTCTCAAAAAAGCAATCGCACACTCTTGAAGTGTACTCTGACATTCTGAAAACTCATCTTTTAACGCAATACGCGTCATCTTTGAGCATTCATATAAAACCATTTTTCTGTACTCATCTAAAAAAAGTTCTATATATTGCAACAATATTTCAAGATACTCCTCTTCTATACCCTCTAAACTCTTTTTAATATGAGGTAATACTTGAGCATATAAAAAACTGTCATAATCACCAATCCAGCCAAACTTATGTTTATTAGTATCAAGCTGTTCTACTAAATTGTATAGATTTCTTAGTCTATCGTTATCACATATATCTAAAAGCTCATTAAGATTATGGAAATACTCTTTACTCTCTTCATAATCAGCAAGACGATATGTCAAATCATCTTTTTGGGCATTTAAAGGACGATTTGCCAACACCCGTAAACCGTTGGATTTTGCCCAACATGCACACTTTAAGCCCTCTTGTTCTAATATATTTATAGGAAGCTCTATGGTTGAGAAACTGTGTGATTCATTTCCTACATACTCTGCAGCTCTATCTGCTAGCGTAATTAAATCTTCATAAGGTAAAAACTCTAAATGACTTTGTGGCTTTGCAAAACTATTTGAACTTATTCCATAAGTCTTTATAGTTCCTTTTTCTACTTGCTTCTCCAGTGCAACAAAAACATCATAGATTTTATCAAACATAGTATCAAGCATTTCATCTCTTGGAATCTCTTTTTTAATGGCATCATATAAAAAATATTCTGGATTATGTAATAGATAGCAGTCTAAACTTTTTCTCTCTAAACGTAGCAGAGACTCCATAAGTTGTGTTTCCATAAACGAAGGAGAGATACTGTGGTAACAACTCTCACTAAACTCAACAACATCTTCATATGGTTCCTCTTTATGTTTTAAGAGATTCGTACCTTGAATATATCCGAACTTACTTACTATTTCTACTTCATTAGCTATATCATTACTAACACCTTGTAACGCTAATGCTATAGCCCGTTCGGCACTACCATCCATATAGTTTGTCGAAGTATCTATTAATCTAACGCCTGCATTAACAGCATCACGTATCGCTTGTATGTGTAAAGGATTATTTTCTGTAACTCTATAAGTTCCAAATGCGAAATCACTCATGGTTCTTCCTGGTAATAAAAGTAGTTTAAAGTTGGGAGTTAATCACTTAAAAGTGTTTGCAGTTTAGTTGATTGTGGGGACAAAGTCCCTTATCTTTAAGTGCAAAAAGCACTCAAAGGAAGTAATGAATTATACTAACTCTATAAACGCCATAGTAGTTGCATCACCACGACGAATTCTTGTTCTAGTAATTCTTGTATATCCACCTGGACGATCAACATACTTTGGAGCTATTTCATTTACTAAAGTTTTTGTTGCTTCTTTACTTTGAAGCGCTGCGAATACTGCTCTGTGAGCATTTGAATCATTCTTAGTTGCAACCGTAATTAGTTTTTCAACATAAGAACGTAACTCTTTTGCTTTCATTGCAGTAGTTTCGATTTTTCCATGTTCTATAAGTGCAATACTAAGGTTTTTAAGAAGTGCTGCACGGTGTGCACTTGTACGACCTAGTTTGCGGTATCCATGACGATGTCTCATCTCATAATCCTCTTAATTAAGCCTGTACGGCTTCTATTTTCTTTTTTAACGCAGTAACTACGTCATCAGCTAAATCAGCACCAACTGAATAACCAAACTCTTGAATTTTTTCTACAATTTCATCGTAAGATTTTTTTCCAAGATTTTTAACATTTTTCAAATCGTTAGTACTCATAAGTGCAATTTCACCTACAAGTTTAATGTTTGAACGATCAAGACAGTTAAAACTACGAGCACTTAAACCTAAACTATCTATGTTAGTTGTAAGCTTTTTAAGATCCGGAGACTCTTCAACTCTTTCAATAGTTGCAGGAGCTTTTATACTGATTTCAGAGTTAAATACTGCAAGCTGTGCATACATTACCTCTAAAGAGTTTCTAAAAGCATCTACAGGTGAAATTTGACCGTCTGTTTTTATGTTTAAAACAACTCTTTCAAAGTTAGGGTTATCTTCAACAAGAACGTTTTCAATCTTATAAGTTGCACTACGAACTGGAGTAAAGTAAGCATCAAGTGCTATGTACCCATCTTCTAGTTCTTCGTAAGTATCTTCACTTGCAACATAACCAATACCTTGAGCAATTTTCATGCTAAAGTTAAGATTTGCATCTTCATTAAGTGTTGCTAATGGAGCATCTGGAGTAACAACTTCTACTTCACTGTTTGTTAAGTCTTTTCCTGTAATGGTACAAGGACCTGCAAACGAGTAAGCGATTTCCGACTCTGCAGCCTCATTATTGAGTTTAAAACGAATCTCTTTTAGATTTAAAATAAAATCTGATATATCTTCAAGCATACCACGAACTGAGTCAAACTCATGTTTAGCACCCTCGATTTTGATAGCTATTGGCGCATAACCAACAGAGCTACTTAATAGAAAACGGCGAAGCGGATGTGCTAATGAAATAGCATAACCCGTCTCAAACGGATATGCCATTATGTTTGCTTCATTCTCACTAATTTGTTCTACCTCAAACTCTTGAGGAGCAAGTGGAGTAGTTTTAATTTTTTTCATATCTTAACGCCCTTTTATTATTAATTACTATTTAGAGTAAAGCTCA
>JAFGVE010000022.1 GCA_016938175.1 Campylobacterales bacterium
ACACCAAACACGTCGTTGGAACCCAAAAATGAAAAAATACATTTTCGGTGTTCGTAAAAACATCTATATTATAGATTTACAAAAAACTCTTCGTTATTTCCGTAACACGTACACTATAGTTATGGATGCAGCAGCTGAAGGGAAAACTGTACTTTTTGTTGGTACAAAAAAACAAGCTCGTAACTCTGTAAGAGATGCAGCAATTGCTTGTGGTATGCCGTATGTTGATAACAGATGGTTAGGTGGTATGCTTACTAACTTCCCAACAATCCAAAAGTCAATTCGTAAACTTGATGTAATTACTGAGATGCAAGAAAATGGTCAAATTGATCTTTTAACGAAAAAAGAAGCACTTATGCTTGGTCGTACAAAAGAGAAACTTGAGACGTATTTCGGTGGTATTCGTAATATGAAAAAACTACCAGATATGCTTTTTGTTGTAGATGCTGCTAAAGAGCACATTGCAGTTGCAGAAGCTAATTGTCTTGGTATTCCAGTTGTAGCACCACTTGACACTAACTGTGATCCAGATGTTATTACTTACCCAATTCCAGGAAATGACGATGCAATTCGTTCAATTCAACTTTTCTGTCGTGAAATGACAGCGGCTATCAATGAAGGTAAAGCACTTCGTGATGGAACAGCTGAAGATGAAGAAGTAGTTGCAACTGAAGAAGAAGCTCCAGTAGCTGAAGAAACTGTAACAGAGGAAGCGTAATCATGTCAGTTTCAGCAGCACAGGTTAAGGACTTAAGAGCAGCTACTGATGCTCCTATGATGGATTGTAAAAAAGCACTTGTTGAGTGTGATGGAGATATGGCTAAAGCTACTGAGTGGCTTAAAGAACGTGGTATTGCTAAAGCTGCGAAAAAAGCAGATAGAGTTGCAGCAGAAGGTCTTGTAGGTCTTAAACTTGCTGATGACTTCTCTAAAGCTACTGTAATCGAAATTAACTCAGAGACAGACTTCGTTGCACAAAACGATGGCTTTAAAAACCTTGTACTTAAAACTACAGAAGAGGTGTATAACACAAACCCAACTGATGTTGCTGGTGTTATGGGAACTGAGTTTGGTACATTTTTTACTGAAACTGTTGCAAAAATTGGTGAGAAAATCGAACTTCGCCGTTTTGGAACACTTGAAGCTGAAGATGACACAATTGCTATGAATGCATATGTTCACTCAAACAACCGTATTGCTGTTGTTATCAAAGCAAAATGTGACAGTGCAAAAACTGCTGAGGGCATGAGAGACACTCTTAAGCAAGTTGCAATGCACGCTTCTGCTATGAAACCTACTACACTTTCATACAAAGATTTCGACGCTGAGTTCGTTGAGTCTGAGACAAAAGGTAGAATTGAAGCAATCAAAAAAGAGAATGAAGAGCTTGCTCGTTTAGGAAAAACTCTTAAAAACGTTCCAACTTATGTATCAATGATGCAACTTACTGATGCTGTAATGGCTCAAGCGGAAGCTGACATTAAAGCTGATTTGGCTGCTCAAGGTAAACCAGAAAAAATTTGGGACAAAATTATCCCAGGTTCATTAGCACGTTTTGTTGATGATAACACTACTTTAGATAAAGAGCAGTGTCTTCTTGACCAAACTTACGTTTTAGATGATAAGAAAACTGTTGCTGAAGCTGTAGAAACTGCTGCAAAAGCAATTGGTGGAACTGCACAAATCGTTGACTTCATTCGCCTTGAAGTTGGTGAAGGTATTGAAAAAGTTGTAGATGACTTCGCTGCTGAAGTTGCTGCACAAATGGGTTAAGCCTTTGGCTTACCCAAAACCTCATTTATCTACTTACTCTCTTTTTTAAATTCTTACATTTTTACTTAGTACTGTTATAATTTCTCTTATTGTTTCAAGGAGTTTTTATGTCTTCCTTTGGTGAAAAAGTTCATGGCTATGATGTGCTAGTCTTGAATGAACGTGAAGCAAGAGCTGCTGCAGGATTACTTTTTTTATTTGGAATGCTCAGTTTCATGAATAGCTTTATGTTAGGACATTTCGTTTTTACACAGTACTTTGTCACATTTTTTATGCTTGATTTTTTTGTACGTATTCTCAATCCACGTTACTCACCTAGCTTACTTGCGGGTCGTTTTTTTATTCAACATCAAAAACCTGAGTATGTAGGTGCAGCTCAAAAACGTTTTGCTTGGTCTATAGGTTTGCTTCTATCAGTTATTATGTTTTATTTTGTCGTTATTGAACCACAGATGACACCTTTAAAAATAGTGATATGCGTTGTCTGTTTAACTCTTTTAATTTCGGAGTCTGCATTTTCTATATGTCTTGGATGTAAAATGTATAACATGATATATAAAGAAGCTGCAAAACATTGTCCTGGCGGTATATGTGAGATAGAAGAAAAAGAGCCGACTGTAAAGTTTAATACTCTGCAAAAAACTCTTCTCGTTTCCGTAAGTTTATTAGTTATTTATGGTCTTTATATTTTTAGTGTCAGTGTACCAAATTACTCTTCTGCGATGCAGATGATGCCAATGATGCTTGGTTATGAATAAACAAGAGTAGATTGGCTATAATTTTTTTATGAATTTACTAAGCGCAAAAAATATATCTCACAGTTTTGATTATGAACTTTTTTCTAATGTATCTTTAGAGTTAATGGCAGGTGAAAGTGTTGCAATTATTGGTATGAGTGGAAGTGGAAAGTCTACGCTTTTACATATCTTTTCTACTCTGTTAGCTCCCAAAGAGGGAAGTGTGAGGATAATGGATGAAGATATAGCTAGTATGAGTACTAAAAGACTCTCTGAGATGAAACGGAATGATTTAGGTTTAGTGTTTCAGGCGCATTATCTTTTTAATGGATTTAGTGCATACGAAAATTTAGAAGTTGCAGAGATATTGTCTCTTAACTCTATTGATATGAATTTATTAGAGCGTTTAGGCATAGCACAGGTGATAGAAAAAAAAGTAACACAACTCTCTGGAGGACAGCAGCAACGTGTTTCCATAGCGAGAGTTTTAACCAAAAAGCCCAAACTAATTTTTGCGGATGAACCAACTGGGAATTTAGATAAAGAGACTGCTAATGAAGTAATGCAACTCTTTTTTGATTACTGTCGCGATGAATCTGCAGGTATGATATTAGTGACGCACGATAATGAATTGGCTCATATGTGTCAGCATGTATATAAACTTGAAAACAGAGAGTTGGTAAAGGTTGCATAGTGGAGTGGGCACAGGTATTTAGTGAAGGTTATATAGTCGGCTTTTTACTACTTTTCTTTCGCTTCGCTGCACTCTTTATTGCAACACCGATATTTTCTCATATGAATATCCCCATGACGATTAAAACGACTATGGCTTTTTTCTTTACCATAGTGTTTTACTCCTCGATGCCTCCTCTTACAATTCATCTAGATGTGGCAACCATTTTTTTAGCAATACTCAGTGAATTCGTCTTTGGTATGGCTATAGGTTTGGTGCTTCTTCTTGCATATAATGTTATAACTTTTGCAGGTGGTCAAATATCCTTTATGATGGGATTTTCTATGGCAAGTGCAATCGATCCTCAATCGGGTGTTTCAATGCCTATCATATCTCAGTTTCTTTCGCTTTTAGGTTTAATGATACTTTTTGCACTTGATTTGCATCACTGGTTATTACTTTTTATTGATGGTTCTTTACAAAGTGTTCCTTTAGGAGGATTTGTGATGCAAAAAGAGTTTTTTGCGTATACAATGCATGCAACAACAAATATGTTTCTAGTAGGTTTTATGATAGCTTTTCCAATAACTGCGTTAGCATGGCTTCAGGATGTAATATTTGGAATGCTTATGAAAACTATGCCACAATTTAACATTTTAGTTATAGGTTTTCCTATTAAAATTGCTATCTCTTTTGGAGTATTAATCGCTACTTTAGGGACTATTATGTTCCTTTTAAAAGGGCAAATGATGGAAGCTTTCAACGCCTTAGAGATGTTTTTTTAAATTATTTTGATACAATAGTGTCAAATAGTGATTTTGAACTTCTTTATAGGACCCGCGTTATGAAAATATTGCTCTTAAATGACAATCCCGTAGTTACAAAACTTGTAAGACTTAGTGCACAAAAAACTTCTGATGAATTAGATATTGTAAGCTCTACAGATGAAATCGAGAGTCATGATTATGATTTAGTTGTTGTGGATGATGCTTTTTATAATGAGGAGCTATATGCTACCTTACAAGACAAGGTAGCGTTTACTAATTCTTTGTTTATTTGTACACGAGATATTGAAGAGCCTAAAGAATTTACACAAACACTTAAAAAACCTTTTCTACCAACAGATTTAGTGGAAATATTTGCGACAATTAGTGATAGTGAAGGTGATATAGTCCTTGATGAAGACGATGACGTAAGTGACATAGTAGAAGCTCCAGAAGATGCGGTTGTGGATTTAAATGAGCCTTTAGATGGACTTGAAGAGTTGGATGATTTTGGTAGTGAAGATGAGAGCTTATCTGGGGAACTTTCAGGTGATTTAACACTTGATGATGATTTAGATATGGAACTTTCAGATGAACTTGAACTGGGTTCTACAGAGCTAGAAAATTCACTTTTAGAAAATGATTTAGACTTAGATACAACTGAGTTAGGAGCAGAATTAACAGATGAGCTTGATGATGAACTTAGTTTAGATGATGAATTACTTTTTGATGAAGATGAGACAAGTTTAGGTGAGAGTGTCCTTGATACAGAAGAAGCACAAAAAGTAAAAGAACTTTTAGATGATACGGAGTTGAGTTTAGATGATGAGCTTGAGCTTGAAGATGCTTTATCGCTTGAAGAGGGTGAAGACACAGAAGAACTTGGTGATGAGTTTATACTTGACGATGAGTTAGATATGGAACTCTCAGGTGCCTTGGAGTCCGAAGAGTCTCAAAGTGAGGAAATGATAACTGAAACTCTAGATGAAGAGGCTTCTGAAGATGAGTTTCCTGATGAATCAGAGACTCAAGAAGTTACGGAGGAAGAATCTTTAGATGAACTAGATGAAGAACTTTCTAATGATGTGTTAGAAGAGCCAGGTGAAGAGTTGAGTGTAATAGATGATTTAGAGGAGTTGTCTGAAGATTCTCAAGCAGAAGAGGATGTAACAGAAGACGAAACTCTCTTAGATGAGCCTGAAACAGCTGAAGTAGAGTCATCACTTGATGAGTTTGATTTAGATGATGAACTTGAAGAACTCGATGATAGTTTAAGTTTAGAAATGCAGATAGAGAATGCAGTTGATGAACTGACACAAGAGGAGTTAGAGAGCGAGATTGATGATGAACTTTTACTTGATATAGCAACAAATGAAATTGACTCTTTAGATTCATTAAATGCACGTGATTTAAAACTTGCTATTGGCGAAGATGTTGATGAAGAAAGTGAGGATGAGCCTTTAGAAGAGGAACTTTTTGAAGAGGATGAAGTTACTAAGGTAGAAGACATAGATACAGATTTTTCTGATAAAGAAGTTGGAGAAGAGATAGAAGGCGTTGAAGCACTTAAAAATCTTTTAGAGGCACTTAGTGATAAAAAAGTGGCAGCTTCAATGAAAGGGATGCAAATTACTATCAATATTACCTTGGGTGGTAAATAATGCTCATTGAAAAAAACGGTGTTGTTTTAGTACTTTCAGGTCCTAGTGGTGCAGGAAAAAGTTCCCTTATAAATAAAATTAAAGAGGATATAGGTGAGTACTATTTTTCTATTTCTACAACAACTCGTCCAATTCGTGAGGGGGAAAGTGATGGAATCCATTATCATTTTGTGAGTGAAGCTGAGTTTAAAAAAGATATTGAAGATGACAATTTTTTAGAGTATGCAATTGTCCATGGAAACTATTATGGTACATCTTTAAAACCTGTTAAAAAAGCTCTTTTAGAGGGTAAGTTAGTTATTTTTGATATAGATGTACAAGGGAATATGGCAGTTCAAAATCGTCTTGGAGATATTACGACATCTGTTTTTATAACACCGCCAAGTCTCTCTGAATTACAAAGAAGATTAGTAAGTCGCTCTACTGATTCACAAGAAGTTATAGATGGGCGTTTGAAAATGGCAAAACGTGAAATACAAAGAATATCTGAGTATGATTATCTTGTTGTGAATGACAATCTTGATATTGCAGCAGATGTACTTCGTCAGATTGCAATTACTGCAAGACTAAAAATACCGCACGATAAAATAAATACTTTTGTACAAGAGTGGGAAGATATTTAAATAGAATTTTAGATATAATTCACAACTTTATTTAGAAAAAAGGAAAAGATATGGGAATGCCTAGCGGAACAGAACTGCTTATAATTTTTGGAATTATAGTACTATTATTTGGTGCTAAAAAAATACCTGACTTAGCAAAAGGTCTTGGTAAAGGAATTAAAAACTTTAAGTCAGAAATGAAAGAGGTAGACGAGCAAGTAACTGCTGAAGCTCCTAAAAAAGTTGAAGGTAGTGAAGAGGTAGCATCATCTACTGAAACTACTACAAAAACTACAACTCAAGCATAAATTTTGAAGCAACGAGTATCGGCGCTATTGCGCGAAAAACTGGGTCGAGAAGTTGTTTTAGAAAAACCTCGTGACCGTTCTTTTGGTCACTTTGCAACCCCAATTGCTTTTTCACTCGCTAAAGAGCTGAAAAAATCTCCTATGCTAATTGCTGAAGAGCTTGCTAACTCATTTCACGATAGTGAAGAGTTCGCAAGTGTGGAATCTGTGAAAGGTTACTTGAATTTTCGTTTAAGTGAAGGCTTTTTAGCAGAATATGCTTCTTGGGCATTAAAGAATCCTTCGGACTTTGCAAAAGGTGAGAAAAATCAAAAAATACTTTTAGAGTTTGTGAGTGCAAATCCAACTGGACCACTACATATTGGTCATGCTCGTGGCGCCGTATATGGAGATACACTTTATCGTCTTGCAAAGCATTTAGGCTATGACATTACTGCAGAGTATTATGTCAATGATGCTGGAAATCAAATAGATTTACTTGGGCTTTCTATTCAATTATATGCTCGTGAAAATATTTTAAAAGAGAGCGTTGAGTATCCTGAGGCATACTATAGAGGTGAGTATCTTGAAGAGCTTGCAAATGGAGCACAAGAGAAGTTCGGTGTAGAAATATTCACTAATGAGTCTCGCCAAAAAGAGCTTGCAATGTGGGCAAAAGATAAGGTTATGGAGATAATTGTTTCTACTCTAGCTGATACGAACATCCATTTTGATACATTTGTAAACGAGTCGGGTCTTTATGATGACTGGGATAGAGTTATGAAAAAAATGGGTGCCAATGTTTATGAAAAAGAGGGAAAACTCTGGATATCTTCACAGACTAAAGGTGATGATCATGATAGAGTTGTAGTACGTGAAGATGGACGTCCTACATATCTTGCAGGTGATATTGTCTACCATAACCAAAAATTTGAACGTGGATATGAACACTATATAAATATTTGGGGAGCTGATCACCATGGGTATATTCCTCGTGTAAATGCAGCGATTGATTTTCTTGGTTATGACTCTAATAAACTTGAAGTACTTCTCTCACAAATGGTTTCTCTGTTAAAAGACGGGGAACCGTATAAGATGAGTAAACGTGCGGGTAATGTCATACTTATGAGTGATATTATTGATGAGATAGGTGCAGATGCTTTACGTTTTATTTTCGCAAGTAAAAAGAGTGATACTGCTTTGGAGTTTGATTTGGCAGAGTTTAAAAAAGAGGATAGTTCAAACCCTATTTTTTATATTCAGTATGCACATGCACGTATTAAAACTATGCTCTCTAAAGCAAGTGTAGCAAAAGATGATATTACTAATGCTTCTTTGAAAAACCTTGGTGAAAATGCTGATATGCTTCTCTTTGATGCATTATTACTTCCAGAGGTTGTAGAAGATGCTTTTACTTCACGTCAGGTGCAAAAACTTCCTGAATATCTAAAATCGTTGGCAGCTTCACTTCATAAGTTTTATTATGATGTGAAAATTATCGGTACGGAAGATGAAGCAAAATTACTGAAGCTTCTTTGCGTTGTAGCTTTGAGTTTAAAAACAGGTCTCTCTCTTATGGGAATTGCTGCAAAAGATAAAATGACAAAGGAGGAAGAGTAAGTGTCTACGATAACTATACCTGATCCAAGAGAAGGTTTTTCTATGCACATCGCAGGAGTACAGTTAAATCGACCTGATTTACATATGCTTGCAGCTGAACTTGGTATTAATACTAGAGATGTGCTTATGGAGAATGGTGTGCTTACTGTTTTTAACACTTCAAAAACTTGCCAAGAGATTATAGATGATAATGCTCTTGTCTCTTTTATTGCTATGACTTTAGAAATAGAGCCTCAGAGTATTAGTAATTTACAACCTGCTAAAGCAAAACCAAAAGTTTTGGACAAAGCAGACTTTATAGATGATGAGGATGAAGAAGACTAGAACTCTCTAAAAATGGATAGAGTTTTAGTATCTCCTTACTTGCAGAGAACGGAATCTGAATAAGTATCGGATTTTTGTTCGCATCTAAGTGCTTGACAATTTTTTCTAACTCATTGTACTCCATAGAAGTACATCCTAGTGTTCCCATATCTTTGCTTTTTTCTATATGCAGAAATATACAAGAACCAGCATTTTTAACTTTTTTTGTATTGTGTCCTACTACAACACCTAGTTTGTATTGTTCATCATCACGTTTCATATTTTCAAAACTTTTTTCATCTCCACGTTTCATAATGACTGTATTGTAAAAAGACGATGAAGAGTCATCTACACATATCAGTTCTTGATGAGTAAAGAGATAGGGAAGTTTATAGTGTGATTGATGTTTATAACCAAAAATATCCGTGAGTTTGAAAATTCCTGCAGGAGCTTTTTTATCTCCTTCTTGTTTTATTGGATCACTTTTTTGATGGGCTATACTTACTTCACCTATTCCCCATGCTAAGCCATTTTTACCAATGTTAACATCATTAGTAAAAAGCTTTATGTTATCGTCATAAAATTCAAGTTGTGCTTTAGACGTATTGAAGTCGTCTGCAACAACCAATACTATCTGCTGGGAAGCAAATAACAATATTTCCAAACTTGTAATAATTAAGAAACTTTTTATCATAAAGTATGGTACTATTACTAACATATGAAGTAAATTAATTTTTGGATGAGCAATAATGGCTATAACAATTAGGCAAGCGACGGTGGAAGATGCTCCTTTCTTGGCACGTATGATACTTCAAAGTTCTCGTGCAGGCAAAAAAGAGGGAATTTTTGATTTGCTTTTTGCTACAAACAATACGGATGCCATTATAGAATCTCTTATAAAGTTAACACAGACAGAGGCAAAGAGTCACTGTCACTATAAAAACTTTTTAATTGCTAGTATGGATGGCAAGTCTGTTGGAACACTCTGCAGTTATGAACCGAGAATTGCTACAAATGAAACTTTTATAGAAGCGTTAAGCGAAGTTGGGTGCACAGAGTTTGATGAACTTCTAACTATTTTAGAAGAGTGTGATTTTAAACTGAATAAACGAACCCTGATGTTTGATTTTATGGAAGAGTTAGAAGGCTTCATTGATGTGGGTGTTTTAAAAGCACTTATGCAAAAAAGTCTTTTAACAGCTCGTTTAAAAGGTTATACAATTGCACAGACAATTATTGAAATTGGTTCTTTAGAAAATCAATTATTTTATAAAAAGCTTGGCTTTAAGGTCGTAGCACAAAAAGAGTGTGAGCTTTATAAAGAGAAGTTCGGTCGTAATGGTTTAATGCTTCTCTCCACAGAGTTTTAGGAGAGCTTTATAGAACTCTCTTATCTTTCACTTCTTCCTTCGCTTTTAGCAATATCCCTAGCCCTTTATACTCGAAATGTCATACTTTCATTATTTAGTGGTGTTATTGTAGGTGTTTTTATTCTCAATGGTTACGATGTAGTGGCTTCATTTATTACATTGTATGAGCTGTTTATAAAACTTTTAAGTGAAGCATGGATTTTAAAAACACTTATTTTTGTTATTTTGGCTGGCTCTATTATGGCACTAATTGAAAAAAGTGGTGGAGTTAATGGCTTTGTGGAGTATGTATTACATAAAAAGTCTTTTGTTCGCTCATCACGTTCAGCTTTGATGCTTAGTTATATACTCGGAGTAATTATCTTTGTTGAGACTTCTATCACGGCTTTAATATCAGGTGCAGTTGGAAAGCCTCTGTGTGATAAATATCAAATTCCCCATGCAAAACTTGCCTTTGTCTGTGACTCTACATCAGCTCCTATTGGTTCACTTATTTTATTTAACGGTTATGGAGCACTTCTACTTGGATTGATAACTACACAAATATCTTTAGGATATATCCAAGGTGGAGCACTTGAGACACTGTTAATCTCTATAAAATATAATCTTTATGCTATTTTAGCACTTGTAATGGCATTTATATTTATCTATTTCCGCTTAGATATCGGCGCAATGAAGAGGCTTGCATATGTGCCATCAAAAAGTTCTTTTACTCCAAAGAGAACCTCAAGTATGTTTTATATGCTTTTTCCTATTTTATTAATGCTTGTACTTGTTTTTGTATTTTTATATATTAGTGGCAATGGAAATATTTTAAAAGGAAGTGGTTCGAGTGCCATTTTTTACACCATTCTTACTACTCTGTTATTCACACTGTTTTATTATGTTGGAACTAAAAACATGAGTTTAAAAGTTTGGACGAAAACGGCTTATAATGGTGCTAAAGGATTTGTGACAATCTCTTTTTTACTTATTTTTGCATTTGCTCTTGGAGATGTCACAGGAATGCTCAAAACTGGTGAGTACCTTGCATCTTTTGCATCTGGGAATATATCTGCTTTTATGTTACCAGCGCTCATTTTTTTACTAAGCGCTATTATCTCTTTTTCTACTGGAACTTCTTGGGGTACATTTAGTATTATGATGCCTATTGCTATTCCTATGGCTGCGGGAATGGATGCAAATATGTTTTTGGTTATTGGAGCTGTTATGAGTGGAGGAATTTTTGGAGACCACTGTTCGCCAATTTCTGATACTACAATTATATCTTCAATGGCATCTGATTGTGAAGTTATTGAACATGTAAAAACACAACTCCCCTATGCACTTATCAGTGCCTCTATCGCGTTTACTCTTTTTATACTTTTAGCGCTTTAAGCACCTAAATAAAAGTTTATAGAGTATCGCATGTCATCATCTAAATTTTCCATATTGCCAAGCATCCAACGTAGGTATCCAACATCCTCTTGAGCTACTTCTTCAAGTAATTTTCCTTTGTGTTTTCCAAAACGAAACTTTTTAATTAGAATAGGCGTATTAGTCAGGTCTATCATCTTTTCTACTGGGTTTTCTCCTGGAAACATCTTTAAGACAGCTTCTTTAAGTTTGGTCAAAAAAAGCTTGAGTACGAGTACGTCACCTATAGCATCATGTGCCTTAACAACAATTCCAAGTGCCTCAGCCTCTTGTTGTTCTAGTTTATAAAGTTCCATTTTATAACGAAAATACTGTAGTCTATGCGCTTCTTCTTCAACAAACACATGCTTTGCAACACGCAGTGTATCAATAACTTTCATCTTTGTAACAAATCCCTCTTTTTCTAGCATAGTAATATCAAAAGGGGCATTGTGAATGATGAGGTAGTTTTCATTGTTATTAAGTTCTACAAGCCTCTTATAAGCAGTCGTTTGAATGCATATTGGTTTATTTTTTATAGCTTCAGGAGTAATGCCGTGTGTTTCCATAGCACCGTAGCTTATGGGTATATCACTTGAGTTAAACTCATTATGTACCTCTATCTCTTGTCCTCCAAGTACGATGTATCCAAGTTGGATAATTTTGTCTTTTTCATCTGTTCCTGTAGTTTCGGTATCTAAAATTATATATTTTGCCATTATCTTTTACTCTCATAGTGTACATTAAATTGTTCTGTTGTCTCTGGCGAAACGAGCAGTGTAAATGTAACTAAATTTCCCTTAGTAAGGGTATAGTTTTGAGTTGTATTTATAATGGAATCGCTCTCATTGTTAAAAGGAATTTCAAGTGTGACTTTTTTTACTTCCGAAGAGTTGTTTTTGATACTGTAGGCGATATCACAACTTATCCAGTTTTGACGTGTTTCGCGTTTAAGTGGTTCTTGTATTATTTGCAGGTCAAAGTTTTGTCCTAATAGCAGCTCTATATGTTGCTGTTTTGGAGTGTGCTCAAGTTGGCTCTCTCCAAGAAGGATTGTTTTTTCTTCAAGCTTTGCATAACTGCGTACAATACCTTTTGGCAGCGGAACATCTAAGCCTGAAAACGTGGCATATTGTAAAACTTTACCTTTTATCTGTTGTTGTACATAGAGAGGATTGTTGAGTTGCGTTTTATATATTTTTGTGACGTTGAGGTCATTTTTTTGAAGAAATTTAATTTGAGTTTTTTCATTGTTTGCGAGTGAGACTTTAAATGGAACAGAGTAAAAATGGTATTCCTCAAATGCTTGTTGTTTTATCTCAGGTGTATTGGAAGCATAAACAAGATGCTCTTTTGCACGTGTGTAAATTTCTGGATTTTGAACACGGTTAATATCTCCTGCCAGTAAAGAGAGTGTTGTATTGTGAAAACTTTTGCCAGAGCGGTTGTCTATGGTTATCCATCCACTTAGTGTTGAGTTATTTGTATCCAGATTTAAAATATAGTTACTTTTAAAACCTATATTGTTAATGAGATAATCTAGTGAAATATCTGTCTGAAGCGCTTTGTGTGTTTTTATATTCCACACTAAAGAGGGCTTTGTAATGAGTTCATTTGGAATACTTTCAAAAATAATAGAAGAACTTTGAACACTTAGTATTTGATAATCGAGTGTTTTTACAATTGACTCTTCTCCTTGATGGGCGAGGAGTGTAGCCGGAAGAATTTCATACTCTCCTGCATGTTTTAGACGTCTAAATTCAACTTTTTTGCCTATATGTGCATCTAAAAGTTTTTCTTGTGTTAGTTTGTCAAATCTGTACTGTTGTGATTTGAGTTGTATATTTGGATCAAGTTTGACGTTTATAGAGTCTGTATTTATACTTTTGGCAACATTTTCATATACTATTTGTGTATCATTGAGTTCAAGTGTGACTTCACGCTCTTCATGTACAACACCAATGTTGTCATTGTAGACTATGAGTGATGGATTTTTTATCTCCTGAGAGAGAGCCGCTCCAAAAAGATGAGAACTTAATATGAAAGAGCTTAGAGCAAAAAGTTTTGTATGCATGAAAGAGCCTTTGTAAGAGTTGTAAATATGGTACACTTAGAAAAAAAATAAAGAGCAACGTGTGATTGAAAACCCTCTTCTTTATCTATTAACCTTAGCGTTTATTGTAACCTTTTTTTATCTTCTTGAGAGTAAGTCACATTTTAAAGTTTTTACATACCTTCCGGCAGTCGTGATTATTTATGCGTTTAATATGTTTCTCGCCTCTTTTGGTGTATATGAGTTAAATGATGGACAAAAAGAGCTTTATACGCTCACAAAAACGAACCTACTTCCTGCAATGCTTTTTTTGATGCTTCTGCAAGTAGATTTTTCTCAGTTTATACGTTTAGGTAAGTCACTTGTTTTAGCGTATACTCTGTCTGTGTTGAGTATAGCTTTCTCTTTTATAGTTATTGCTTCATTTTTTTCATTTTCTCAAGACATGGCAGCTGCTTTTGGAGCACTTGCTGGTAGTTGGATGGGTGGAACAGCTAATATGGTAGCTGTTGGAAGTGCTTTGGGTGTTTCAGAAGAGGCATTCGCGTATGCCTTGGTTGTAGATAGTGTTAACTACACAATATGGGTGATGTTTTTACTCTTTTTGGTTCCTTTTGCCAAAGGCTTTAACAATTTTACAAAAGCGTCCTGGAACACCATAGGTCTTGGTGAGATAGCTTGTGCTTGTACGATGGGGACACCGAGATATTGGAGTTTGATTTTGCTTGCTTTAGGAGTTTCACTTTTGACACAGTTTGTATCTAAAGAGTTTGTTTTTATAAGTGAGACTACAAGTATGGTACTTTTCGCAACTCTATTTGGAGTTATTGGCTCCTTTACACGTTTAAGAGAGTTATATGGAAGTTCTGAACTCGCTACAACAATGTTATATCTACTTGTCGCATTGATTGGTTCACAAGCAATTATAGAGAGTTTTTGGGGAGTAGGTTTGTATGTATTTGCAGGCATGTGTATTCTTTTACTACATGCTCTTATAATGGTTGTGAGTGCAAAAATTTTCAAGCTAGATCTCTTTAGTATTGCTGTTGCTTCTTTAGCAAATATTGGAGGGGTTGCTTCTGCTCCTATACTTGCAGCGGCATATGATAAACGCCTTGTAGGCATAGGTGTACTGATGGCGATAATGGGTTATCTTGCAGGAACATTTGGCGGTTTATTCGTTGGAAATATTTTACTGGAGTTAAGTAAGTGAGTATCACAAATATACAAACCAGTGTTGAGTATATAGCTTTAGCAAAACCTTTTATAACAGCGCTAAGAAGAGTAGAGAGTGTAGAGTTTGTTCGTGTGGTTATAGAGTCAAGTCAAGGGAATGGAATTGGTGAAGCACCCGCAACTAAGGCAATTACAGGTGAAGATTTAGAGACTATTTTAGGCTCTATAGAGAGTATAAAAATGAGTCTAATCGGTAGGAGTGTTAAAGAGGCTGTAGAGATACTACATAACAGTAGTATTGGTTCGAGTGCAAAAGCAGCTTTGGATATTGCACTCTTTTCTTTAGGTCTTCAAGAGAGAGGAGTAGATGCGTTTGAGTATTTTGGTATAACAGACTTTTCCCCTATTAAAAGTGATGTGACAATCAGCTTGAATCCTATAGAACAGATGTGCACAGATGCACAAGAAGCTATAGAGAAGGGAATGGATATACTCAAAGTAAAACTTGGTGAAGATATAGCACATGCCATAGAGACTACACGAACTTTTTTAGAGAGTTTTGAAAATCTGACACTGCTCATAGATGCAAATCAGGCTTGGAGTAGGGAAGATGCCAAGCGTTACGTTCAAGCCTTTGATGACAGGAGAATAGCTCTTGTTGAACAGCCTGTAATTGCACAAGATTTAGTAGGATTAAAAGATATTAAAGAGCACAGTACAATTCCAATACTTGCGGATGAGTCAGCTTTTAGCTTAAATGATGTTAAGCAGATAGTACAGACACAAAGTGCAGATATGATTAATATAAAATTGATGAAGTGCGGGGGTATAACAAAGGCTATAGAAATTCTTGAATATGCAAGAGAGCAGGGTATAGTCTGCATGCTTGGGTCTATGTTAGAAGGGCCTTACTCTATAAATACAGCGATTTATTTAGCATTTGCTTATAGAGATGTGATTCATTTTGTGGACTTGGATAGTCCACTACTCTATAAAGAAAAAGCTCGAGAATTAGAGTTTAATTTTGAAGGAGCAACTATATCCTACTCCTCTTGAGCCTCTTTTTTTATAGAGGCTCTATAGAGCCAAATATAGCCTATTGCACCACTGACAAGTGATGCGGCTAAAATTGCAACCTTAGATTGAAATATGAGCGAAGCATCTCCTGCAAAAGCGAGCTCTGCAACAAAAATACTCATTGTAAATCCAATCCCTCCAAGAAATGCAACACCAAAGACCTGAGACATATTGCTATTTTCAGGGAGTTGCGCAATTTTTAATTTGATGGCTATCCAGGCTATTCCTGCAATTCCTAAAACCTTTCCAAGTACAAGACCAAGAAAAACACCTAAAGCGACAGGTTCTAAAACTGTTGCGCCAATAGAGGAAAACTCTATGCTAATACCTGCATTTGCAAGTGCAAAGAGAGGGATAACAATAAGTGAAACTGGCAGGTGAAGGTCATGTTCAAGTTTTGCTGCGGGTGAGTTAACAGCATCTATTCTGTCTTTTACATTCTGCAAAATGGCTTTTTGTCTCTCATGCATCATATGATCCGTTGTACACGGATAGTTATCATACTCTGCAAGTAAATTTTTTGCATGTTGGGTAAAGTCAAGAGGTGTGTGATGTGGTTTTGAAGGGATAGCCATAGCTGCTATAACACCTGCAATAGTAGCGTGAACACCAGATTCAAGCATAAATACCCATAGCACAACACCAACGACGAAGTAGACTAAAACATTGCGAATACCAAAACGGTTAAATGCTACGAGCGTCAGAAATGCTAGTCCAGCATATAAAAGTGCATCAAGGTGAATTTCTGCTGTGTAAAAAATTGCAATAACTAAAACTGCTCCAAGGTCATCCACTATAGCAAGTGCGACCAAGAAGGTAACAAGCGCAGGGGAGACGCGACGTCCTAAAAGAACAAGGGCTGAGATGGCGAATGCGATATCTGTTGCCATAGGAATTCCCCAACCATTAGATGCGTCTCCATGCGGATTAAAAAGCATATATATAAGTGCTGGAAGTAACATCCCTCCGATGGCAGAGAGAATTGGCAAAATTGCAATTTTAATATTTGAAAGTTCACCGACAAGTATCTCACGTTTGATTTCCAAACCGACAATAAAAAAGAAGATTGCCATAAGACCATCGTTTATCCAGTGATGCAGTGTTTGTGAAAGTTCCCACGAGCCAAAGCTAAAGCTGATTTTAGTATGAAAAAAATGTACGTAGGCATCCGTTAGAGGTGTATTTGCTAAAATAAGCGCAATAATTGTCATGCTCATTAGTACTATACCAGTAGTAGTCTGTGCATGTAAAAAGTGCTCAAACGGTGTATATATTTTGTTGAAAGCTTTCTCCCATGGAGCGTAAAGTTTCATAGTGATTCTCTCCTATAATAAATATTGTTTTATGCGAAACTGAGTTGATTTCTACCTGAGTTTTTTGCTTGATAGAGCATCATGTCTGCTTGTGAAATTGTCTCTTCAATTGATTGGGTGTCATCATACATTGATGCACCTATTGAGATAGTGAACTTGATGCTCTCTTTTTTGTTTGGTTTACATACGTGATTTGAAACCTCTTGTAAAATACGTTCTAAAATTTCAGGTGCACTGTAGCGGTTGATATTTTTGAGTACTAAGCAGAACTCTTCTCCACCGAAACGTGCGACTATATCTTTGTGATTTGTTGAGGTGCGTAGAATTTCTGAGAGTGCCACAATTACCTTATCGCCAACGTCATGTCCATATTTATCATTTATTTTTTTGAAATGGTCGATGTCTATCATTGCAATTACAAACTGCTCTACACTATCTTCGAGTTCCTCTAGGTATTCTGCCATAGCCTCATAAAAGTAACGACGATTATAAAGTCCAGTAAGAAAATCTCTGTTAGCATGGTTAGTCACTTCTTGAATATTTTCAAGTGCCTCTACAGAGTTGTTAATACGAACCGAAAACTCCTCTTTTGAGAAAGGTTTTTTAATGTAATCGTTAGCTCCCTGTTTTAAAAAGAGTGCGTTTATCTCTTCATCTTGATTTGAGGAGAGCGCTAAAATACATATGTCTGATTTTGTATAGCGTTTTCGAATTTCGTAAGTAAGTTCAAGTCCGTTCATAACAGGCATATTGTAGTCTGTAAGAACAAGTGAAATGTTTGGATGTATATCAAGCATTGCAAGAGCTTCTTCGCCATGTGCAACACTTACTACTTCAAAGAAAAGGTTACGTAGCATTGAAGAGACCTGTTTACGTACAAGCATGGAGTCATCGACTACTAAAACTTTATGTTTGCGATTTTTTTGCATTCTCTCTATTGTCTGAATAATATAATGCACATCATTCATACCACCCTTGTTTACGTAGTCAATAATATCTTTTTTAAGAATTTTCTGACGGAACTCTTTATCTATGTTTGCACTTAAAACAATAACAGGGACGCTTTTTTCAAGCATGTAGTCAACAACTTCTCCATTAGGTGCATCAGGAAGATTGATGTCTAAAAGAGAGAGAAAGTATTTGTATTTTGCAGTGAAGAGTTTTGCTTCTTGGAGTGTATAGGCTATGTCGATGGTAATGTTAAGAGCACCTTGGAGCTTCTTTGCAAGTAGCTTTGCCAATGCTTTGTTATCTTCGACTATGAGTATCCTATCGTTCATGTTTTTTCTCCAATATTGTTGCATTTATCATACTACTATTAATCTGAATTTTTAGTAATAATAGCTATGATTTGCAGATGAATTATGTTGATATCACACTTGAAAAATTGCACACAAAGAGTAATGTATTTTTAACAGGAGGTGCAGGTGTTGGAAAAACAACAATTACCAATGCCGTAATAGCTGCTTATGAAGAGGAGGGGAAAAAAGTTGCAAAACTTGCCTCTACAGGTATGGCGGCGACACTCATAGGTGGACAGACACTTCACAGCTTTTTTGATCTTGGTATATCAGCAAGTATAGACGAGTTGCAAAGAGATAAAAAGTTCGAGATAAAAAAGAAAGTTAAAAAACTCATAGGAAGTATGTCTTTAATTGTTATTGATGAGATATCAATGGTAAGTGCTTCACTTTTTGAAATGATAGCACTACGTTTAGAACAAGCGGAGTATAAGGGTAGGATACTTATCGTCGGTGATTTTTTACAACTTCCACCTGTTGTGAAAGCTTATGAAGAACTTGCTTTTGCTTTTGAGTCTGTAGCATGGAGTGAGTTTGCTTTTGAAAAGATAGAGCTAACACACATTTATAGAACAGATGATGTGCGTTTTATAGAACTACTCAAAGATGTACGTTTTGGTTATGTTGATGAAGATATACACAATCATTTAAATGAGTATATAAAACCACTTCCTTATGAATTGACGCACAGTACTTTTTTATTTGGGAAAAACATCTCGGCAAACTATCATAACAGAGTGCAACTTGACTCTTTAGAAGGAGAACTTGTTATTAAAGAAGCTCAGCTGATTAAACATATTCAAAGTGTAGATGAAAGGGAAATAGAGCGTTTTGTAAATGATGCACGTATTGAGCAAGAACTAGAACTCAAGGTTGGTGCACCTGTCTTATTTACACGCAATGCGTGGAATTATTTTAATGGCGAACGTGGCGAAATTGTGAATATAGATACAAACTATGTATATGTACGAAAGTCTGATGGGAAGGTTATTAAACTTGAGCCGCTTGCACAGAGTAAGACTGAGTGGAAAGAGAAGAGTGTTAATGGTAAGCAAGAGTATATAGAAGAGAGTAGGTTTACAATTTACCAATATCCCATCAAACTTGCCTTTGCAATTACAATTCACAAATCACAAGGAATGAGTATAGAGAATTTAATTATACAGACAAATGAGATATTCGCTCCTTCACAGTTTTATGTTGCACTCTCAAGAAGTGCAAACCCCAAACAACTTATACTTATTGCGCCATCTAGACAGTGGTATGAACTCATATATGCAAATGAGAAGGTGATGCATTTTGTAAGAAGAGGTGCATAATGTTCAAAGAAGTAGATAGAGGTGTGCTTTACATGCTTGCAGGTGCTTTTATTTCAGCATTTAGTGGGGCACTCTCAAAGGTACTTGCAGAGTATATGTCGGCTATGGAGATAGTTTTTTTTAGAAATCTTATTGGACTTTTTTTAATCCTATACGCTTTAAAGCATACCCCACCGAAACTGACTGGAGGTAAGCTACATCTTTTGATTACCCGTGGGCTTTTTGGTTTTTCGGCAATGATACTTTTTTTCTATACAATTACCACTATTCCCCTAGGAGAGGCAATCACCTTAAATAAAACTTCTCCATTTTTTGTGACTTTACTTGCTTTTTATCTTCTTGGAGAGAAGTTGACACTCTCTACAATGCTAGCGTTAATTATTGGCTTTGTTGGTGTGGTAATGATAGTCAAACCTATGGGTATGAGTGTTTCATATGAACATTTTTTAGGAGTTCTTGGTGGCTTTTTTGCAGCGGCTGCATATGCAACTATTAAAAAAATAAAAGATATCTATGATACTCGAGTTATTATGCTCTCCTTTGTTACAGTGGGAACACTCTTTCCACTCTTCTTTTTATCTGTAGCACCATATTTTACCCCTCCAAAAGCAGTGGCATTTTTATTTCCTGAATTTTCGTATAGTTATACTTTAAATGTCTGGCTTTTAATAATACTTATGGCAGTTATAGCAACACTTTCTCAGTGGCTTTTGACCAAAGCTTACTCAGCTTCTAAACTTGGAATTATTGGTGTTGTTTCCTATACAAATATACCTTTTGCAATAGGTTTTGGATATATGCTAGGAGACCCATTTCCTGATGGCTTGACTTTTGTAGGAATTGGGCTTATAGTTTTAGGAGGCTTTTTGGTAAGTCGAACAAAAAAGGAGCAGAAGTGAAATATTTTTTAATAGGACTTATAGTGCTGAGTGGTTTTGTAGGATGCGCAAGTAAACATAATCCTAACGGTAGTTATGAGAGAGCAAATGCTGCAAGTGAAAAAGCACATGAGAAGTTAGATAAAGAGTAGAGAGTATTTAGAGATTTTAGTGTGAGCTTGCAATACGCAAAGAGCGTATTGCCAAAGGAAGCGTGATTAGAGGTCACCCTCGTGTTTTGCTAAGTATTCTGCAACACCTTCAGTAGTTGCTTTCATACCTTCGTCACCTTTTTGCCAACCAGCAGCACATACTTCACCATGCTCATCTGTAAACTGCATAGCATCAATCATACGAATCATTTCATCAATGTTACGTCCTAATGGAAGGTCGTTAACAACAGCGTGACGTACGATGCCTTTTCCATCAATTAGGAAAGAACCACGAAGTGCTACTGATTCACCGAAAAGTACATCGTAATCTCTTGAAATTTGTTTTGTAAGGTCAGCTACAAGTGGGTAACCGATACGGCCGATACCACCATTGTTAACCGGAGTCTCTCTCCATGCAAAGTGAGAGAATTGGCTATCTACTGAACAACCGATTACATTAACGCCACGGTCTTTGAACTCTTGAAGTCTGTGGTCAAAAGCAATTAGTTCAGAAGGACATACGAAAGTAAAGTCTAGTGGATAGAAGAAAAGAACTGTACCTTTTTCACCCATGTTTTCTGATAATTTGAAGTTGTCAACGATTGAACCGTCACCTAAAACAGTTGTTGCTGTAAAGTCTGGAGCTGGATTAGTTACTAGCATATATATTTCCTTTGTTGTTGTTTGTGTTTTTAAACGTACGAAATAGTAACGAAAAATTATTAACAAATTTCAGAGAAAACTTTAGTAATCTTATTATTTAAGAAATAGTGTTTTCAAGATTTTCTTTTTGATTAAAAATTAATAGTGAGAAATCAATATTTTATGTTAGAATTGATAAATAGCTCTTTTCAAGGTATGAAACAATGGACTTAAAATTTCACGTATTAATTGTTGATGATGTTGTAGAAAATATTCAGGTGGCAATGAATATTTTAAAAGAGGAAAATTATGAATTTTCATTTGCAAAGAGTGGCGATGATGCGCTTAAGCTAATGCAAGATAATAATTTTGATTTAGTACTTTTAGACATTATGATGCCTGGACTTGATGGCTATGAAGTCTGTCAGAGAATGCAACAGAGTGAACGTCTGAAAAACATACCAGTAATCTTTTTAACAGCTAAGGTAGATACTGATTCTATGACAAAGGCTTTTAAACTTGGTGGAGTTGATTATATTACAAAACCTTTTCATGCAGATGAACTGTTAGCTAGGGTTAAAACGCATTTAGAGCTTTATATGGCAAAAAGGGTGCTACAAGAGAATAATATTTCACTTAAAATTAAAATGGATATGCAAGAGAAACGTATATTGAGTGAATTAGAGGAGAGTCAAAAAGAACTCATTTATGTCCTAACAGAGATGATAGAATCTGTTTCTGATGAGACAGGAAAGCATATACGCCGTGTCTCTGAATACTCTCGTTTGCTTGCACATTATCATCCGGCTCTATCTGAAGAAGAAGCAAATATTATCTATGATGCGGCACCTATGCATGATGTTGGAAAAATGGCTATTCCTGAGGCTATTTTGCATAAAGAGGGACCTTTAACAGATGAAGAGTTTGAGATTATGAAAACGCATCCAGCCAAAGCTCATGAATACCTCAAAGTCCCGAATAGAAAAATTATGAAAGCTGCTGATGCAATTGCCTATCAGCACCATGAAAAATGGAATGGAGAAGGATATCCTCAGGGTTTAAAAGGTGAAGAGATACATATATATGCTCGTATAGTTGCAATAGCAGATGTCTTTGACGCTTTAACACATAAAAGAGTTTATAAAGATGCATGGAGTATCGAAGATGCTGTAGCATATGTGGTTGGACACTCTGGAACACAGTTTGACCCTACTTTAATAGAAATATTTGAAGACCACATAGATGAATTTATTGCAATCTCTAAACTATAAATATTTTTTCTTTCTTTTCTTTTTTCTTTATTCTAATCTGATAGCTTCAGAGCAAAGCTTTTTAAGCGAGGAAGAGAGGAGATGGATACAAGAACATCCAAAAGTTATTTTAGGTGCAGATAAAAATTGGCCTCCTTATGATTTTTTAGGAGATGATTCAAAGCATACGGGAATAGCAGCCGATTATTTACAGCTAATATCAAAAAAGAGTGGTTTGTCTTTTGAAGTAAGAGCTGATACCTGGGCTAATGTTATGAAACAGATGCACAATGATGAACTTGATGGTTTGGCTTGTGCAGTAAAAACTCCACAAAGAGAAGAGTTTTTAACTTTTTCCACACCTTATGTATCTATGCCTTTAGCTATCATAGTAAGAGATGGTACATTTGGCATTAAAGAGCTTAAAGATTTAAAAGGACTTCTTGTTGCTGTTAATGAGGGTTCTTACCTGCATGAGTGGTTGCATACCAAGCATCCGGAAATCAATCTTTTTTTAACCACTTCAAATGCTGAGTCTTTAGAGGCACTCTCTTTTGGAAAAGTAGATGCGTATATAGGCAACATTGCAGTAGCAACCTATATTATTAAAGAGAACTTTCTGACTAATTTAAAGATTGTAAATAAACTTGATACTCTCACAACAGACACTTCAATAGCAGTAAACAAAAATAATAAAATCCTTGCTTCAATCATTGAAAAGACTCTTAAAAATATTAGTTTTGAAGAGCAAGACAGGATTAAAGAGAAGTGGTTTAAGTCAAGTGTCAATGATGAAAAAGTAAATAGTACTCCAGTTTTAAGTCTTAGAGAAAAAGAGTGGATAAGAGAACATCCCATTGTAAAGGTTGGAGGTGGTCCAGATTGGGCACCATTTGATTTTGTAGACTTTAATGGAAAGTACACAGGATTTAGTAAGAGTTACTTAGATTTAATCTCCGAAAAAACAGGTCTAGAGTTTGAAGTCATTGTTGATAAGTGGAGTAATAATCTAAAAAAGATAAAAGAGGGCAAGGTAGATCTCTTGCATGCAATTTATTTTACGGAGGAGAGAGCTAAAAGTATGGACTTTTCTGTACCATATTTTGAAATGCTGGACTATTTTTTTGTTCGTGAAGATGTTCATGTGGAGACTCTTGAAGATTTAAATGGAAAAAGAGTTGCAATACCAAAAGATTTTGCACATGAAAATATTTTAAAAAAAGAGTTTCCACTACTTAAAATAGTAGAAGTAGGGACATTTTCAGAGGCAATTGATGCAGTAATTCAAAAAGACGCAGATGTTTTATTTGATACTTATGCCTCAATTCAGTATGCTCTTTTCAAAGACAATATTACTACCATAGTACCTTTTAAATCTTATCGTATGAAGAAGAGTCTTAAGCTTCATATGGCAACGCCTAAAGATAACCCGGAATTACTATCGATAATTAATAAAGCACTTATTTCGGTAAATGATGAAGAGAAACAAGCTATTAAAAAGAGATGGTTTTCTGAGTATGCTAAAGGGACAAAAGATAAAGTCATACTCAATAAAGAAGAGATAGAGTGGATAAAAAATCATCCAGAAGTTACTTATAGTGAAATAAATTGGAAACCTATGTCCATTATCGAGAATGAGACAATGGTAGGAATTATCAATGAGTATTTAGAATTAATTACTGAGAATACTGGGATTAATTTTAAGTATGTTCCTTCTGCATCATGGCCTAAAGTTATAGAAAAATTTAAGAAAAAAGAGATAGATATTATTCCCGGAATCGGTGCAAGTGATTATGAAACGAAACTAGGACTCACTTCTGATGTTTTTGCAAACTTTCCTTTTGTATTAGTGACAAGAAATACGCAGGCTTTTATTAGTGATATTTCTGAATTAGAAGGAAAGTCCATTGCCGTGCCAAAGTACTGGACTAGCTACAACTACTTAAAAGAACAGCAACCAAATATAAAGGTCATTGAGACAAAAAATGTTTTTGAAGCTTTAGACCTGGTAAAAGATGGAAAGGCTGATGCTTTTATGGGACATATGGCAATTGGTATGTACTATGTAGGTACATACTATCCAAAACTACTCCATATTGCTGGACGGGTAAATTACAATTTTAATCATAAAATTTTACTCCACGATGATGACAAAATTCTTCTAGGTATCATTAATAAAGTTTTTCGTTCTATGAGTGAGTCCGATAAAAGGGAAATTAACAGTAGATGGCTCCATGTGAAGGTTGATGAAGCACGTGATTATTCTTTGTTTTATCAGATTGGATTTGTACTTCTTATAGCGATATTGGGGACTGCGTATTGGAATAGAAAGCTTACAAAAGAGATAAACACACGTAAACAAATTGAGCAAAACCTCAAAGATAGTGAAGCACAAATGCGAACACTGATTGATAATATTCCTTTACATGTAATTGTCAGTTCTTTTGATGGAAAGGCATATTTGGCAAATAAGCAAACTTTGGTTGATTATGAGGCTGAAAACTTAGATTTAGATACAGTGAATGTCAAAGAGTATTATGCAGATGAAAATGAGAGAGAAGAGGTACTTCAGGAGTTACAAAATAAAGGTTTTGTGGATAAAAAAATTGTAAAGTTTAAAAGACCAAGTGGAATTTATTCTATGATGTTCTCACTTCTACCTATTCGTTATGAGAACAGAGATATGTTGCTTTCAATCAGTGTTGATTTAACACAACGCTTGGAGATGGAAAAATCTCTTCAAGAAGCAAAGGAAGTTGCAGAACGTGCCAATAAGTCAAAATCTGAATTTTTAGCAAATATGAGTCATGAGATTCGAACACCAATGAATGCCATTATAGGTTTTACAGAACTTTTAAATGAACAACTTTCAGAACCACGTTTAAAGTCGTATGTGAAGACTATTCAAACAGCAAGTTCCACACTGCTTACACTCATAAATGATATTCTTGATTTATCAAAGATAGAAGCAGGAAAATTAAAAATTAGTAAAGTTCCAACAGATATAGAGAGACTTGCTGATGAGGTGGCCGCTATCTTTACCATGAACATAAGAGCAAAAGGCCTTGACTTATTCGTTAAAGTTGATGACTCAATTCCAAAAAGTCTTTTACTAGATGAGATACGTCTTCGTCAAATACTTTTAAACCTGATTGGAAACTCAGTGAAATTTACACAGTCTGGGTACATTAAACTGACTATTCAGGCGGTAAACATTGATGAACATCTCTCTAAGCTTGACTTAGAAATTTCCATTGAAGACACGGGAAAAGGAATCGAGAAATCACAACTATCAGAAATTTTTAAAGAGTTTGAACAGAGTGAAGGACAGGATAGCAGAAAGTTTGGTGGTACAGGATTGGGCTTGTCAATTTCTCAAAGACTTGCCACAATGATGGGTGGAGAGATATCTGTAGAGAGTGAGGCTGGAGAAGGAAGTACATTCACAGTAAAACTTTTTAATGTAGATATCTCTTCTATAGTTTCTGAGAAAAGAGTTCATCAAGAGATGCTCAAAGATAGTAGTAAAATACTTTTCAAAAAAGCAAAAGTTTTAGTTGTTGATGATGTTGCAGATAATAGAGAACTAATCATTAAAAACTTTGAAGACACAGATATAGAAGTTGTGAGTGCAATCAATGGACTTGAGGCGATTGAAGTGTATAACAAAGAGAAGCCGGATTTAATTTTAATGGATATTAGAATGCCTGTAATGGATGGTTATGAAGCAGCAGTAGAAATTAAAAAACTTTCCAATGTTCCTATTGTTGCACTTACAGCTTCTGTAATGCAAGATGAGTATGAGAGATCTAAGAGAGAGAACTTTGATGGCTTTTTGAGAAAACCAGTTTTACGATACGACCTTTTTAATGAGTTGAGTAAATTTTTAGAATTTGAGAAAATGGATGTGGGAGTAGTAGATGAGGGAATCTCCTTTTCATTAAGTGAAAAAGCAAAGTTGAATTTTTCACATATCTTAGAGTTACTCTCGACAGATATTAAAAAGCTACATCTCCGAGCTATAAGCACGAACAACATTTCAGACATTAAACTTTTTGCTGCAGAGTTAAGCGCACTGGCATTAAAGTTTGATATAAATGTAATCGATAGCTATGCATCTAAGCTTTATGAGGCCATAGATGCTTTTGATATTCAACTAATGGAAGAGATACTGGGTAGTTATGATGAATTGCTTGAAAAGTTATCTAACTAGATAAGAGAGAAATTACTTTTTAAATTTTTTAATTGGTTTTTGCATAAAAAGATTATTTGGATAAAACACGGTATTTCCGTCTTCGTCTTTTATTTCAATTTGAAAGAGGGAAATTTCAACTATCTCTCCACTGACAGAATTTTCGCCATCTACAACTTGAACTTTGTCACCAACTCTCGATGGAAAGGTAAAAAAGATAATAATGCTTGATGTAACATTACTTAGAATTGACCACTGAGCAAAGAGTGCTACACCAATTACTGCAAATATTGAAGATGCAAAAATAAGAAGACCACTGAGATTAACACTCCAGATAAACGCAAGGAATAGAAAAGAAATGATAATAATAAGAAGTGAAAAGGTTTTATTTATATAATAAACACGTTTTTCACTGACACGTTTAAACTTACCAATTTTGTTAAAAAAAAAGTTTAGACTCTTAAGTGTAACAATTGTTGCAATGACTAAGAGTGTTGTCAATAAAATTTCTGTGCTCATTATATGCTCCTACGGTTTACAAATAGAGTTTAGAGAGTATTTTTATCATACTCTCAACGGACTTAATTGATGTCGTTTCATTAACAGTATGGTACCCAATTGTAGGAAGTTGTAAAGTTGTACCTTGAATTTCACCTTTTGTTGCATGAATAATTCTTCCAAGTTCCGTTGTTCCAAGAGAACCTTTTGTACCGTTTTGCTTCATGATATTTTTTAAGTACGCATCTTTAAAATGGTATTTAATCCCTTCTGAAATAGCTATGTTTTTAATTTTGTTTTTTAATGGAGAACGAAAGACTGCGTTTTCATCACGGTGCCGTAAAATGATGTCAAGGTTTTTAATATCTTCAAGTCTTTTATATGGACTAGTGTCTAAAACAAGTAATTCATTTGTACTGATGTTAAATCTTCTAAAATACTCAAGTAAAAAACGCCAACTTTTTCCTGCCTCTTCAGATGCCGTAAAAAATGCAGTACCTTGATACCCAAGTTGATACATATATATAATGATAGCAATTGAGATTACATTGTCTAGTTGTGCAGAGATTAAATCATTTTTAATAACTAGTTTATCCATAAAAGCTATAGGAGTTGAAGGAAAAAGATAGTCAAATCCTTCAACTTTAAAAATAATATTGTTACGGCGTTCACACAAAAATGCTTCTGTAATATTGCCAAGTCCAAGGTATGTTCCTGCCCACGGTTCATACGCTTGTACCTTTTCATCTACAAAGCGGGATGTAAAGTTGAGGAGCATCTGTTCAGAATTAGAATTTCCTGTAAGATCTGCTCTGTTTTTTGCGATAAAAGCGGCGTATTGAAATTCATTATGGCCTGTACAGATAAGTCCATGTCTATCTGCGTGTGCAGAGATATAACCACTCGTAGCTTCTTTTCCTTTAGCTACTAAAACACCATCATAATACTCTACACAGATACCAATCTCTTCAAGCTCACGTTTGACAAACATAAAGAAGGGGTGTTCAGCTCCAACTACGCTTGGAATACGAATGAGCTGTTTTAAAATATCGTAAAACTCTTCCACTAAAGACACTCTTTTTTGTGAAATTATATCTACATTTTTGGTTAAATGCTTTCCTAATAAATAAGTGGCTATACTTCCGTCGATTTATGGATTTATTCATACTTCAATAAAGAAAATCGATGACGGGAGATAAAAATGTCACAAAAAGAGTACATATTTACTTCAGAGTCTGTAACAGAAGGGCATCCTGATAAGATGGCTGATCAAATCAGTGATGCAATTCTGGATTATATTATTGAACACGATCCAAAGGCACGTGTTGCGTGTGAAACTTTGGTATCTAATGGTTTTTGTGTAATTGCAGGCGAACTGAAGACTACTGCGTATGCCCCAATGCAAGAGATTGCAAGACAGGTTATTCAAGAGATAGGCTATACTGATGCTACATATGGTTTTGACCATAGAGCTGCTGCGGTATTAAACGGTATTGGTGAGCAATCTCCAGATATAAATCAGGGTGTTGACCAAGAGAGTGGTGAAATCGGTGCGGGTGACCAAGGACTTATGTTCGGTTACGCGTGTCGTGAAACAGATGTTTTAATGCCATTACCTATTCACTTAGCACATCGCTTGACACAAAGACTTGCATTAGTACGTAAAGAGGGAATTGTTCCATATTTACGCCCTGATGGAAAGGCGCAAATTAGTGTACGTTATGTAGACGATAAGCCAGTTAAAGTTGAAACTGTGGTTATATCTACACAGCATGCTCCTGATGTTTCTCAAGAGCAAATTCACAAAGATATGATAGAAGAGGTCATTAAACAAGTAATACCTGCTGATATGATGGATGAGAATACACTCTTCCACATTAATCCAACAGGGAAGTTTGTTATAGGTGGACCACAAGGTGATGCTGGCCTTACTGGTCGTAAGATAATCGTTGATACTTACGGTGGAAGTTGTCCTCATGGTGGTGGGGCATTTAGTGGAAAAGATCCAACTAAAGTTGACCGTTCAGCTGCCTATGCGGCACGTTATGTTGCAAAAAATCTAGTTGCTTCTGGTGCTTGTGATAAGGCAACCATCCAAGTAGCATATGCTATTGGTGTTGTACAACCTGTTTCTATTATGGTTGATACACATGGAACAGGGAAAGTGGAAGAGTCAAAAATAGAGTCTTGTGTAAAAGAGCTTTTTGATTTAAGTCCGGCAGGCATCATTAAGTCCCTTGACCTTTTAAAACCTATTTACAGAAAAACTGCTGCATATGGGCACTTTGGACGTGAAGAAGATGGTTTTAGCTGGGAAAAAACAGACAGAGTCAGCGATATTCAAAACTATCTAGGACTTTAAGCTTTACCCCCCCCTCATAAAACGATATTAATGGTGGCGAAAGTTACCATTAATACGGTATTTTTCAAATGTGTTACCATTTTGTAAATTTTAAATTCTCAACTTGGATTTTAGCTACATTTAAAAATCTTCATTGTATAGTTACCAAATTACAAAATTAGGAGAAAATAATGGCAGTAATAATTAACGATACTTGTATCAACTGTGGTGCATGTATAGACGAATGTCCAGTAGAGGCTATCGTAGACGAAGATGATAATCCAGAGGGAGAAGACATCTATTACGTATACGGTGACAAATGTGTAGAGTGTGTTGGACATCACGATGAGCCAGCTTGTGCTACTGCATGTCCTACTGAAGGTTGTATTACTTGGGATGCTATCGGAGATAGTCCATCTCACCGTGATGACATCACAGATGAGCAACGTTCAAACAAAGAGCCTGTTGTAGAATAGTCTCTTTTTAGAGCATCTTTTGATGCTCTAATCCTCTTCTTTTAATTTCTTCAAAAATTCTTTTTAAAATCACTTTTTTTCTTTTTAAACAAAAAAATATCTTTTTTTTGGTATGATTCCACTCTAATTTTATATTTTCAGAGGAGATTTGATGGAACGTACACTATCAATAATTAAACCAGATGCAGTTGCTAAGGGTGTAATCGGCAAAATTTTAGACAGATTTGAAAGCAATGGTCTTAAAATAGCTGCTACTAAAAAGCTTCAACTTTCACGTGCGGATGCTGAAGCATTCTATGCAATCCATGCAGAACGTCCTTTCTTTAACGACTTGGTTGACTTTATGATTAGTGGTCCAGTTGTTGTATCAGTACTTGAGGGTGAAAACGCAATGCAAGTTAACCGTGATCTTATGGGTGCTACTAACCCTAAAGAGGCTGAACCAGGAACAATCCGTGCAGATTTCGCTGAAAATATAGATGCAAATGCAGTTCACGGAAGTGACTCAGTTGAGAATGCAGCAAATGAAATTGCATTTTTCTTTTCAGAAAGAGAAATTTCATAATTTAACTTTATGAAGTTTGCTCTACGAAAAGTAACAAAAACACCATTAGACTTCGAACTACAATCTGGGGCAATAACTTTTAAAGGTTATTTAGAGTATGATTCAGGCAAATTGATTTTGCTTAAGGCTCATATGCAGGGTTATATAGAGAAGCCTTGTGATATTTGTGCAGAGGATTTTCAGCTTGCAGTTGATGAAGAAATAGAGTTTTTTATTTCGGATGGACTGTATGATGGAGATAATGACGTCGAATTTGATGTTGTTGAATCTTTTGACGGCAATGCAGATATGGATGAGATTTTAAACTCAGAAATTGAGCTTATTAAAAGTGACTATCATACATGTGATAGTTGCAGAAGTAAAGAAGATTAAATAAAACAGACTTATTATAGTTTGAATAAAATATACAGAAAGGAATAGTAACATGGCAGTACCTAAGAGAAGAGTGTCTCACTCACGTTCAGCAAAAAGAAGAACACACTACAAAATCACTTTAGCTAAACCAGTTAAATGTGAAGATGGAACATATAAATTACCTCACCACATTAACCCAACTACTGGTGAGTATAAATAGTCAATGGTAAAAATAGCTGTTGATGCTATGGGCGGGGACTTTGGTCCTGAGCCTATTGTTAAGGGTTGTCTCCAAGCACTTAAGAAAAAATCATTTGAACCAATACTGGTAGGGAAAAAATCAGAAATTTTACCTCTGTTACCAAAACGTTATAGAGATAAGATTTCTATAGTTGAGAGCGATGACGTAATCTCAATGAGTGACGCGGCAACTGATGCAGTGAAACGTAAAGAGAGTAGTATTTACAAAGCTATTGACTTAGTAAAAGAGGGAGAGGCACATGGTGTTGTCTCTGCTGGACACAGTGGAGCAACTATGACGCTTGCAACACTGAGACTTGGCCGTTTAAAGGGTGTTTCCCGTCCTGCACTTGTCACACTCATGCCAACAAAAACAGGAAGACGTTCTGTTGTACTTGATGTTGGTGCAAATGTTGATTCAAAGCCTGAGCACCTTATGGAATTTGCTGTTATGGGTGGCTGTTATGCGGAGGATGTTCTTAAAATTGAAGAACCTTCTATAGGTTTATTAGCGAATGGTGAAGAGGACTCTAAAGGGAATGATGTTACTAAGGCAGCCTTTAAACTTTTAAAAGGTTATAAAGGCTTTAAAGGTAATGTGGAAGGTGGAGATATTTTTAACGGTACTTGTGATGTTATCACATGTGATGGCTTCATAGGAAATCTTGTACTGAAAACAAGTGAAGGTGTTGCATCTACAATCAGTGGACTTATTAAAGACTATATTAGAAAATCTCCTGTTGCAATTACGGGTGCTTTACTGATGAGAAAAGTTTTTAAATTACTCAAAAAAGAGATTGACTATGCAGAGATAGGTGGTGCACCACTTATTGGAATTAAAGGGTGTGCTATTGTAAGCCATGGCAAATCCAATGCCAAAGCAATTGAAAATGCTATTTATCAAGCTATTGCCTATGTAGATACAGGTGTAAACTCACATATTATCTCAAGATTAGAAGCTTTAAAAGAGAAGGAATCTTAATGGCATATGCAGCATTTCGTTCTATTGGTGCTTATGCTCCAAAAAAAATCCTCACAAACGATGACTTGGCAAAGATGGTTGATACATCTGACGAGTGGATTACAAAACGTACAGGGATTAAAGAACGTCATATTGCTGCTGAAAATGAGACTACGAGTGATATGGGGGTCGCAGCCGCAAAACTTGCTATAGAGCGTAGTGGCATTAATGTAACTGAAATAGATATGCTCATTTGTGCAACAATTTCTCCTGATTATTTTTGTATGCCATCAACAGCCACTATAATTGCCAATAAACTTGGACTTCCTGGTGTCACTGCTTTTGACATATCTGCAGCATGTACAGGTTTTGTTTACATACTCTCAATCGCAAAAGCTTTTATCGAGTCTGGGATGAAAAAAAATATTCTTATCGTTGGAGCTGAAAGACTTTCAGCTATTACTGACTATAGTGATCGTGGGACATGTATATTATTTGGAGATGGTGCAGGAGCTGCGCTTATATCGGCAACTGACAATAAAGAAGAAGCGATTATAGATGTGCATACAGGTGCAGATGGCACATATGCTGATTTGCTTATGACACCAAATGGTGGAACAGGCTCTCCTCATGATGCTTTAGAGGGTGAAGCTAATGCTTGCTTCATGCAGATGAAAGGTAATGAAACTTTCAAAGTAGCTGTACGTACACTCACAAAAGATGTTGTTGATATTTTGGCTGATAATGATATCGCTGCTGAACATGTGCAACATTTTATTCCACACCAAGCAAATTATAGAATTATAAAAGCTGTCGGGGATGCTCTGAATATGAAAGATGAGCAAGTTGTACTGACAGTCGGAAAGTATGGAAATACATCCGGTGCTTCTATTCCAATGGCAATGAATGACGTTTATGAAAGTGGAAAGTTACAAGCAGGTGATTTGATGCTACTTGATGCTTTTGGTGGGGGACTAACTTGGGGTTCAGCATTAGTCCCTTTTTCACCATTAAAATAATTTTTCAAAATTAAAATAACACTTTTGTCCAACTACTGCGTTGGACTTTAATTGTCTTTAGTTACATACAAAAGTATGCTCCTCAATAAAATGAAAATCCGCCTTGAACTTGAACAAAATTGAGATTTTTAATTATGAAAAAGAGCTCTTTATTTAACTTAAATACTCCTCTATCTTCACTTCATCTATCTGTGCTTCATCAAGATAAAGTTTTCCATATTCCAAATAGATTCCCTCTTCTAAAAAGAGTCTAAATATATCAGCATCAATGTGTTTATCTTTGACCATATAACTCATAATTTTAAGAGACTCTGAAAGAGTTTTTGCTTTTTTATATGGTCTATCAGATGCTGTTAGCGCTTCAAATATATCGCATAGAGCCATAATACGTGCTGGAACTGAAAGCTCTTTTTCCGAGAGCTTTCTTGGATAGCCTGTACCAATGAGAGTCTCATGGTGTGTACCTGCATACTCTGGAATCTTACGTAAGTGTTCTGGAAATGGAATTGATTCGAGCATTTTGATAGTCATAATAATATGTTCGTTTATCTTGTAGCGCTCTTCAGGTGTGAGTGTACCACGTTCTATACTTAAGTTATAAAGTTCTCCCTGATTGTATTGATACTCTGGAACATCAAGTAAGAAACCACTCTCTTCATAAGAAGTAAAGTCAAAACTTTCTCTTAGTATTATATGCTCAGATTTGTCCGCAAGAAGTAGTTCTGAAGTTGGTAATGGTTGATGCTTCTCTCTACTCTTACGTAAGTGCTCATCAGGACCAAGTCCTAATGTGTCATCAAAGTAGCGTAACCATTCTCTATTGGCAATTTTTTCTAAATACTCTTTATCTTCATCTGAAAAGTATTCTCCACCCACATTACATTGTGCTACAAAAGCAAACTCTTCTTGAAGTTTTTGGTGTTTATTTTGTAGTTTTTTTGCTGCACTTTTTTTATCATGTCCATCGAGAAGTTCTTTGAGATACTCAATTTGAGCATCTCTGTGAAGTACTTCAAAGCGGGTGCGGACTTCATGAATTCTATTGTATATTGTCTCAAGTTTTGTGGATTTATCTACGACGTATTCTGGTGTGGTAACTTTTCCACAATCGTGTAGCCATGCTCCAAGTTCAAATTCTCTGAGTGCATCTTTATCATTTAAAGAGAACTCTTGAAATATACCACTTTGTGATTTGTTTGCACTTTTTAAAAGCATTAAAGCCAACTCTGGAACACGTTTACAGTGTCCTGCTGTATAGGGTGATTTTGCATCAATTGCATCTGCTATAAGTTTGACAATTGCATCAAGCATCTTCTCTTGTGACTCTTGATAAGTACTAATACTCTGTGACATAGAGACCATCGAGTTGGAGAGTTCTATGAACTCTATAATATCTGTTTTAATAGGGGTAACGTCTGTAAAGACTCTTTTCTTAATTAATTCGTTTTGCTCTATTAACTCTTTAATAGGCTTAATGATAATTGTAGTTGCATAGATAATAATTGGTAGTGAAATAAGAAGTAAAATAGCAGCAATTAAGAGTGCATAAAGTAAGTTCATTCTATAAGGCTCTAAAAGTCTGTCTTTATCCATAGTAATAGCTAGATATATATCTTGCAGCAGAGGTTTGTTAATGGCAAAATAGTCTCCATCACTACTCGAGTAGCTGATTGTTTCATGGTTATTTTGTAGTAGCGCTTTTGTGAGTAATGGATTAATCTGTTTTTGATTTGGGTTTGAAGAGGCAATAATCTGAGCTTCTTTATTAAAAAGAAAGATTTCTGAGTTTTCCTCAAAACGTTGTAGTGCCAAATAGTTGTTAAAACGTTCCAGCCTATAGTCTATAGCAAATACGCCACTTGCATTTGGTAGTTTAATAGAGTAGCTTGTACCAGCCTGTTGCAAGTTACTAAAGATATAGGGACCAGTTATGACAACATTACTGCTTTTGTAAGCACTTTTATACCAAGGACGTTCCAGAGGATTATATGGTTTGTGCTCAAGGCGTTCAGAGAGTAGGATTAACTCTTTACTTAGATAGAAATAATAGAGTTCATTTTCTATGTGTACAAGTATCATCCAGTGACTTTGTGATGGAGCTGAAAATATCTGACCTAAGGTTTTGGATTCATTGAGGTTAACAACTTCATAAAAGGAGCCATCTTCATGTGCAAAGTAGGTTGCATAAATACTTGGATTACTTGTCATTATATGAGTGAGAATTGTAAGTGCAGGGTGATTATAGTCTATATGTATTTTTTCTAAAAGAGAAGTGTTTTCACTATTGCTTTGAAGTATTTGTACAATTTCACTATTTTGAGAGCTGATTTTATCTGTAATATTTTTACTGATTATTTCAAAGGTTTTCTCTGTTGCACTTTTTGCAAGCTTTTGTGAGAAGTAGTACTGTGAACTTAGAAGAGAGACGGAGACAAGACCAATGAGTAGTAAAAATATTGTTAAAATATTTGTACGAATGGTATGTCTCATAGATTTTGCTCCTAGGTATCTGTATAGGTTTTTGTCAGACGATGAAAGAGTTGTTTGAAAAAGCGTTCTTCATTTGGAAGTGAGAGTTTTGCATCTCTTTGTTTTTCTCCCCATATAGGATTTGGAAAGTAACTATCAGCTTCAAAACGTGCCATAACATGAATGTGTACACGGGGGAGCATATTGGCAAAGGACGCCATGTTTATTTTTGTAGGTTTGTAGTAATTTTTCATCTCAAACTCTACAAGGTCATAAACATCCCAAAGCTTTTTACGTAACTCTTTTGGTACATCACCAAGTTCTTTGTAGGGTTCTTTTGTAAATATTTTAAGCCATGGAATCTCGCTTGGCTCTTTTTCTATGTAAATATCTTGATCTTCGTAGATAATGAGGTGTTGCATAACTACTCCTTAATGGAGTAATTATAGCTAAGTTTTTAAGAGTTAATCTCTGTTGCCTCTATAACCGCCTGAGCTTCTACTTGAACGGTTTTTTGGGTTGTTTGAACGTGGACGATTTCTATCAGAGTTTTTAGAGTTGTTTCTATCACCTCTGTAGCCTCCACCTCTACGACCTCTTGAGCGAGAATTTTTTGGATCTCTATTTGCATGACGAGCTAAGATTGCATCAAGCTTTTCTGCTGGAATACCAATATTGCTAGGTCCCTTAATATCTTGTTTATCTAAAATCATAGAGATGAGTTTGTACATGATTGTCTCTTCATCAATATCTTCTTTAAGACGATCAAGTACTCTATGTGCTTCATCATAGATTGATTGGTTTTCAATAGTTTGAACCATGTTTTCAATACTTGTTGATTTTAAATCATTTTTACTTGGCACAAAAGCGTGAGCCATTGACGTCCCTACTTTTTGTTTAATGCGTTGTAACTCTTTGAACTCAAGTGGTGTTAAAAGAGTAATTGCTTTTCCTTTTGTTCCAGCACGACCAGTTCTTCCAATACGGTGAACGTAAGACTCAGGGTCAAATGGAATGTGGTAGTTAAATACATGTGAGATGTTATTAACGTGAATACCACGAGCGGCAACGTCAGTTGCAACAAGAACTTTTACTGAGTTTGTTTTAAAGCCCTTAATTACGTTTTCACGTTGTCTTTGCTCCATATCTCCATGAAGACCGTTTGCTAAGTACCCTGCATTTGAAAGAACATTTGAGAGTCTGTCAACTTCTGATTTTGTACGACAAAATACAACTGATTTTGCAGTTGTTTCAGCATCCATAATACGAATAATAGCATCATCACGTTCGTGTTCATCTATAACATAATAGAGCTGTTCTATGTCTGCGTTTGTTGTTTCACCTTTTGTTATAGAGATAAACTCTGGTTCTTGAAGTATTTTACTTGCAAGTGTTTTAATCGGTGCTGGCATAGTCGCTGAGAAAAGAAGTGTTTGACGGTTAGATGGTAAATATGAAAAAATCTCATTTATATCATCTAAAAATCCCATATCAAGCATCTCATCTGCTTCATCTAAAACGACAATACTTGGAGCAAATTCATTTAGCATATTACGTTTTAAAATGTCGAGCATACGTCCTGGAGTTGCAACTACAACAGAAGCACCGCGACCTATAAGGTCAAGTTGACGTTTGTATGAGCTACCACCATATACGGTAACTGTTTTTACACCAAGATTGCGACCATATTTAAATATTTCATCACTTACCTGTGTCGCAAGCTCTCTTGTTGGTGTGATAACTAAAAGTTCTACCGAACCATCGAGCTTCATATTATGCAGAGCCGGGAGTGAGAAAGCAGCTGTTTTTCCAGTTCCTGTGTGTGCTTGTCCAACCATGTCTTTTCCGGAAATTACAACTGGAATAGCTTGCGCTTGAATAGGTGAAGGAGCAGTAAAACCTGCGAATTTGATACTTTTAAGAAGTTCTGATTTTAAACCTAACTCCTCGAAAGTAACAACATTTTCTGTTTGTGTGTTTTCATTTTGTGCATTTTCTTGCATCATAATCCTTTAATATACTTAGGAGATGATACAAGCTCTTGGTGCTCTAAAGCAGTAAAAGTCAATTAGGCATCTTCCCCTGAAAGTATTTCGCGAATTATACCCAAACATACTAAAAGTAATATTGGAACTCCTTTTATTTAAGATTATATTAATTTATATGTTTAAAAGAGTAATTTTTTGTATAATAGTAAATATTAGTGAATTAGAAATGAGGAGTCTGGAGTGCAGTATTTTTTAGTGATGGGTATATTTCTTTTAGGTGGTTTTTTATATGCGAATGAGGATACATTTAAAATAAACATTGGTGCGATGCATGTAACAAATTTTGAGACGCAGATGCAAATTGGTCCGAGCAGTAGACCTATTGATGCCACGATTAGTACTGAAGATCAATTGGGTATGAAGTATGAGACAAATGTGTTTCGGCTCGATGGTTATTACCGCTTTACTCGCAAACATAGTGTAGATTTTTCTTACTTTAGTGTTAAAAGTGATGGAGAGAGAGTATTGGCTCAAGAGATACCTAACTGGGGAGAGAATGGGGATACAATTGATGCGGGTGCAAATGTTAAAAGTATTTTTAATATGGATATTTACAAACTCAATTATGTATATTCTTTTTACCATAATGAAGATGTTGAGCTTGGGTTGAGCCTTGGATTACATATAACAAATTTAGAGTTGGGATTAAACGCTGTAGGAAGTATTAATGGTGTACCTGCTCAAACGCTACTGTCAAGTTCAAAGTTTTTGGCGCCTCTTCCAGTTGTTGGTTTTAGAGGAGAGTATGCAATAATTCCTCAGACACTTTATGCGAATTATCAGGCGGATTATTTATATTTACGTTTTGATAATTTTGAAGGCTCTCTTGTAGCAACAGAGTTAAACGTGGAGTATAGATTTTTGGAAAATTATGGAGTGGGGTTAGGGTACAACTCAAACACTTTAGCAGTAGCAGCAGATAATGGAGATGTACGGATTAAAGCTAAAAACAATCTCTCTGGCGCTATGTTTTACTTAAGCTATAACTATTAAAAATCATATTTTATAGAGAGGTCAAGTGAAGGGGAGGGCTTTCCAAGATGCAGGCTCATAATAGGATGTATGTAAAATGCTGCACTCACGTCAATTGAATCATTATGCCATCCTAAGCCGGCAGTTGGTACTATGGGGTAAGGAAGCTCAAGGTTTTCAACTTTTGAGCTATAGAGTCTTAGAGGAGCAATAGCTCCAAAGTGGTAATCCAAAACATTTGAACTCAGAGTTGTTCCAAAACGTAGCATCTTAAAATCTATATCGAAATCTCCGTAGTTACCTTGTACTTCTTGGTAATCTGCTGCAAGTTTAATATCTTCGTCGTACTTATAATCAATACCTACAGAAAAATCATATGGAAAATCTACATCATAGTTTTTTACCCTTTCTCCATTATCATCTATAATTTGTGTTTCAACCGCGAGTTTTGCATCTATATTTTTTAGACTCGCACCAACTTTTATATCTTCATTTATATAGTACTTTGCTCCTATACCAAAGGCTGTTGCTTTAGCAACAGTTGACATATAAGTAAAATTTGAGGGGTCTTCAAGAGTAACACCAGCAAATGTTGTTGCACAGTTTACATATCCAACACTAACTCCTAAGCTCCAAGAAGGATTATATAAGGGAGTAAATGCAATGGCAAATCGATAGTCATCTGTTTTAGAATCAATATCACCATCAAAATTTGGAGAGAGGTCTGGAAGCGTATAACGTAAAAAAATACTCTCAAAATCATCTTCAATAAAAGCTCCAGATGTCTTTACATAGAGTCTTGGGATATAAGCAAAGGCAACTGCAATTTTCAGTGAGAGTGGTTCAACAGCAAAAGCGTAAGCCATACCAAAAAAATTAACATAACCGAGTCTTGCATCTGCTTGTGCTGAAAGAGCAAGTTGTGCTGTTTGAATTTCACTCAGACCGGCAGGATTGTAAAAAATTGCATAAAGGTCATTCGTTGATGCTGTACTTGCTCCTGCTCGCGCAATGTCTGTTGATCCAATTCCCATAAGTAGATCACTTCCTTGGACATCAAAGCTCTCTGCAAAAAGCTGTGAACTGAAAAGAATGAGAGGTGCTATATAGATTTTTAAGAGTTTCATGGGTGCCATTATAGCACTTTGTTAGAGAAAAAATTTTGTGGCTTTTTTTGTCAGAGATGAAATAGCGGCTTCATCGAGTTTTTTTATGTCCCTCCAGATAAATTCACCCTCTAAATATTCTACTTCATAGAGATGAACGGTTAATCTATATTTTGTGTAAGCATGTTTGAAACTACCGATGTATACTTCTTCTATCGGTTCAACTTGAGGAAGTACGAGCATATTTTTGTACATTTTCTCAGTAGAGCGAATGAGGGCAATTTTGTTCTCTTTTATTAAAATACCAAAGAAGAGTTCCAAAGATTCATATTCTGTTTTTTTGTTTTGTGTGTAGAGTTCTGCTTCATTTTTACCCTGACAAAAATTTTCCAGTGGACACTCTTGGCAGTTAGGATTTTTAGGTGTGCAGATTAAAGAGCCTAAGTCCATTAAAGCCAAATTATGTGCCCGGGGCATTTGAGAGTTGACAAACTTTTCTGCCCAAGTCCATACTTCTTTTTCTTTGCTATCTAAGAGTGCAAAGTAGCGTTTGATAACTCTCGCTATATTCGTATCAACTACTGGAATGTTTTGATTATGTCCAAAACTGCATATTGCACTCGCCGTGTAGCGACCAATTCCTGGAAGTTTTATGAGCTTTTCTTGGGTTGTAGGAAGCTCATTTAAGACTGTTTGGGCAGTTTTTTGAAGATTACGTGCACGTGAGTAATAGCCCAGCCCACTCCAAGCAGCAATAACACTCTCCTCAGATGCTTGAGCGAGAGTTTTTAAATCTGGAAACTTTTCTAAAAAATTTGGATAATACTCTTTTTGTACACGTTCGACTTGTGTCTGTTGGAGCATGATTTCACTAAGATATATATGATAAATATTTTTGGTGTTTCTCCATGGCAATTCATGGCGTCCATATTTTTCATACCATGTAAGGAGCTGAGCGTGTGTTTGTGAATAGGACACTTTATTTTGATGCAATTTTCATTGCAAGCTTCCGTGCAAACGGAAAAACGAGTAGGATTGTAGGAAAGGCTATAACAAAAGCAATCCACCAGGCATGGAACCAGATTACAAAAAAATGATCTACAAAACCTAAGTTTATAAAAGTAATAATCCCTGACATAATAAAGCTCATAAATCCTGAGAGTAGAAAGGCTTGTACTTGGTTGAGGTATTTACTATGAATCATTATGGCTCCTGCAATATTGTAATGCAATACTATCCAATGATTATAAACTTATAGTATTTTTTTGTCATAATAGTGCACAAAACACAAGGAGTTGATATGGGAAATTTAAATGCAAAACTTGAAGATTATGCTTTAAAGTGTGATGAGGTATATCTCTCTAAACAGTTAAGCGGACTTGTTGAAGAGGCAAAAGAACTTATTGAGCAGATTAAACCGCAAGAGCTTTATTCTATTGCTGATAATACTATATTAATAGATGTAAGAGAGCCTGAAGAGTTTGCTTCGGGTTATATAAGTGGGCATTTAGTACTTACAATTCCACGTGGAAAACTGGAGTTTATGGCTATAGATAAAATTGCAAAGATACATGGGCAAGACGCTAAAATAGTGACTTACTGTCTTAAAGGACCAAGAGGTTTACTTGCAGCTTATCAACTTCATAAACTTGGATTTACTAATGTTAAAAATCTTGATGGCGGTATATTAGAGTGGCTAAAAGAGGGAAATACTATACATAGTTATCTTGGCGAGTTAACACTTGCATAAAGGCTTTTTATAAAGAGGGTATAATCCATCCTTTAAAACTTTTTTGTGTGAGGTCTTATGCAGTTTAATTCTCTTCTTTTATTAAGCGTGGTTTTTTTTATTTTTGCTCTTCTATTCTTTGTATTATATCTACGACAAAGAACTTTACTGCAAGATATAAAACGTCAAAAAGAGCTACTTACAGAAGAGTATGAAGTTTTAAAAGTACGTGAAAAAAAATTAAGTGCTGATTTTCATGCCCTAGAAGTTCAATATGCTGTTTTACGTACCCGTTATGAAGAAGAGAGCAAAAGTTCTGCAGAAAAGTTAAAAGTCTTGCAAGAGGCAAAAGAAGAGCTCTCTTTGGAGTTTAAGGCACTCTCTCAAAAAATATTTGATGAGAAGTCCAAACAGTTCACTTCTTCAAATAAAGAGCAATTAGAGTCACTTTTAAAGCCATTTAGAGAACAGATAGCTAATTTCTCTAAAGAGTCTCGTGAACAGTTTAATCATGAGGTAAAAGATAGACACCTTTTAAAAGATGAACTACAGCGTTTAAAAGAGATGAATGCACAACTATCCCAAGATGCACTTAATTTGACAAAGGCTCTTAAAGGGGAAAACAAGACACAAGGAAACTGGGGTGAACTAGTTTTAGAGAAAATTTTAGAACAATCTGGACTTCGTAAAGGTGTTGAATATGAACTCCAAGCATCATTAAAATCTGAAGAAAACAGAACGTACAGACCTGATGTAATTATTCATATGCCGGGCGAACGTGACATTATTATTGACTCAAAAGTCTCTTTAGTCGCTTATGAGCGTTTCATGAGTAGTGAAGATGAGCTTCTGCGCAAAGAGGCACTGAAAGAGCATATTGCTAGTATAAGTGCTCATATAAAAGGCTTGAGTGAGAAAAAGTACGAGAAGTTGGAAGGTGTGCATACTTTAGATTTCGTACTTCTTTTTATGCCTATCGAAGGAGCTTTTTTACTTGCATTAGAGCAAGACGGTGAGTTTTTTAAACGTGCATACGAGAGTAATATTTTGGTTGTTTCTCCTTCTACACTTCTTGTGACACTACGAACAATTGAGCATATATGGAGAACACAGCGTCAAGAGGAACATGCAAAAAAGATAGCAGATGAAGCTGAAGCGATGTTGCATAAGCTTGCACTCTTTGTTGATGAAATGAATAAAATAGGTACACTCTTAGAAAATACAAAAGCTTCTTATGATAAAGCGATGGCTAGATTGAAAACTGGAAATGGTAACGTCATAAAAAGAGCTGAAAATATGCAAAATTTAGGGATTAAATTAAAAAAGCAGATTGCTCTGCAGAGTGAAGATGGCGGGGGTGAAGAGTAAGTAAAAGGGGAGATGTACCTCTCCCACCCCCTGAATTATATTTTATAGCGCTTCTGGAATAAGCGCACAGTGTATAGATTTTTTAAGTTCTTTTAAATCAGCAGTGATTGTTTTACTACTATAATAATTTTCAAGATATTTTTGTGACTCGCTACTTAAGTCAAGAGCATAAGAGTTCTGTGTAAGGCTCACGTTTGCGTAAGCATCTTTAGTAACTGTAACCTTATTCCAGATTCTCCCACGAGTATTTTTTGCTGTTTCTTTAAAGCTAATACTTTTTTTCAAAATAAGATCATTAGTATTTCCACTCTCAACAACTTTCCAGCCATTTTCTGTTGCAGCAGAAACAATTGCATTTTTAATGTGTTCACTACCTATATTGTGTTGAAATTTTGTTTCCATTTTTACTGATGGTATTGGTGCAGTAGTTTGTGCACATCCTGATACTACAAGTGTAGAAGTGATTAATAAAGCCGCTAAAATATTTGTGTGTGTGTTTGTTGTTTTCATAATTTTTCCTTTATCTGTACCGGTAGGTAAAGTTTTTGTATTAATATAGTTTGATTATTATTTTTTGTAAGGGTAAAATTATGCTGCTAGTGGTGGACGAAAGATATCTTTTGTTAGATAGAAGTGTATGAAGTTAATATTTGAAGATGGAAGTTCACTTGCACTTATATAAGAGTAATTTGCAGAGTTATGCAAAAAGTCATCTATAACTAAAGAGACTTTAGACTGTTCACACTCAACAACTAGTTCAACCGCAACTTCATGTTCGCTAGAAGCATGAGCATTCACATCTACTATAGAGACATAAACACCAATTAGCAGTAGAGCTGTTAAAATTGTCTTCAAAAATCTTTTCATGCCAAAATTGTAGAAGTCAATTGCAAATAAATTGTAAACAGTAAAACCTCCTCTATCCCCCAAAATTTAGTAGCACCAGAAAGTATATTTTAAAATATTCATAAAATTGATTAAAAATTAATCAATAAGCAGTACTAGAAAAAATCATGGCATGTTAAACTGTTGCTACAAAAATGATGAAAACAAGATTTAGTCATTTAAATAAGGAGAATACAAATGAAATTAGCAAAAATGAGTTTAGCAGCAGCGTTATTATTAGGAATGAATGCATATGCAGTAGAAAATGTAGAAGTAAGCGGGGATGCTAAGCTTTTTTATGGAACACAATCAGGTTCGTATGATAGTAGTGCTACATCAGAAGCACTTTTTAATAAGTCTGGAGCATATGCAGATTTTTCAGCAAGTTTAGGTGTAACAGCAGACTTAATGGAAAATGTTAAAGCTGGTGCTAAAATGCAACTTATTTCAACACTTGGTCTTGAAAATGATATTGTATCGGGTACTTGGTCAAGTGGTCACAAAGCTAATAGTGGTGTTTTAAACACAGATGAGTGGGTTTCGGAAGCATGGTTAGAGGGTAAACTTGGTGCAACAACTGGTAAAGTTGGTCGTATGACACTTGAAACACCGTTAGTATTTACTGAAACATGGAGTTCTGATTACAATACATTTGAAGCTGCAATGCTAACAAATGAAGATATTCCAGATACAACTTTAGTTGCGGCTTATGTTGCTACATCAAATGGTTATGCTGCTGATCCTAGTGGAACATTAGTTGGAAATGTTATGTCTGGAGGCGGTACTTTCTATAAAGTTGGTGAGGAAGGTGCATATGTACTAGGTGCAATTAACAACTCAGTAAAACCACTTACAGTTCAAGGTTGGTACTACTCTATGCCAAAAACTGCTGATGCATACTGGTTACAAGCTGACTTAGAGATGGATGGAATCATTGCAGGTGCACAATATACTTCAATTAACGTTGATGATGCAGTAGCTACAGGAGATGATGACACTGCATACGCATTTAAACTTGGATATGCAATCCCAGATATGATGACTATTACGGCAGCATACTCAGCTGTTGCTGATACAGGTACATACGGAGGTGTATATAACTTCGCAACTGCTGGACAGAGTGCTGGTACAGCATCTTCTTTATATACTGAGTACTGGTGGTGGTTCCAAACAGCAAGTGCTACTGGTGCAACTACTATGACACTTTCGGCTGAAGGTTCAGTTTCTGATGTAGATTTATTCCTAGGATACTATACAACTGATACAAAACCTGCAGGTTCTGATACTGATACAACAAGTGAAGTTGCATTTACTGCAAGTAAATCATTTGGTCCATTAGATACTTCAATAGCACTTCTTTACGATATGTTTGATTATGCTGTAGGTGACAGTGAAGATTTAATGACTGTACAACTTTACTTTACATACAACTTCTAAGAAGTTAGAACTACTACTCCCTGCTCTAGCTAGCTAGGGCAGACATTTTTTTATTCCTCTTGTACCGGAAGAGGGATTTGCCCATCATATATTCTCCCAATACTTCATACAAAGTGCACTCTTTGTGTGAATGGGCAAACAATCATCAACATCTACGATATAAATTTTGCTATCATTCTTACATGAAAATACAGACACAATACAGCTATGAAAAAACATGGACTACAACAAATGAAAAAGATCTTCTTCGTATTATAGAAGAAGAGATAGGTGATGCTGACCCTGCGGGAACACTCATTTATGTTAAAGAGGCCATTAAGGGTGGTAAAGTTATTTCAGTAGGCGGATGTAAATTTAGAAAGGAGCCAACGCAATGAATGATGAGCTACAAGAGGTAGGAAAGTACTACAATATGGTCGTAGAGTTTTTTATAAACTACTCTATGCAGATAGTTGGTGCAATTATTATTTTGGTATTTGGCATTATAGTTTCAAAGCAGTTACAAAAAGCTGTTTTACGGATTTTACTAAAACACAATTTCGATGAAACATTGAGTCAATTTGTAGCAAATTTTATACGCTTTATAGTTATAGCAATGGTTGTAATTTTAGCCTTAGGTAAAATTGGCATTTCGGTTGCACCTTTTATTGCTGCAGTAGGTGCACTTTCACTAACTGCAGGTTTAGCTCTACAAGGGAGTGTGTCAAATTTTGCCGCTGGTATTGTACTCATCGCTACAAAACCATTTAAGATAGGTGATACAATAACTGTACACGATGTGTATGGAGAAGTACAAGAGATAAAATTAGCTTACACAGTGTTAGTTAATGAGGATAAAGAGCAAATTACTATTCCAAACAAATATATGATAGGCGACGTTTTAGTCAATTCATTTGAGTATAGAGTTGTCGAAGGAAGTATAGGAATATCATATGATAGCAATATAGACAAAGCACTAGATGGAATTAAAGAGGTTTTAGCTTCTCATCAAGAGCTTAATAAAGAAAATGAACCAATAGTAGGGATAGAAAAGTTCAATGATTCATCTATAGATATAGCGTATAGGTATTGGGCACCAACAAAAAGTTTTTTTAAAACTCAGTATGCTGTTAATGCTCAAGTATTTCACAAGTTTCAAAATGAAAATATTGTGATACCATTCCCGCAAAGAGAAATAAAAATAGTAGGAGAAAAAGATGTTTAATCACCCTGATATTGCAAAATTGGTTTTGCGTTTAAGTGTAGGAATTTTAATGATGTTCCATGGTATTCATAAGGTAATACATGGAATAACTGGTATAAAGTCAATGACAAGCAGTGCTGGACTGCCTGAGTTTTTTGCCTATGGAGTATTTGTCGGTGAATTGATTGCACCTATTTTTATTATATTAGGACTTTATGCACGCGTGGCAGCGGCTGTTTTAGGATTTAACATGCTAGTTGCAATTGGACTTGCTTATGGTTTTAGTTTTTCGCTTACAAAACATGGTGGACTTGCTATGGAACTGCCATTAATGTTTTTAATAATGTCTGTTTTAATTATTTTACTAGGAAGTGGAAAGTATGCAGTAAACTCCAAATAGAAGAGTTTACAAGCATTAAGGGTGTCTCACTTTAATAGTAGAGTTAAGACTCCAACCAATGATAATCATAAGTACTATGACAGCAATTCCTGGAAGTGGTGTATATGTGTTTATTAAAAAAACAAGCCAGAGTAAAATTGCTCCTAATGGGGTAGGTACACCCGTAAAATAGTTAGCAACAGAACCTGCATCCGCATTGAGATTAAAGTGTATAAGTCTTCTAAGCCCAGAAATAACGTAATATATACTGACAATAGCCGCTATACCCATCCAAAAGCCACTTAATTGTGTAGCATAAATAGCTTGAAAAACGAAAAACACGGGCACAAGTACAAAAGTTAAAAAGTCTGCAAAACTATCAAGTTGAATGCCAAACTCATTTGAGAGTTTATATTTACGAGCTATTTTTCCATCAAAAATGTCAAATGCTCCTCCAATCCATGCAAATATGCTTGCCGCAAAAAAATTATTTTGTGCAATAAAATAGACTGCAAGTAGTCCTGCTGTAATATTTACAAATGTAAAAAGATTCGCAAGATTAAAGTGCGATGATGGCGTCCAGAGAAATTTCATTCTTTACCTTTTTTTAGTTATTAGAATGAAATTATACCTTTATTTAAAAAAATAAAAATTATTATACAATGACGATTATGAAGAAACTAAAAAATCTAATACTCCTATTTTTACTCTTCTCATTTGGCTTTTTAGTCATGCACGACTTTGCTATACCAGAGTCTGATTTCAACATTGAGAAAAGTCTCAAGATCGTAGAGAGTGGCGAAAAAAGCTCTATGCTAAAAGTAGAAAAGGTTTCTGATAACATACATAAAACTATTCATACACTTGTAGCTGTAAGAAATGAACGCTTAGTTTATATCGCAGCTCCCCTTGTGCAACAAAAATCTTCAAGTACTCGACAGTGCTGTAGTTCTAATAACCACCATGTTTTAGAACGTCCTCCTTTAAGCTAACCAATTCCCCTTAACACATATAAAATAGATAACAACAAAAAGGTTAGCAATGAAATATATATTATTGGTAATGTTTGTACTCTTTGATACTCTGTGTGCACAGACACTCGAAGAGATATTGGCTTTACATAAAGAGAGCTCTTTTGTAAAGAGCATAAATTTTTACAAAGACTCGCAAGTGGCAAAGAACTCTTTAACAGATAGTTTCGAAGCTCCACGAGTAGGTTTAAAAACTGCATACGCTCAGGAGAGTGCTGAAGATGGTTTTGAGTACGCTGTTGGATTTTCCCAAACAGTGACAAGCCCTTTTAGCAGTGAATCAAAAAAGGCACTTAAAAATAGTCTTAACTTAGCTCTTACACAAGAGACAAAACATGAACTGCACATTGTGGAACTAGAGATTACCTCTAAATATTATGGAGCATGTAGTAGTAAAGCACTTTATGAAGTAGCACAAAAGCTACAAAAAGAGCAAAAACAGGTTTTACAAGCACTTTTACAAGCATATAAAGTTGGAGAAATATCTAAAAAACAGCTACTTTTTCATAAGTTTGATGCAGTAAAACTAGAACAAAATATTTTAGAGTTTCAACGAATTTATCAAGAAGAGTTCTCTGACTTGGTTCGTAGTATAGGAGCTGGAGAATTAAAGAGTCTTGACTGTAATGACTTAAATCCTCCGCAAGAGAAGATAGTTTTAAAAGATGTACTTGAGCATGGAGAGGTAAAACGAGTTGAGTATGAAAAGAGTGCGGCTTTAGCAGCAACAAATATTTATGACACAAGTGTTTCGGATTTAGGATACGAACTTTTATATGAGCATGAGCTTCAGACAGAACGTTATAGTTTCATGTTGAGTATTCCTCTTGGAGGATTAAGTGAGCAAAAAGAGCTCTTACGTAAGGAAGCAATGAATCGGAGCAGTGCGTATACACATGAGCGAGATGCTTTAATCTATAGTCTGAAGCAAGAGAGCGGACGTGCACAGGAGCTGCTTATATCGCTATATAAAGAGTACGCATTATTAGAAAATGATCTACTTCCTATGAGTGAAGAGTTGTTAGAGTTGGCTAAGTACGCTTATGATGAGGGTGAGGGAAGTCTAATGGAGTATTTGGATGCTAGTCGCTCTTTTAAAGAGACAACTATTGAGAGTTTAGAGATTAAAAAGCGTTACTACAAAGAGTTGTTTGAACTCTATAAAGTTGCAGATATGGAATATGGAGAAAAAATATGTATAGAGTAGTAGTTTTTTGTCTGTTTGCAGTCGTATTGCAAGCAGCAACAATAAAAATGTCTCAAGAGCAAAAAGATAGTTTAGGAATAAAAATTCAAGAGGCTGTAGAGATATCGAAAATCGCTCTAAGTTCTTATAATGGACAAGTTACTCAAAGTCAAAAGGATACTTTAGAGATTAGTTTTGCACATGATGTTATTGTAGAGGAAATTTATATAGAGAAGTTGAGTAAAGTCAAAAAAGGAGAGAAGCTTTTACGTATTAGTAGTCCTTTGCTGATCGCTTTACAAAATGAGTATATCCAAGCATATCTTGAGGTGCAAAATAGTGTAAAAACTTATGAGAGAGATAAGCTGTTGTATGAAAATGGTGTTATAGCAAATAAAAGATTGCTTACAACAAAAAGAGAGTATGAGTCACTCCTTGCAAAACAGTTTTCTTTAGAAAAAGAGCTTGTCGTACGTGGCTTATCTCAAAAACAAATTGCAGGGATTTTAGAAAGTAGAAGTGTTATCGCTTCACAAAATATATATGCTGGACAAGATGGGTATATTTATGGATTATATGTTAGTGTAGGTTCTCATGTTGATGCAGGGGTGTCTTTATTAAAAATGTATGTCAACGGAAAACAGTATATAGATATTAACGTACCATTGAGAGTAGCAACGACACTTTCTTTGGAAGATAGTTGTATTTTTGAGGATTATAAAGCAAAGATAGTTGCTATCTCAAACGTAGTAGATGTAGATTCACAAACCCTTTTAGTACGTGCTGAAATACTTAATCCTGATGGAGTCCTTATTAATGGTATATATGAAGTAATACTTTTAAAGAGTGTACAAAGTGCTGTAAAAGTGAAAAAATCTGCACTTGTATTTGTTGGAGAACAAGCTTATGTTTTTAAAGAGACAACTAGTGGGTTTGAGGTTATAGCAGTGAAGATAGTTCAAGAGGGTCCAGTTTGTTATGTGATAGAGTCAACTTTACACTCTGGTGATAAACTAGCTGCGAGTGCAACAGCGGCACTTTTAGGTGCTATGGAGGAAGAAGATGAGTGAAAAACTTGTTGCTTTTGCACTCAATCAGCGTTTTTTAATTCTTCTTCTAAGTGCTGCAATACTTTTTTTTGGCACATCAGCGATGCTCAAACTTCCTGTTGACGCTTATCCGGATGTGGCTCCGACACAGGTAAAGTTGATTTTAAAAGCTTCTGGAATGACTCCTGAAGAGGTTGAGTCTCGTGTAACAACACCAATAGAACAGAATTTACAGAGTATTCCAGATCAAGAAGTTGTACGCTCTCTTTCAAAATATGGTTTGTGTGATATTACCATAGATTTTAAAGACGGAGTTGATATATATTGGGCAAGACAACAGGTTGCACAACGACTGAGTGAAGTTATGGATTTACTTCCTTCAAATGTCAGTGGTGGACTTGCACCTATTACAACGCCACTTGGTGAAGTACTTATGTTTACCATTGAATCAGATAGCCTTGATTTAATGCAAAAAAGAACACTATTGGACTGGGTTATAGCAAAAAGAGTTGCAGGAATAGATGGTGTTGCAGGTGTTAATGCTCTAGGTGGCTATGTCAAAACTTATGAGATAGTTCCTGACTCTGTTAAGATGCAAAGATTTAATATAACACTTAAAGATATGCAAGAGGCTTTAGAAAAAAATAATCAAAATGAGGGTATCGGACGTCTTTCACTTGGAGAGCAGTCTTTATATATTCGTTCCGAAGGAAGATTAAAAAATCTTAATGATATACGTAAGTTAATCGTCAAAAGTGTAAATAATAGGGACATACGGATAGAAGATATTTCCACTGTTTCTATAGGTTCTCTCACAAGAGCAGGTTTTGTGACTAAAGATGGTAAAAATGAGGCTGTTCAAGGACTTATACTCTCTAGAAAAGGTGTCGATACTTCTGCTGTACTTACTCGAGTCAAAGCAGAATTAAAAAAGATTGAAGCAGATTTACCAAAGGGAACGAGCATTAATATTTTTTACGACCGTTCAGATTTAGTTTCAAAAGCCATAAATACTGTCTCTAAAGCACTTATAGAAGCGCTTATTCTTATAGTCATTGTTCTATTTTTGTTTTTAGGAAACTTTGCTTCAGCATTTAGTGTGGCTATTATCCTCCCTTTTGCAGGTATGATGACTTTTATAGCCATGGATTACTTTGGTATTTCTGCTAACCTTATGAGTTTGGGTGGTCTTGCCATTGCCATAGGGATGCTTGTCGATGCTGGTGTTGTTATGGTTGAAAACGTCTCTGAACATTTAAGCAGTAGTGAGCATAAAAATGAATCTAAAATAACTTTGGTTTTACGTTCAGCACAAGAAGTTGCCTCACCGATATTTACTGGTATTTTAATTATTATTATTGTTTTTTTGCCCCTTTTAACGCTTGAGGGACTAGAAGGAAAACTTTTTGTTCCTGTGGCGTTGAGTATAGTTTTTGCCTTAAGTGCTTCACTTATCTTAGCTCTTACGTTTATTCCTGTCGTAAGTTTTTATGTTTTAAAGCAGGCTCCAATGAAACAAGTGGCACTCATGGCTTTTTTGGAGCGAAACTATTCTAGAGTTTTAGCTTTTGCTCTGAAACATCAAAAGAGTTTTTTTGTCGGTGCAGGAGTTTTATGGGTTGCTGCATTTCTTGCATATTTAGAGGTTGGAAAAACTTTTATGCCTGAACTTGATGAGGGAAATGTGATTATAGGGGTTGAGAAAAATCCATCTATATCTTTGCAAGCGAGTCTGGATATAGATTTAAAGATTCAGCAAGCTCTATTAAAAGAGGTACCGGAAATCATATCTATAGTAGCTAGAGGTGGTTCTGACGAGATAGGACTTGACCCTATGGGGCTTAATGATACGGATACATTTTTGGTACTTAAACCAAAAGAGGAGTGGAGGGTTCCATCTAAGGAGTGGCTTTTAGATGAGTTTCGCCGTGTTCTAGATGGTTTTGTAGGCATTGAGTACAGCTTTACACAACCTATAGCTATGCGTGTTTCAGAGATGATTAGCGGCTCACGAGGAGATATAGTAGTAAATATCTATGGTGAAGATGCAGCAAAACTTGAAAGTATCGCTAAAGATGTTGCAAGAGTTATAGAAAAGATAAAGGGCAGTAGTGATGTTTATAAGAAAGCGAATGAAGGAGTGGCATACTGGGAACTTCACTTTAAAGATTCAGCTATGGCACGTTATGGTATTGATAGGGATGAACTTTCACTCTATCTGCAGACATACGTTAATGGAGTGGGAGTTGGAATTATTCAAGAGGAACTACGACGTATACCCCTTATGATAAAAGGAGAAAAAGAGTTTCAAGAGAGTATGACATATAATAAAAATCTTCTATATGTTTTAGATAATGGAGGTGTTATTCCTATTAGTGAACTTGTCTCTTTTGAGATGGTCTTAGGTCCTGTTGGTATAGATCATGAAAATACTATGCGTAAAAGTCTTGTTCAGACAAATGTGGTAGGTAGAGACCTGGTAGGTTTTGTCGATGAGTTAAGTCAGCGAGTTGCAACAGAGATTTCACTTCCTTCAGGTTATTATATAGAGTATGGTGGAGAGTATAAAAATCAACAACGTGCTGCCAAACGTCTCTCTTTTGTAGTACCTTTAAGTATAGGACTGGTATTTATTCTCTTGGTAATGACCTTTAACTCTTCTTTGCAAGCATTTTTAGTACTTTTAAATATCCCTTTTGCATTGATTGGAGGTGTTTTTGGACTTTACTTTACGGGTGAGTATATGAGTGTTCCTGCTAGTGTTGGATTTATTGCTTTGATGGGTATTGCTGTTTTAAATGGTGTTGTAATGATAAACTATTTTAACTACTTAAGAGCAACGGCAAAAGATTCGCTTGAAATAGTAAAACTAGGAGCAATTAGACGTTTAAGACCTGTTTTAATGACTGCATCTATTGCAGCACTTGGACTTATTCCCATGCTTTTTGCAACTGGGCCTGGTTCTGAAATACAAAAGCCTTTGGCAATAGTGATTATAAACGGTTTGGTATCATCCACATTTTTGACACTTATTCTTTTACCGTTGCTATACTATAACTTTGTCTTAAAAAAAGGATAATGATAACTTCTCTCATAATTGTTAAGTAAGATGTAAGTTGATAATTACTATCATTTCCAACTTTAATTAGGGAGATGGCAATTATGAGATTTAGTTTATTGCTATTTTTATTTCTCTCTGCTATTAACGTAAATGCTCAACAAGAACGATTTGATTCTGTTCGTGAAGCTATAGATGCTTTTGGTGCTTTGGAGCAAAAGGAACTTACAGAGGTAGATAGAGTTAAAAAGATGTTTCAAGAAGGAAAGGCTTCGGGACAATTAAAAGCTATCTATGCAGTTGCTCCTGAACCAAATGAACCTTATGCAACTGCACTTGGAGGTATTGCCAAGTATGAGCTTGCAGAATATAGAGGTTTTAATTTAGGAGCAGCACTCTATTTTTCTGTAGATGTACCTTATATGTCAGGAGAAGGAGAGACGCACAGTAGTGAACTCTCTTCGAGTAGGGAGCTGTATGCAAACGTAGCCGAAGGGTATGTAAACTACCGATATGAGGACTTTAATTTACGTGCTGGCCGACAACTGTTAAATACACCATTGGCAGATAGCGATGATATACGTATGATTCAGAATAGTTTTGAAGCGTACACGCTTGGTTATACATATAATAATATTGAGTTCCTTGCAGGATATTTGAGTTCATGGAGTGGTTATGATGCAGGACTCGATACAAACTGGGTTAAAACTGGTGAAGATGGTGTCTTTTTTGGAGGTGTCTCATATGGGCAAGGGTTTGAGTATGATTTATGGTACTACAATATAACCGGTATTTGTAATGCGATTTATGCTGATTTAGGAATTGAGTATCATGTAAATAACAGACTCTTTGTTCACGTAATGGGTCAGTACTTGTATGAAGAAGAACTTCAAAACAGTAACTTTGCAGCGAATATTTATGGTTTTTTAACTGAAGTAGTCGTAGATGGTCTTGGCGTGAACGTATCTGTTAACAGGTCTAAAAAAATTGCCAATAAGCAGAGCTTTAGTGCTTTTGGTGGAGGTTCTTTATTTACAAGTATGGATACGATGATACTTGATAATATTAGCTATGATAGTGACGTTTTTGCATACGTCTTAGGAACAACTTACAAATATAAAGATATAAGCTTTCTTTATGCATATGGTGATTTTTTAGCACAAGAGAGTAGTTTAGGGAGTGATATACATATTCTCGAACAAAATATGGGGATGGGCTATAATGTTAGTGAAGCCTTTGTTATAGGAGCGATTTATGCTACTCAAAAAGATTTTTCAGATGATGAAAACAGCTGGGATAGAGTTCAGTTGATGCTCAGTTATAATTTTAAATAAAAGAGAAAATATGAAAACGTTACTAGATTGTCACAAGGCATGTAAGGTGAAAGTCTTAAAGCTAAATGCCAAAGATGAGTTAAAGCAGAGACTAATATCTTTTGGAATTATGAAAGAGGCTACTATAGAAGTTCTTGAACATGCTCCGGGGAAAAGTACAATAGAGATTAAAGTAGGTAAAATGCGCATAGCACTGCGTGCACAAGAAGCGGAGCTTATCGAAGTGGAGAAGATATGAAAACTATAGAGCCAAAAGCGTGTCCCGTTGTTGCTAAACACATTAAAGTAGCACTTGTAGGACAGCCCAATGTAGGAAAGAGTATGCTCATTAACTCTGTTAGTAATGCTCACCTACATGTAGGTAATTTTTCGGGTGTTACTGTTGATAAAACAGAAGTTCTTTTTGATTATAAAAGTTATCACTTTACAGTTGTTGATTTGCCAGGAACATATGCGTTTACGGACTATACGATAGAAGAGCGTGTTACACATGAGTATCTGTGTAATTATGAGTATGACTTAATTATAAACGTAGTAGATTCGACAAATTTAGAGAAGAATCTTCAATTAACGTCTGAACTGCTTACAATGAATAAAAAAGTAGTCATTGCTCTTAACATGAGTGATGAAGCAGAAAATGAGGGAATAGATATAAATGCTGAGTATATGAGTGAGTTACTTGGTGTTCGCTGTATAAAAGTTTCTGCTGCTACAAAAATGGGTATAGAAGAGCTTATTGAGAGCATTATTGCAACATATGAAGAAGAGGAGTATGAAACAAAATTAATCTTTAGTGAAGCAGTAGAAGAAGAGATAACACGAATTGTAAGTTATCTTGAAAAACATAAACATGAAGCGAATAATTCATATAGAAATATTGCTATTAACCTTTTAAAGAACAACAAAAAAACTTACGCGAGGCTACATGAAGATCCTATTTGGACAGAATTACAGCCTATACTCATAGAAGCATCAAAACATATAGAACTGCACCATGACAGTGATGACATAAAAGAAGCATTTGCAGAAGAGTACGCATCTTTTAATAGAGGGATAACAACAGAGGTGCTTGAACAGAAAAATTTTGAGGCTAAAGCAACGCTGACTGACAAAATAGATAGAGTTTTAATTCATTCATTTTTAGGTATTCCTATATTTCTTTTTTTCATGTGGGGACTATTTCAACTCACGTTTGAAATAGGTGCCATCCCAATGGATTATATAGATATGTTTTTTGGGTGGCTTGGAGATACGGTGGGTGCTACGATAACAAATGATGGTATACGTTCTCTCGTCGTTGATGGTATTATCGCAGGTGTAGGTGCTGTTGTTCTTTTTGTACCAAACATTATCATTTTATTTGTTGGTATTGCTCTACTTGAGAGTACAGGATATATGTCTCGTGTTGCTTTTTTACTTGATGGTTTTTTTCATAAGTTTGGTTTGCATGGACAGAGTTTTATTCCTCTTGTAACTGGTTTTGGTTGTTCCATTCCAGCGTATATGTCAGCAAGAATCCTCAAAAATGACAGAGATAGACTGCTAACACTTTTTATAATTGGTTTTATGTCTTGCGGTGCGAGGCTTCCTGTGTATGTTCTCTTTGCAGGTGCATTTTTTTCACCTGAAATGGCTGGAAATGTGCTTTTTATCATTTACATTAGTGGGGCTATATTAGGACTTATCGCAGCAAAAATACTTAAAATAACTGCATTTAAAGGTGTTGATGAGCCTTTTGTCATGGAGATGCCAAAGTATAGACTTCCCTCTTTAAAACTCATTTATCATACGGTTGTAACGAAGACTATGATGTACTTAAAAAAAGCAGGTACTTTTATCGCTGCAGCCTCTATGCTAATATGGTTTTTGAGTAACTATCCTCACAATCTTGAAGTTGAAGAGATGTATATGATAAAAATTGAATCAGCAGTAACTGAAGAAGAGAGAATTGAGCAGGAAAATTTACTTGCGGAAGCTCTTTTAGAGAAGAGTTACTTAGGTCGTATTGGTAAGTTTTCAGAGCCTCTTTTTGAACCACTTGGATTTGACTGGAAGATGAGTGTAGCCTTACAGACTGGACTTGCAGCCAAAGAGGTTGTTGTTTCTACTTTGGGTGTTTTATACTCTCTTGGAGCTGAGGTTGATGAAGAAAACCGTTCTTTAGCAGGTGCAATAAGTAAAAATATCTCTTTTGCTTCTGCTGTTGCGTTTATAGTAGTTGTAATGATTTATCTTCCGTGTTTTGCGGCTTCTATAGTTTTTACACGTGAAGCAGGACATATTAAATACTTTTTTTATCTGCTGGCATTTACTTCAGTTACAGCATATGTAATGGCATTTGTAGTATATAATATAACTAAAATGTTGGTGTAATCTTTGTAAGATTTACCATCGCATTAAAAATTTCTGTTAGCATTTACATAATAGGATGTATATATGAAAAAAATATTAATGATAGAAGATGATTTAGAACTCGCAGAGATTCTCACAGAGTATCTTGAGCAGTATGAGTTTCAAATAATTACAGAAGATGACCCTTTTAAAGCAGTAAGTATCTTAAAACTTGAGCCTTTTGATTTGGTTATTTTAGACCTTACACTACCGGGTATGGATGGACTTGAAGTATGCGAAGCAATTCGTGCGCGTCAAGATATCCCAATTATCATCTCGTCTGCTAGAAGTGATGTTACAGATAAGATTAAAGCACTTGAACTTGGGGCAGATGACTACTTGCCAAAACCGTATGACCCAAGGGAATTAGAAGCGCGTATACACTCTGTTTTAAGAAGATATGCTGCTAAAAGTGAACAAAGAGCAGAGTCTAAGTCTGACTTTAAATGTGACAAGGCAACTATGCAGATAACATATAAAGGGAGAAATATTGATCTAACGAATGCAGAGTTTGGTATTCTCTCTTATATGATAAGTAAGCAGGGACTGGTAGTTTCAAGAGAAGATTTGATTCATAACGTTAATGCAATTAATGAAGATTCTTCAAACAAAAGTATAGATGTAATGGTTGGAAGAATTCGTAACAAGCTTGGAGATAAGTCACTGATTGAATCTGTACGCGGTGTTGGCTACAAGCTTTTAAAATAGACTTCAAAAATGAAAAAACATGCTGTTTTAATAACTGTACTCTTTGCTCTAAGTGTTTCACTTGTGAGTTTGAGTGCTACGTTTTGGGAGTTTCATAAACTCAATAAACAGCAGTATATAGACCATATCTTTACAAAATACTCTGTAATTACCCAAATCTACAAAGAACATCAACAACGCCAAAGTTCTGAAATTATGCTCGAGGCGAATCTAGCTGTTTATAAGCTACTTGTCATGAGAGATAATGAAACAAATAACAATGTTTTAAATAAAGGGGAAATTTTAAAACGAGAAGGTTTTAAAAGTTTTGATACTGCACTGATGGTAAATAGCAGTGGGCTTTATACTAAAAATAGTGTCAGTAATCTACGTGCTACAATGATAGAGTATAAGAATCATATCTATTTTTTTATTGAGACACAAAGCGGTGCTATTTTGATAGAAGATGAAGAACTTGAACCGTATGATTATCTCAATCTTCTTTATGCTTATAGTACAATTTTTATGATTATTAGCTTCTCTTTTGTCCTGGTGCTACATAAATTACGACCTTTAATTCGTTTGAGAAAAAAAATAGCTCTTTTTGGAAATGGAAATATGAAAGTCTCATTTAAAACAAAATCTTGCGATGAAATTGGTCTTGTTGCAAATGAAATAGAGATTACAAAAGAGAAGATTAAAACAATTTTAGAATCACGTACACTCTTTTTACGAAATTTGATGCATGAGCTAAAAACACCAATCGCTAAAGGTACCATTGCAACACAGATGCTTGACTCTGAAAAACAGCGTAATCGTTTTACAAGTATTTTTCATCGCTTAGAGAGCCTCGTAACAGAGTTTGCACTTATTGAAGAAGTGACGAGTATCTCTGATAAACGTGATTTTAAAGAGTATAGACTTGTAGATGTAATTGATGGTGCTATCGATATGGCTATGGTGGAAAGAGAAGCTGTAACTATCGATATTGGTGGTGAAATCAAAGTCAATGTTAATTATAGACTCTATACGACGGCTATCAAAAACATGATTGATAATGCGATAAAATATTCCGTAGATGCACATGTTAAGATAGTAATGATAAACAATGAGCTCTGTTTTGAAAATAGGGGAGAGTGTTTAGCACATCCTTTGCAGTACTATATAGAGCCTTTTACAAAAGAAAATCCTTCTAAAAATAGTTTTGGACTTGGTCTTTATCTTGTTGATTCTATACTCAAAGCACACGGTCAGGTTCTCGCTCATGAGTATGATAGAGGTGTTAATAGATTTATTTTTGCGTAAGTTTATATATGTAAACTAGTGCAATGAATAAATATATTTATGCTTTTCTCACGCTTTTTTTTGCACTATCATTCTTTTTGTTTGGTTGGTTAAGCCGCTCTGTATATGTACCTTATGAGCGTGAAAATGAGGTAGGTGTTTTTGATACCATTTTAAAAAATAAGCAGTTAAATGTTGTTTTATTAAACTCTCCATCTACCTATTATATAGGCATTAATGAACCACAAGGTTTTGAGTATGACCTTCTAAAAGCATATGCAGATCATCTTGGTGTTGAACTAAATATTACAACTGCACACACAGTAAAAGAGGCAATTGAACTTAGCCAAGATCCAAATATTCATATTACATCTGCGTCAATTACAAGAACTCCTCAGAGAGAAAGAAAATTTAATTTTGGTCCATCATATTTTGAAGTTCAAGAGCAAGTTATTTGTAACAGAAGTATGCTCGGACGTAGTGAGTTTCCAAGAGATGTTGAAGATTTAGAAGGCTTAAGTATTATAGTTGGCGAAGATACAAGTTATAAAGATACAATTGTAGATCTTCAAGAAGATGGTTATGATATAAATGCAACTTTTACCTCGGAGTACTCTACAGAAGAGTTATTAGATATGGTTTCAAAGCATGAGATAGATTGTACAATAGCAGACTCTAATATATACTCACTCAATTTACGTTATTTTCCAGAAATGGCTTTAGCATTTTCAATCAGCCCGCGGGAACAGTTGGCATGGCTTTTAGCAGAAAACTCTAAAAAATTAAAATCAGATATGTACGCTTGGTTAAATGATTTTAACAATAAAGGAAAACTTGCAGAGTTAAAAGATCACTACTACTCTTATGTTCTTTTTTTTGATTATTACAATACAAAAATGTTCTATAAACGTTTAAAAACAAGATTACCGAAATATCAAAAATATTTTGAAGAAGCAGGAGCACGTTTTGGTATTTCATGGACCTTATTGGCTTCTATATCCTATCAGGAGTCACACTGGAATCCAAATGCAAAAAGCTTTACTGGTGTCCGTGGTTTAATGATGCTAACGAAAAATACGGCAAAACTGTTAGGTGTAAAAAATAGACTAAATCCAAAAGAGAGTATTATTGGTGGTACAAGACATATAAAGCAGATGCTGAAATTTGTTCCTGAAGAGGTAGAGGGGGAGAACAGACTTAAATTTGCTTTGGCTGCATATAACATTGGACTCGGCCATGTAAAAGATGCCCAGTTATTGGCAAAGCGTATAGGTTTAAACCAAAATACATGGAATGATTTAAAACGTGTACTTCCTCTACTTTCTCAGAAAAAATATTATAGAGATCTAAAGTTTGGATATGCACGGGGCGAAGAGCCCGTACGTTACGTTGAAGCCATTTATAACTATAAAGATATTTTAGAAAAGCAGCAAGATACACTTGCACAAACGATTAAAACTCAGAGTCAGCCTGAGTAAGAGAAGTTAAGAATGTCTCCATATCGTATTTAACTCTGTACTCTGGAGTCATAATATGAATAAGAATATCGCCTAAGTCAACAACAATCCACTCTCCACTCTCATCTACATTATTAAAATGTTCATCTGGTTTGAGACCTCTTTTTAAGTGATCAAGTAGGGCTAAAGTATGTTTGGAACCTAAAGAAGAGGCGATAACAGCATAATCTACAAAGTAGTTTTTCCCTCGAAGGTCAAAAACTTCTATCGCTTCTGCTTTATTGGTATCTAAAAGTTGTGTAATTTTTTCTATTCTATTTTGCATTGTATTCCTTATAAAATGTTTCTATCTCTTTTGCATTTATTTTGGGTAACTTTTTTATATCTATCTGCTTTCTAAGCATGGAGGAGGATACATCTTCATTGACATTTATTTTAATGTACTTTGAAGGTATTTCAACTCCATTTCGAGAAGCTATTATAAATGTAACTTTTTGCTGTAGTTTGTCATATTGGTACCAAGTGGATAAAGAGGAGAGGTTATCTGCTCCTATGACAAGGTAGATTTTTTCATAGCTTTGTAAAAGATACTCTACAGTTTCTATACTTGGAGTTTTTTTACCAAGTTTTACTTCGTAATCACTAACAAGAACATTTTGAAAAGGTGAAAAAATTTCTTGTAACCACTTAAGACGCAGAGAAGCGGGTGCTACGAATTTTGATTTAAAAGGATTTAAAAAAGTAGGCATAATGATTATTTTATCAATAAACTTCTTTTTTTGAAGAGCCTTTACAACCGCTTCATGTCCAATATGCGGTGGATCAAAAGAACCCCCGTAAAGTGCAACTGTTTTCATTTAATGCGAATTATAACTAATTTTCGATAAAATATCCGAATTAAAAATTATAGGAATTATAATGGCACTTAAAATAGCAATTAATGGATTTGGTAGAATAGGTCGTTGTGTGGCGAGAATAGCTGCAAAAAGAAGTGATGTTGAAGTAGTGGCTATTAATGATATGGCTAGCATGGATATGATGCTTTACCTTTTGAAAAACGACTCTGTTCATGGAACTTTCGCAAGTGAAGTTCATCAGATTGATGAGAATTACATCTCTATTGACGGACAAAAAATTAGAGTGTTTTCAGACCGTGATCCTAAAAACTTAAAATTTGCAGATTGTGGTGCAGATATGGTGTTAGAGTGTACAGGTGTGTTTTTAACACAAGAATCAGCGCAAGTACATATTGACAATGGTGTTGAAAAAGTTCTTTTTTCTGCTCCTGCGAAAGACAAAATTACTGACACTTTTGTAATGGGTGTAAATGAAGAGACGTATGCTGGACAAAAGATAGTTTCAAATGCTTCATGTACTACAAATTGTCTTGGTCCTATAGCACGTGTTTTAGATGATGCTTTTGGCATTGAAAAAGGGCTTATGACAACTATTCATTCATATACAAACGACCAAAATATTCTTGATGTAAAACACAATAAAGACAAGCGTCGTGCTCGTGCTGGTGCAATTAATATGATTCCAACTACAACAGGTGCTGCAAAAGCCATTTCGCTTGTGTTACCACAACTTGCTGGAAAATTACATGGACAGTCAGTACGTGTACCAACACCAGATGTATCTATGGTTGATCTAAATGTTGTTGTAAAAAAAGGAACAACGATAGAAGAAGTCAATGCAGTGTTTAATGAAGCAGCAGATAATAGACTTAAGGGTCTTTTATTAATTGATAAAGAGATGCGTGTTTCGCAGGATTTTGTTGGATGTGAGTATAGTTCAATTGTTGCTGAAGATTTAACACAAGTTATTGGTGGTGACATGGTTAAGGTTATGGCATGGTACGACAATGAGTGGGGCTACTCTATGCGTTTAATTGACATGGCAATTCATATTTCTAAATAGAAGAGAGTAAATTTGGAATTATTAAGTATTAAAAAACTAGATTTAGCAGGTAAAAGGGTATTTATTCGTTGTGACTTTAACGTTCCAATGGATGAATTTGGAAATATTTCAGATGATAGACGTATTCGCTCTGCTCTTGCGACGATTAATTACTGTCTTGACCAAAAATGTGCTGTTATTTTAGCTTCACACCTTGGACGTCCTAAAGGTGAAGTAGATGAGAAGTATTCACTAGCACCAGTAGCAAGAAGACTACACCATCTTTTAAAGCGAGATGTTATTTTAGCTAACGATGTAGTTGGAGAGGATGCAGTATCTAAAGCAGAGACTCTACAACCTTCAGAAGTACTTCTTTTAGAGAACCTTCGTTTTGAAGCGGGTGAGACTAAAGATGATGCTGAGCTCTCAGCAAAACTTGCAGCAATGGCTGAGGTTTATATTAATGATGCTTTTGGTGTTTCTCACCGTGCTCACTCTTCTGTTCATGGTATTACAGAACATTTTGATGATGTTCATAGAGCGGCAGGTTTTTTACTTGACAAAGAAATTCAGTTTTTAGGAAAAATTATTGAAGAGCCAGTCCGTCCATTTGCTGCTATTATTGGTGGTTCAAAAGTTTCAGGAAAGCTTGAAGCACTTGTAAATCTTCTTCCAAAAGTTGATAAAATTTTCATCGGAGGAGGGATGGCATTTACATTCTTAAAGCAGATGGGCTATGACATTGGAGCTTCTCTGGTAGAGGACGATTTATTGGAAGAAGCACAAAAAATTATGGATAAGGCAAAATCTTTAGGTGTTAAGTTTTATCTTCCTGTAGATGTCGTTGCGGCTGATAAGTTCTCAGAAGACTCTGTGAGTAAACTCGTAACTGCTCAAGAGATTCCGCATGGCTGGATGGGACTTGATATTGGACCTGCCACAGTCAGACTATACCGTGAAGCACTCAATGATGTTCAAACCGTTTTATGGAATGGACCTATGGGTGTATATGAGATGGATAAGTTTGCACGTGGAAGTTCTAAAATAGCACACTTCGTTGCAGATAGTTATGCAACAACTGTTGTAGGTGGTGGAGACACAGCTGACTTGGTGCAAAGAATAGGTCTTGATGAAGAGATGAGTTTCATCTCTACTGGAGGAGGAGCTTCTCTAGAACTCATAGAGGGTAAAGTGCTCCCTGGTGTAAAACCACTCATTGTAAAATAGTAAAATTTAGGAGTATAGATGATAATAGCGGCGAACTTAAAAACAAACTTGACACGAAAATCTACTACAGAGTATATCAACTCTTTAGAGGCGTATATAAAAAGTAGTGGTGTAAGTCAAGATGTTTTAGTTTTTCCTGCTATGAGTGCTCTAGATAGTTTTAATTCTTCTTACCTAAGCGTTGGCGCACAAAATGCTTATCCCACAAAGAATGGTGCTTTTACTGGTGAAATAGGTACAGAACAGCTTGATGAGTTTAATATCACAACTATTCTCATAGGTCATAGTGAACGCAGACACATTTTAGGCGAAACACAAGAGAGTATTGCAACAAAATTTGAGTACTATAAAAAACTTGGCTATACAATAGTTTACTGTGTCGGTGAGCCCCTGCAAAAACGTGAAGCTGGCAAAGAGGAGATGATGGAATATATATCTGCTCAATATGAGGGTATAGATACATCGTATGAAAATTTGATTATTGCTTATGAGCCAGTCTGGGCCATAGGTACTGGACTTACTCCAACGTTGGAAGACATAGAAGAGATTCATACTGACTTAAAAAAGAAATCTTATGCACCACTACTTTATGGTGGCAGTGTTAAAGTTGATAATGCAAAAGAAGTTTTGGCACTAAAAAATGTAGATGGTGTACTCGTAGGCAGTGCAGCACTGAAAGTAGATGACTTTTGCCACATGATAAGCTTTGCAGAGGAACTACAAAAGTAATCTCTTCTTAATTATACTCTTTACGTAAGAGTATTAATTCTCTGAGCCAATAACTGGCATCTTATTTAGTTTTTCAACATGTGAGTTTTCATAGTCACGCTCTTGAGCTTTAAAGTAAGCTTCTGCTTTGTCGTAGTACTCTTGGAGTGTAAAACCTTTGTCGTCTCTTTCAACAAACTTAACTTTTTCACTAGAGCAACTAGTATCTGTAATAATCTTCGCTTCCATGTATTTTTCTTGAACTTTTTCATCTTTGGAGATTGTTGGCTCCCAATCATCTTTAAGCCAACTGTCAAGACCATTTTGCATCCATCCATCTGTTTTTTCTTTTGTAGGACTTATGGAGTGTAATGCACTGTTTTCCGATGGTGCATCTGGTTTACTCTGTGAACAAGCAGTGAGTAGAACTAAGGTGAAAGTAGTTATAAATGTAGGGTAAAAACGTTTCATAAGAAGATTATATCTAACTATTTACTAATAATTATATAAATTCAGTAGAAGTTAAGAATAGGTTGTGATATACTCCATATGTAACTTGTAAAAGTATAAGGAGAATATATGAAATTTACAAAATTAAGTCTAGTGGCGGCACTAGTAATCGGTTCAAGTGCGTTTGCAATTGAGAATACAAAAGTTAGTGGAGATGCTAAACTTTACTATCATACTTCTGACGCTGATGGTGCAACTTCTGCACTTGGTTCAAATAATGATGGTTCACTTTTTAATGCTGAAGACTCAGCTGCTGATGTCGCAGTTAACCTAAATGCTACTACTGATCTTGTCAAGACTGACTCGGTTTCTATTAGTGCAGGTGCTGGTCTTACAGTACTTACTACTTTAGGGTTAGAGAATACGCTAGTTGGTAATGTTTGGGGTGGTGCACATACTGCTGCTGCAAATGGCTCATCAATTGGTGCTAAAGTTCAAAATGCTTGGTGGGTAAATGAAGCATGGATGGCAGCTACAGCTGGTCAAACTACTTTAAAATTAGGTCGTATGGAGCTTGATACTCCACTAGCATTTACAGAAAAGTGGTCAATTGAGCAAAATACATTTGAAGCAGCTGTTGTGATGAATCAAGATATTCCGGATACAACTTTAGTTGGTGCTTTCATTGGAAATGGAAATGGGAATGAAGGATTTGGAATTAATACAGCTCCTGCATCAAGTGGTGTACAAATGGCTGGTGTTGTAAATGGTGATGGACAATTCCAAACATTTGGTAGTAATGGTGCATTTGCAATTGGTGCAATAAATAATTCTTTCAAGCCTTTAACACTTCAAGCATGGTACTATGATGTTTCTCGTGTTGTTGAAGCTTATTGGTTACAAGCTGATTTAGCATGTGAAAAAATTCCAGGTCTAATGGTTGGAGCACAATATTCAGGACATACGTTAAGCAAAAATGCTAATATCGGTGGAGCTACTCCATTAGCTGCTGGCGATGATTTATCATCTGATGTATATGCAGTAATGTTAGGCTTTAAAATGGAAGATACTTTCACTGTTAAAGCAGCATATTCACAAGTAGGTAAAGATTTTGCAGCTGGTTTCAATACTGCAACAGGATATACAAGAGCACAATCTAAACTTTATACTGAAGCATGGTGGGGTGGTAACTTTGGTAAAGTTACACAAGCTGACACGCAATCATTTAAAGTATGTGCTAGTACACCAGCAAATGGTATTGCTAACTTAACAGCTAGCTATACAAGTGCTGATCAATCTGAAACTGCTGGTAACAACGATATGTCAGAAATCGCTGTAACTGCTTCTAAAACATTTGGTCCATTAGATGCAACACTTGCTTACATCTATACTGATGCAGAAAATCACAATGTTAATGTGGATAACACTTCAAACGCTATCCAAGCATACTTAACTTTAAACTTCTAAGTTTAGTTAGTAACTTACTTACTCCTTTTGGAGTAAGTCTCTCTTTTTTGTAGCTCTTGTGCTATAATCTTCTGATGATAAAACTTTTCTTTCGAAAAACTGCATATCTCTTGTTTATGCTTTTAATTATTTCTCTCATTTCATTTATAGCTATTCATTCTGCGCCTAACAGCTTTTTTGGAGCAGGAGAATTAAATCCAAATATGACAAAAGAAGCGGTTGAGAAATTAAAAGCTGTATATGGACTTGATAAATCTTGGATAGAACAGTACATAGACTGGATTTATAACCTTCTGACGCTAAATTTTGGAATTTCTTTTGTAAGTGGTTCGGATGTGAGTAATGAAATACTTAATAGACTTCCTATTACTTTAGTAATGAATATAATATCTTTATTTGCTGTTTTTGGTTTATCTATTTATTTAGGTATCAAATCTGCAATGAATTATGAGAAGAGTAATGACTATTTAATTCGTCAACTCTCTGTAGTGTCATTTTCAATGCCAAGTTTTTACCTTGCTTTACTCTTTATGATTTTATTTTCTTTGGAGTTAGATATATTTCCTATTTCTGGTTTACACTCAGTTGAACCTAGAGAGGGAATTCATAATATTTTAGACATGGCATGGCATTTAACATTACCAATTAGTGTTATGATTTTTGGGGGAGTAGGAAGTTTAGTAATATATGTACGTTCTTTAACATTAGAGATTTTAAAGAGTGATTATTACTACTTTGCTCTTTCTCGAGGTATAGGAAATAGAGAGTTATTACGTTATTATATTTTTCCAAATCTTTTGCCCCCAATTATTACTCTTCTTGGTCTCTCAATTCCTGGATTAATTGGTGGTAGTGTAATATTGGAGTCTATTTTTGGCATTGAAGGAATGGGACAACTCTTTTATCTTTCAGCACTTTCAAGAGATTATCCAATTATAATGGGGATTTTAATTATTACCGCTTTTTTAACACTGCTTGGCAATATGATTGCCGATTTGATTTTACTACGTCTAAATCCATATATGAAACGATATTAGTAAGATAGATAAACTTGGTGTAGGGACAGATAAATCCCTACATCTTGAATTGTTAATTAAATAGTGCCTCTAGTGCATCAACACCATCTTTTTTCTCTTCTACTTCAGTATCTTGGCTTGATGCTTCATCACTTTCAATAAGTTCAATTTGCATACCTGTTAACATAGATGCTAAACGAATATTAATACCACTTTTTCCTATGGCTTTTGATTTTTGGTCAGATGGGAGTGTGATGATTGCTTTTTCATTCTCTCCTTCTTCATTTTTCACAATTTCAACATGAGAGATAATAGCAGGACTCATTGTACGGCTTATAAACAGCTCAGGAATAGTTGTGTACTCTATACAGTCAATATTCTCACCAATAAGTTCATCACTAACCGCGTTTATACGTACACCTTTGACTCCAACTGTAGCACCTACAGCATCAACTTGTGGATGTGTTGAGAGTATGGCAATTTTAGCTCTCTCTCCAGGTATACGTGCAGATCTTTCTATTACTACCGTTCCTTCTGCTATTTCAGGGACTTCAAGCGCGAGGAGTGCTTCTAAAAATTTAGGAGAAGTACGTGAAAGCTCAATTTGCATTCCATCATCTTTACTCATGTTAACTCTACGCACAACAGCTTTTATATGGTCACCAACTTTAAAAGATTCTCCCTTGATTCTGCTTTTCATTGGTAATACAGCACGAATTTCATCTACTTCAATATATGTAGCATTTTGTGAATCAACACGAGTAACACGTCCACTTACAAGTGTCCCTATTTTTGATTGGTATTTACTATATATTTCATCTTCTACAAGTCTTTGAACGTGATACTCAATTTCTCTGTGAAGTTGAGATGCTCCTGTTCTCCCATACTCTTCTATCGAGTGTTCTATTTGGAGTTGGTCATCGAGTTCTACTTGATCATCATACTCTCTAGCTTCACTAATTGCAATGTATGCAGGAGCTAGCTCTTCATCTTGTAATCTTTCATCATTATCTTCAACTACTGTAATTGTTTGTATAACTCGTATACTTTTTTTAGTTGGATCAACTTCTGCAACAAAGGCAAAGTTTTTGTTAATAACTCTTTTTGCAGTTTGTACAAACGCTGTTTTAAGTGCTTCAAGTACTTTGTCTGGCATAAGCCCTTTTTCGTGTGCAATAGCCTCTGCAATATCTAAAATTTTTTCCATAAATATATGTCCTTTTTTCCCAAAGATTAGTAACAGTGATAAGTCATTTTTGGGGATTTCTTAACGAAGAATGACATTATACATAAATAGTGCTAAAAACATCTTTAACCCAATTTTTATGACATTTTTAGTATAATGCAAGACTTATATAACTCAAGGAAAAGACGCATGGATTTAAAAATTGCAAGAACTGAATTAGATGCAAAGCCAAAGAAAATAGATTTAGAAAAAATAGAAGCTATGGTAGAAAAAGAGGAGAGTACAATTTTATATTTTGATAAAGATAACTCTCATAAAGATCTTTTAACTCTCCAAGATCATTTTGAAGCAAAAGGAAAAAGTTTTTACATGAATGAGGTTAAATATGGTCTTTCAGATAATGACTATATGTACCAAGTTCACATTATGAGCTAAATAACATATGAGTAAATCGCTTTTTATTGAAACATTAGGGTGTGCCATGAACACTCGTGACTCGGAGCATATGATCGCCCAGTTACAAGAGAAAGAAGGGTATGAAATTACTCAAGAGGTTCGTGAGGCTGACCTTATTCTTATAAATACTTGTTCGGTACGTGAAAAACCTGTACAAAAACTATTTTCAGAACTAGGTGTTTTTAATAAAAAGAAAAAACCTTCTGCTAAGATAGGTGTGTGCGGTTGTACCGCTTCTCATCTTGGAGATGAGATCATTAAAAGAGCACCCTATGTAAGTTTTGTATTAGGTGCAAGAAATGTCTCAAAAATTACAGAAGTACTTCATAAAGATAAAGCAGTTGAAATTGACATTAATTATGATGAAAGTCAGTTTGCTTTTGATGACTTTAGAAGCTCTCCATATAAAGCTTATATAAACATTTCCATAGGGTGTGATAAAAAGTGTACCTTTTGTATAGTTCCAAAAACGCGTGGGGAAGAGATATCTATTCCTAATAACCTTATTTTGCAAGAAGCACAAAGAGCAGTGAATAAGGGTGCAAAAGAGGTTTTTTTACTTGGACAAAATGTTAATAACTATGGACGCAGATTTTCAGGAAATGAAGAAAAAATCAACTTTACAGAGCTACTAAGACGTCTTTCAAAAATTGAAGGTTTAGAGCGTATTCGCTTCACATCTCCTCACCCTTTTCACATGGATGATGAGTTTATAGAAGAGTTTGCAAAAAATCCAAAAATTTGTAAGTCAATGCATATGCCATTACAGAGTGGAAGTACAGAGATACTCAAGGCGATGAAACGTGGTTATACAAAAGAGTGGTTCATTGACAGAGTGAATAAACTCCGTAAAGAGTGTCCTGAAGTCTCTATTAGTACTGACATTATTGTAGCTTTCCCAGGTGAAAGTGATGAAGATTTTGCAGACACGATAGATGTAATGAAGCAAGTACGCTTTGATCAAATCTTTTCATTTAAATATTCTCCTCGTCCAGAAACTGAAGCACAGTATTTACCAGAGATTGATCCAGAAATTGCTTCTGATAGACTCAGTTATTTACAAGCTCTACATACAGAGATACTAGATGAGATTCAAGCTACATCTCTGGGGAAAGAGTACCGTGTATATTTTGAAGAGCTTATTCGTGATGGGTATGTATCAGGAAGAAGCGATAATAATCTTGTCATTAAGGTAAAAGGCTCAGAAGAGTTACTTGGTGAGTTTAGAGATGTCAAAATAACAGCAATTGGACGTACGATTCTTACAGGGGAGATTCTTGCGTAAGAGAATTCTTAGAGCGTTTGCCCTTTTTGTGGCACCGCTTTTAGGTTCTTTACTCATTCGTTTTTTACATGTAAGCAATAAAATACGTTTTCATGCTCCAGAGTCTATTGGGACTGAAGCAACTATTTTCGCTTGTTGGCATGGTGAACTTCTCATGTTGCCTTACCTTTACAAGCACTACAGAAAAACACCTCATGCAAAAGTTCTTATTTCGCCGCACTTTGATGGTGAATTGATTTCACGTACTATTAAATATTTTGGTTTAGGAACACTCGCTGGTTCCACAGATAAACGTGCAGCTAAGGTACTTATACAAACCATAAAAACTATTAAAGAGGGGTATGATATAGGAATTACTCCAGATGGACCAAAAGGACCTCGACATGAAGTCGCAGATGGTATAATAGTTATGGCGCAAAAAACTGGTGCAAAAATTGTACTAGTGGAGATAAAACCCACAAGGTTTTGGCAATTTAGTTCGTGGGATAAATTTGTTGTACCAAAGCCTTTTGGTTGTATAAACTTTTATGCTACACAACCTCTAGATATTTCTGGATTAGAGCTTGAAGAGGCGCGTAGTTTAATTACACAGGGACTCTTAGAACATGCAAACTAAAATACTTTTTCCTGCTATTGCTCTTGGTACACTTTTGTTTATGGGGGTTTATTTTTTACTAAATCCATCTTATGAACGTTCAATTGAAGCAAAGTACCACTATGAGATGGGTCATTACAAGGAAGCTTATACACTGGCAAGTGAAGCTTTTGCTATGGATGTATATAACAGAATGGCAAGTACTATTATGGCGCAGTCTCAAACGTCTTTAAAGTATGTTACGTTTATAGAGCAGGCAAAAGAGTATTTAGAAGAGATAAATACAATTGCTAAAAATGATACGATTAGTGAAGCACAGAGAGCAAAAATAAAGCTCATGAGCGAGGTGATTGTTAATTCATATACAAAATTAGCTCCAAGTGTTATTACGGATAAAGAGTTAACACGAGAGGCTGCGTTTTACAATAAAAATTTCGAGATGCTTCTTGAAAAAGTTTCTAAGTAGTCAAAGACTTCAATTTTTAAAAAGTCTAGAAGAACTTCGGGGATATTCACAGCTTACATTAAAGAGTTATGATGAGTCAATTCTAGAGGCTTTGAAGTATATAGAAATACTTCAAGAGAATGAGCATTTTATTTTTAATCTTATGCCTTACCGTCTTCATATTGCTAAACTGAATGCAAAAACAATCAGTAAAAAACTAAGTGCTATTCGTAGCTTTGTCTCTTTTTTAAATGACGAAGGTACGAGAATAGAGTTAAAAGCAGATGAGAGTATAAAAGTAGCAAAGACATTGCCAAAACCGATTTTACATGAACATATTGTAGAAGCGATAGAAGCAAGTGACTTGCAAGAAGAGTTAGTTGTCCTTATGTTATATACATTGGGTTTACGTATCTCAGAACTCTCGAGTTTAAAACTTGAAAATATTTCAAAAGAGTGGGTAAGGGTAATTGGAAAAGGAAATAAACAACGGGATATACCTCTTTTAGAAAATACGTATACTCTGTTACAGAGGTATATTGTTGCTTATAATCCAAAAATATTTCTTTTTGAGAAAGATACAGAGAAATTAAGCGAAAATAGTCTAAGATATATCGTTACTAAAATCTTTAAAAGAGTAGGTTTGAAGGTAACACCGCATCAACTGCGTCACTCATATGCTTCATCGCTTCTTAACAGTGGCGCTCCAATAGTTGATGTTAGCGAGCTTTTAGGACATTCGTCTATGGCGACAACACAAATATATACAAAATTGGGCAGTGCATTGAAGCAACAAAACTACAACAAGGCACATCCGCTTTGCAGAGAGGATAAAGAGTGTTAGAAAGACTTCTTGAAACGTTATACAATAAAGTCTTTGTAAATATTTTACTCGAAGGCTCTCGAACACAAGTATATATTGAAGTCTGTTCAGGCAATACTCCATTTGAGGTTCTTGAAAATGCTCATAAGTCCTTTGATACAAATGTTTTGAGTGCAGAGTTGGTAGCTTATATCCAAAGCTTTACAAAAGAAACGCCTTATTTTTATATAGCCATTCTAGATACTTCTTTGGAGCAAGGTGCAATTCCAACTTGTGATAAAAAGCGTTTAGCTTATTATCATGATGTGAGTGCATGCGAATATAAATGTAGTGCAGATAATTGGACTTTTTTTACTTCCAAGAGTGATTTATATGCCTTGGAGAAGAAGTACCATAAAGTTGGTTTGGATTTTGTTTTCTCCCCTTTTACATTACTTGCACACTTCTTTAAAGATAAGCAACATGCAAATTTTGTTATGTTTGTACTTGTAGAGACTGCAGCTATTTCCTTGATGATTTTTGAAAATACAAGGTTGGTCTTTGCGGATTATCTTGATATGCATCATATACCTGAAGAAGACGCTTTAAGTAGTGGTGAACTTGATGATGATTTTGACTTAGATTTAGAGGATAGTATAGATCTTGAAGGTATTGACGTTGATGCTCAAGAGATGGAAATGATAGATGACTTTGGAGATATTGAAGATTTAGATTCTCTTGAAGAGATAGATGAGTTTTCCGAGCATAAAGATATTGAAGAGGAGTTATTAGAAGCTGTGCAAGAGCCAGAAGGCTCATCTGGAGTTGCGACTAAAGATAGTTTTAATGAAGATTATCGTCGTTTTGCTCTTATTCAATCAGCAGTTGGACACTATTATAAAGATGAACGCTATGCAAGTAGTTTTATAGAAAATGTTTATGTTGCCGATGGTGTAGGCATGAGTTCAGAATTTAAACGTTATTTGGAAGAAGAGATGTTTGTCAACGTTTATATTAGACAGGCAGATATAGCTATGGAGATGTGTGAGCTAGCCAAGATGGAGTTTGAAGCATGAAATATAGCTATATCAGACCTAGAAAAAAAAGTGCACTAACACAAGAAGTTTTACTGAGTTTAACATTTTTTGGTATTACATTGTTGATGCTTTGTTTTACGTATCTATTTTTAGTTTATAAAGATTATGCATTTGTACAAGATACGCAAGCTTTACAACAAGAGAGGGCAATTTTAGAAAAAAATTTAGAGAAGATGAAATCTGACATTGCATTTATAGAAAAACAAAGAGAATTTGCTCAAAAGATTTACACACAAAATAGTGTTCTTAAGGACTCGATAACTAATTTATTTGATTTAGTGCCGCAAAGAATTACTCTTTCAGAAGCAAAACTACTCAAAAATGGCCTTGTGCTTTACGGTGTAACACCAAGTAAAGATGTCTATAATTTTATGCTTCATGCGCCTTTACGCTCAATTTTTCATAGAACATATAGTAGCTTTTATCCCGCGCAAAATGGTTGGTTACACTTTGTTTCGACAAACTATAGTGATAAAGAGGAGTTGACAGATGAAAATTAGTATTTCTCGTCAGCACATTTATCTTCTCTTTTTTTCATTTGTACTTTTTATGTTTGTTGTTCTTTTCTCATTTGCTCTTTTAATTCCTGAGGGAAAAGAGTATAGAGTTAAAAGAGCTCAAATGATAAAAGAGCTTAAAGAGCTTAGAAAGTATCAAGATTTTAGTGATGAGACATTTGCAACTTTAAAAGAGCTCCAAAGTGAAAATAGACATGTAATAAGTGCTTTAGATAGAGTATTTGACATAGAACGTTTTCAAAAGAGTCATAGCAGTTACTTTAACTCTCTAAATATCACGAAAATTGAACCTTTAGAGCCTGAAGATGGCTTTAGTGTATATGAGGTAAATACAAGCTCAAAAATTTCAACACCTACTACGTTTTATGAGTTTTTGGACTCAATAAATAAAAGTGATTGGATAATTGACGTAACATTTCCAATAGAGTTTAAACGTGAAGCAGATTTAATAAAATCCTCTTTTACTATGAAGGTATATCACAACAGTGTAGAGAGTAATTCTACTGCTTCAGAGTCTGTAGATAAATAGGCTCTAAGTTTCGGGTCAATTTTTAAAAGACGCATTTTTTCTTTAAATTTTTTGTCCATTACAGTACTTTGAGGTTTAATATAGGGTGCAATGAGTGTTAGAGTAGGCATTTGTGAGACAATGTACTTTCTCCCAAGCACTGTACTTGTTTGTGACTTAAGCAGTTCTCTTTCCTGCGCTGTTATAACATTCCCACTAGATTTTATATATTTGTCAATAGTGACAATGTTACTTCTCCAGTTATTAGATGGCTTGAAGTAAGCTAATTTATTTATAGTCAATACTTCTATATTCTCAACAAGAATATCACAGTCCGTATCTATATACTCAAAGCTTTTTTTAATGCCAGAGAGGTGTTTTTTTAAGAGTGGTTGTGTAAAGGTATGTCTGAATTCATTACGTTTATAATGCATTTCACTGTTACTTGCGTCTTCAAAGTATTTAATGTTTCTTGTTTGTAAATATTGAAGTAGTTCTTGTTTATCAAGATGTAAAAGAGGACGTATTAAGAAGTAGCTTCCTCTGTCTTCAACACCTCTCATCCCTGAAAGCTCATAACAGCCAGCACCTTTACAAAATTGCATCATCATCCATTCAAATCTATCACCTAGATGGTGAGCAGTGAGTAGGTTTGTATAGTCAAACTGTTGAATAAGTGATTCAAAAAACCTATATCGTAGTTCTCTGGCAGTAGCTTCAAAATTTTTATCTATTTTTCTCGCTTTGTGTAGGTGGCATATCAAGTTATGTTGTTGTGCTAAGGCTTGTGCATATTTGACTTCATCTTGAGACTCTTGACGGACACCATAGTCAACAATAGCAATATCAAATAGGATGTTATTTTCAAGAAGTAAATGTAGCAGGGCAGTAGAATCCACCCCTGCTGAGAAGGCTAAAAGATTTTTTCTCCCTAGTAATTGCTCTTTATTTCTGAGCATTATCCACAGTTGCCGTTAAAATAGTTCCGATGAGTTCAGTGATTTTGGCTTTGTAAATTTTTCCAAATTCTAAAGCGTGTTCATCATCACTTTGGTCATTTACATAAATTTCACCATCAATGTCGGGAGCCCAGATAAGTTTTTTAGCACTTAGTAGAAGTTCATGTTCATCACTCTCTCTGTCTATAACAAGTTCACACTCTTTACCAATTTCAGCTTTAAGGGAACGAAGAGTGCACTCTGCAGCTATATCACCAAGAGTTTGTGCTCTTTGTGCTTTCACATCATCTGAAATTTTTCCATTCATATCGTATGCTGCTGTCGTCTCTTCATCAGAATAAGAGAAAACATTAATACGGTCAAAGCCAAAAGTATTGGCAAAATCACACATCTCTTCAAACATCTCTTCTGTTTCATTTGGGTGTCCTACAATAAAGCTTGTTCGAACAAAAGAGTTAGGAAGATTTCGCATGAAATTGAGAAGTTCAATAGTTTTTTCTTTCCCAAAGCCACGTTTCATCATACGAAGCATATCATCATTTATATGCTGAATAGGCATATCAAAGTAGTTGTGAAAAACAGTACTTTTAGCAATATTTTTTAAAAGTGCCATACTAGTAGTAGAAGGGTAAAGATATAAAATACGTGCTGATTTTACACCCTCTATTAATTCAATTCGTTCAATTAATAAAGAAAGACCATCTTTGACGTTTTGGTCGCGAAGATAAGAACTTGAGTCTTGTGATACAAAGGAGAAATCATAATATCCTTTTTTTACAAGTCCTTCGACTTCTTTAGCAATAGAATCAAGTGAACGAGAGTTTAGTTTTCCTTTAAAAGATGGAATGGCACAGAAACTACATGTTTGATTACATCCCTCAGAGAGTTTAATGTACGCATGATATGTTGAGCCAGTTACGATACGTTCAGCACCATCAATAAGATAAACTGAATCAGAAAAACGGCTCTTTTTTTCTATAAGCAGTTCATCTATCTTGTCATAATCACCAACACCAGTAAATATATCTACCTCAGGAATTTGTGACTGTAGTTCTTCTTGGTAGCGTTCACTTAAACAACCGGCCATGACTAAAACTGAGTCCTCTTTTCTTGCTTCATGGAGTGAGAGTACAGTGTTAATAGACTCTTCTTTTGCAGCATCTATAAAGCCACAAGTATTTACAATGATTACGTCAGCATTTTCGTTGTCGTCAGTAAGTTCAAAGTTTTGTAGTTTACCCATCATAACTTCTGTATCGACAAGATTTTTTGTACAGCCAAGAGAGACTATATGGAGTTTGTTGCTCATAATTTCACTTTATAAAGAATTTTTGTAATTATATCGTATAATCGGCCCTATGAAAATATACGATGTTTTGATTTTGGGTGGTGGTGCTAGCGGGCTTATGTGCGCGGCAAATATAAATAAAAAATTCTCAGTAGGCATTATTGAGTCCAATGAAAAAGTCGCTAAAAAACTAAGAATTTCTGGCGGTGGAAAATGTAATATTACAAATGTTTCTGTAGAAATTGATAATTTTGACGGAGATAAAGAACTTCTTGCATATGCACTGAAAAAGTTTTCTAAAGAGAGGTTACTCAATTTTTTAGAGAGAAATCGTGTTACATTGGAAATAAGAAAAAATCGTTACTATTTTTGTCAAAAAAGTGCGCAAGAGATTATTGATGTATTAAAAGCTTCACTCCATAGCGTAGATACTTTTGTGAATACTCAAATCTTATCGTTAAAAAAAGAGGATGAACTCTTTATTTTAGGGACAAATAAGAATGATTTTTATGCCAAAAAGGTTGTTGTCGCAACTGGTGGGAAAAGTTATGCTCAAATAGGTGCAAGCGATATAGGTCTTGCAATAGCAAAAAGTTTTGATATTCAGGTTAAAGAGTTTACACCTGCTCTTGTAGGTTTAACTGTTCAAAAAGAGCAGTTTTGGATGCGGGAGTTGAGTGGTGTAAGCTGTTATGTACATATTTATGTTGGCGATAAAATACTCAAAGAGGAGATGCTCTTTACACATAAAGGTATTAGTGGTCCAGCTGTACTCTCAGCTTCACTATATTGGCAAAAAGGTGTTTTGGGTATAAACTTTTTACCAAATAGGGATATTTTAAAAGAGATAGAAGGGAGCAAAAAATTACTCAGTAGTCTTATAAGTCTCCCAAAAAGCGTTGCGAAAGCTTTGCTAAAAGCACTTGACATAGAAGATAAAGAGGCGAGAAAAGTGACACAAGAAGATAGGAAAAAACTTGTAGGTATTCATAATTATACATTCGCTCCTGCTGGAAATTTTGGTTTTTCAAAGGCAGAAGTCAGTCGTGGAGGTGTACTTGCAGAAGAGATACACAAAGAAAATATGGAGTCAAAAAAAGTTCAAGGGCTTTATTTTATAGGTGAAGTTGTCGATGTTACTGGTGAACTAGGTGGTTATAACTTTCAATGGGCTTTTAGTAGTGCGTATGTTTGTGCAAAATCGCTAAAGTTAGATATAATAAATTAAAATATTTCAAAGGGACAAGATGAAAAGAACTTTACAGAAAGCTGTTTTAGCGACAGTATTGGCAAGTGCTCCGGCTATGGCTGCTGGATATACAAACACTACGGAATCTCTTTTTGCAGTTGAAGGTGGTATGACACACCTCACTGCGGATGTAAATCAGAATGGTTACTCTGTACAGCAAGAGAGTATGGGACACTTTGGTTTAAAACTTGGTGCACAGGGCGAGAACTATAGGGTATTTGTTAGTGGTCGTTATTTTTTAGCTGATAAAGGAAACACTATTGCTACAGGTGGTGTTGAAGCACAGTATAAGTTCAATTTTTCAGAACCTGTAGACTTCTTTATAGGTGCGAATGCTGGTGTTGCTGCTATGAAAATAGGAGCAAGTGATGATGGCTTACTCCCTTCTGTTTCAACACAAGCACCGTATTTTGGTGGTGATGCAGGTTTTAACTTTCATGCTTCTGAGTTAGTGGACATTGAATTAGGTGCAAAGTACATGCATATTACAGAGACTATAACGCAAGGAACTACGGTCTATGACTTTAATAATATGATTAGTGGTTATGCTAGTATTATTATTAAGTGGCAAATGCAGTAAGATTTCTTACTGCTTTTTAAGAGTTTATTTTCTCTTTTATAACCTTCGCTAAATCGCTGCACTGCTCAATTTTTTGAGTCAGTGTAAGGTTTTCTTGTAGTAGTATATTTACAAAAGCACTTCCAACAATTACGCCATCTGCACCAATTACTTTTTCTTTTGCCGTTTTTTCATTTACACCAAATCCTACATAAACAGGTGTCTGTGTGTATTTTTTAATTGAAGCTAAAAAAGGTTGCAAGTCTTCTGATTGTCCAGAACCTGTTATTCCAGTATAAGCAACCATATAAATGAACTTTTGTGCATTTGCGACTATCTCTTTTATTCTCTCCTCACTGTCTGTTGGTGCAACAAATGAGATATTAGCCATATTGTTTGTTTCAAATAGTTCTGTATACAATGCTGCTTCTTCGTGAGGCACATCAGGGATAATAAGGCCATTGACACCAATTTCTCGGGCAAGAGGAATAAGTTTTTGAAAGTTTTGCTGATAGAAACTATTAAAATAGCCCATCCAGAGTGTATCAACTTTTGGAGCTACTATTTTTGAAACATCTAATAGATCCGCAAATTTAAAGCCAAGTTCAAGTGCTTTGTGATTTGCTTTTTCAATGAGTGGGCCATCCGCTACAGGATCTGAGAAGGGAACTCCTAGTTCAAGGGTATCAACTCCATTTTCACCTAAGGCTAAAGCGAGGTCAATTGTAAAAGATTTTTCTGGATAACCAGTTGTAATATATGCTACTAATTTTTTCAAAGTTTACTTTCCAAGTCGGGTATTTTAAGGAGAGAAAATTGTATTTTACTGAGTTCGTTGTCCTCTTTTAAATCATCTTGCCATGTTGCAAACATATCACTAATTGCCAAGAGCCAGTTAGTTGTTTCTTCAGATATTGGAGGTTCCATATTACGCAACGCTTCAAGTTCATCTTCTACAAATGCGGCAAGTTTGGACATCGGAGTAAGCTTTAGATAAGAGGATGCTGATTTGATATTGTGAAAAACACGAAAAAGTTCATTGACACTTCTCGCATACATATTTGGTTTACTGAGGTCAATAATCATAACCTCCATACTCTCAACCATCATGGAGTAGTGGTCTAGAAACTCGTCAACAATTTCGTAATCAAAATTGGCCTCTAACTCACTTTTTGCACCCATAAAAAATTCTCCTGTGTTGCCAAAATTATAGCAATATTTAGTTAAAATACATTTATTAACTACGAAAAGAGTGTGTAATGAGTAAAAAATTAACTATAACATCAATCAAAAAATCTAAGGGTGAAAAACTTCTAGTTATGATAACGGCTTATGATGCGTTATTTGCAAAATTGGTATCGGAAAATGCAGATATTATTTTGGTAGGTGATAGTTTAAATATGAGTTTTGCCGGAAAAAGTGACACTATATCTGCAACGCTAGAACAGATGATATATCATACAAATGCAGTATGTAACGGTGCACCTGATAGTTTTGTCATATGCGATATGCCTTTTGGGACGTATATAGATAAAGAGAGTGCTTTAAAAAATGCTATAGAAGTATTTCAAAAGACTTCAGCAGATTCTGTCAAGATAGAGGGTGGGGCAGATAAGGCAGAAGTTGTGAAATACTTATGTGATAATGGAATAGCTGTTTGTGGGCATATAGGTCTTTTACCTCAGTCAGTCAGAAGTGAAGGTGGTTATAAAGTTAAAGGAAAAACAAATGCAGAGCAGCTTCAACTCATTGAAGATGCAGAAGCTATTGAAGCTGCAGGGGCATTTTGTATAGTTATAGAAGGAGTAAAGGCAGAGGTGGCCGCTGCAGTTGCTACTGCTGTTAAAATTCCTGTTATTGGAATTGGTGCGGGTGCAAATGTGGATGGACAGGTACTTGTATTTTCAGATATGTTAGGACTCTTTGAAGCATTTACTCCTAAATTTGTCAAAAAATATTTAGATGGTGCTTCACTCGTAAAAGATGCAATAAAAGAGTATGCTGATGAGGTAAAAACACGAGCATTTCCTAAAGAGGAACACACCTATTAGGTGGTTATGGTGTCAAAATGGAAGATAGACTTGTAGAGATAGAGACTTTTAGTACAGACGAGGAGAGCAGTGAGATAACTCTTCGTCCAGATGCTTGGAGTGAATATATTGGTCAAGAACAGATTAAGAAAAACTTGAGTGTGTTTATAGAGGCTTCTAAAAAACGTCAAGAAGCACTTGATCATGTACTCTTTTATGGACCCCCTGGTCTTGGTAAGACTACACTTGCATTAATCATTGCTAATGAAATGCATGCAAATATCAAAGTAACAGCAGCACCAATGATAGAAAAAAGTGGTGATTTGGCAGCAATTTTAACAAATCTTGAAGAGGGTGATATTCTTTTTATTGATGAAATTCATCGTCTATCACCTGCAGTTGAAGAGATTCTTTACTCTTCAATGGAGGATTATCGTATAGATATTATTATAGGGAGTGGACCGGCTGCACAAACAGTGAAAATTGATTTGCCACGTTTTACACTTATTGGGGCTACAACTCGTGCAGGTATGCTTTCAAACCCACTTCGTGATAGATTTGGGATGAGTTTTCGTATGAACTTTTATACACCTGAAGAACTTTCACAAATCGTAACACAGGCATCAAGAAAATTAGATCGTGAGATAGTTCAAGAAGCTGCCTTAGAGATTGCAAAACGTAGTCGAGGAACACCACGTATTGCACTCCGTCTTCTTCGTCGTGTTCGTGATTTTGCAGAAGTTGCTGAAGAGATAGATATCAATCATACCACAACAGAGTATGCTTTAAATGAACTTGGCATTAACTCTCATGGTTTTGATGAAATGGATTTACGTTTGCTGAACTTACTAGTATCTGCAAGAGGAAAGGCAATGGGACTTAGTTCTATTGCAGCTTCATTGAGTGAAGATGAAGGGACAGTTGAAGATGTGCTTGAACCTTATCTTATAGCAAATGGTTATCTTGAACGTACTGCAAAAGGAAGACGTGCAACACGCGCAACATATGATGTTTTGAATATGGAATATGTGAATGCTGATGGAACACTTTTTTAGTGTAACTGTATAGTAGTAAGGGATAAAACAATGAAACCACAGTATTTTATAGCTATTTTGTTTGGTGTATCACTCTATTGGATGTATTTACTTTATGCACCTTTTTTACTGGTTATGATGATTGCTGCGTTGTTAGCTATATCAACGTCCAATATACAGGATTACTTTGAACGTATTTTTGGTTCTAAATTTTTTGCTGCTTTAGCATCTAGTTTTTTATTGGCTGTTTTATTTTTTGCTCCACTTGGTTATTTTTTAGCAAATTTAACGCTTGCACTGAACTCTTTAGAACCTCAATTTTTTAAAGTACTTGAAGGAAAAGTAGAGTCGTTCATTACAACTCCTCCTGATTACTTAAAGAGTTTTCAGCCCTATTTAGAAGATGCTCTGAAAGATGTAAATATGAAAACATTAACTTCTAATGCTCTTTTATTGACGGGGAAAATAGGAAGTATTAGTGCTGGCTTTTTAAAAAATGCTTTTTTAGTCATCATATTTTATTTTTTCTCACAGTATAACGGTGAAGTTATTGTCGAGTTTTTAAAAAGAGTTGTACAGATGTCTGTTGCAGAGGCTTCTCAATTGACTCAAGAGCTCTCATCTGTAATGAGTGTAGTGTTTTACTCAATAATAGTTAATGCTATGTTACAAGGTGCACTCTTTGGCATTGCTATCTCTTTTATGGGCTATAACGGACTTTTATTTGGAATTATGTATGGATTTGCATCGTTAATTCCTGTAGTGGGAGGTGTGATAATGTGGCTGCCTTTTGCTATGTATGAACTCTCTTTGGATAACACATCTAATGCCTTATTTATTGCGCTTTATTCTATTGTTGTTATTTCAATTATTGCAGATACATTTATAAAACCTTTAGTGATTAAAGAGATAAACAAAAAACTGCTTAAAGAGGATGATGCAAAACTAAACGAACTTGTTATTTTCTTTGCAATTATTGCCGGATTAGCAACTTTTGGATTTTGGGGAATGATTTTAGGACCTGCAATTACAGCATTTTTCCTGACTATTTTAAAACTCTTTGAGGCGCGTGTTAAAGAGTGTGAGGCAAAAGCCTAATCTTTATAAATTTCTGGATGATCATTCTTCCAGCGTTTATGAAGCCAGAACCAAAATTTCGGTTCTTCTTTTATAAGCGAACTTAACCAATCTGCTTGTGCTTGGGTGGCCTTGAGTATATCTGCTTTTTCATCGTCTGTCTTCTCTACTACAATCTCATCAAAGACTCTAATTGTATAGTGTTCTTCATCATCTGTACGAATTGCAATAGGTACGATAGCAGCATTAAACTTGCGTGCTAAATAAGCAGGTGTGGAAGTTTGACGGAGTGTTTTTCCCATAAAGTTAACTATAACTCCATCTTTTGGATTAATGTTTGTATCAATTAGAATAGCGCTGGCTTTTTTATCTCTGATGAGTTTTATCAGTGGTTTTACTACGTTTGACTTTTCTAAATTTGCATTTCCAAAACGTGCACGTCCTTGGAGTAGCCAATTTTCATAGGTTGGATTTTTCATCTTTTTATAGACACAAGCAACAGGTGCTTGTAGGAGTCCAAGTGAAACGCCACCAAGCTCCCATGATGAGTAGTGCGGTGTAGCGTAAATGATAGCACGCCCCTCTTGGGTAATTTTATCAAGTTTTTCTTTACCGACGATATCTACTTTTCTGAGAAGTTCATCTTGTGTAATGTTACGGATTTCTAAAATATGTAAAAAATTATAAAGAAGATTTTTAAAACTGTAACGAGTTATTGAGTCAATTTCCTCTTTACTCATACTGTTGTCAAAAGCAAAATTAAGATTTTTTTCTACAACACGTCTGTATTTTGGAGAAACGTAGTAAGCTAAATTTGCTAAGCAAGTAAAAAAAGCTTTTCTCCAAGATTTGGGTAAAACCATAAGAATTTTTTCTAAAATGAGTAAGAGTTTATAACCCATTGAGAAGCTCCTTTGCATGATGAATGATAATTTTTGGTGCTATCTCTCTAATTGAGTAATCATTTTTGTCAATCTTGTATATATCAACTTTTGAAGGGGATTTTATTCCGATATTTTGTTTTGTATCATATATCATTCTTGTCGTAGTAGGACCAAAGAGTGTAATGGATGGAATGTTTTGTGCCCAAGCAAGATGAGTAGGGCCAGTATCATTGCCTATAACTAAATCCATTGAGGATATAAAAGAAACAAGTTCTTCTAAATTCATTTGAGGCGCGACAATGGCATGTAATGTATGTTTGGCTATCCATTCTGCTTCGGCTTTTTCAGTCTCATTTCCCCATATGATAAAAGCATCCTCTTGAAGTGCATCACATACTTTAACTATATGTTCTTTAGGGTATATTTTTGAGTTCCAAGAAGCTCCAATGACAAAAGCGACACTCTTTTTTTGTGTACTTTTTTCAAAGTTGTGATGTTTTTGAAATATAGCTTGTTTTGCCAAAAGCATTTCGTCAGAAATAGTAAAGTTTAGAGCATCTGACACTAAAAAACAGTTGCGATTGACAACTCCACTTTCATAAGAGATAGTTGAAGTAGTTTTATAAAAAAGTGCTGCAAGAGACTCTCTTGTAGAGTTTTTATCAAAACCGTGAACTTGTTTGCCTATAAGTCTTGAAACAATAGCAGATTTTATAAGCCCTTGCATATCAATGATAATATCAAATTCACCGAGATTTTTCAATTTTTGAACATTTTCTTTTAAAAGTGAAAAATTTCGTTCTTTTTTAATTTTTTTTAGATTAATAGTGTGTACTTTATCTATGTTTGCATCACATAGAAGTAAGGGAGCAAAAACCTCTTCTGTAATCCATTCAAGTGATACACTAGGATATGCTTTTTTTATAAATTGTGTTACAACAGCACTATTAACAATGTCTCCAAGGGCTGAGAGTCTCACAATTGCAACTTTTTTTACATTCATATTCATTATTCGCATTATAGCGAATGGAGCCATTATTAAAGTTAATTGTTAAGAGAAATTAGCTACACTAATACAATTAAGGAGTCGTTATGCAACTTACTTTAGAAGCGATTTTATATATTATCGGTGGTATTGTTATAGGTTATTTTGTTAGCTTTTTAAAGTCACGTTTTGAGGTTGGAAAATATAAAAAAGAGTTGCGAGAGTATAAAGAACATCTTAATCGTCAGATGAAGATTACTAACGAGGGAAATAAAAACCTTGAAGATGAACTTACACGATTAAAAAAAGAGAGTGAGAACCTGCGAGTTTCTTTACAAACTATGAGTCAAAAGCCAGGACGTTCAGAGATTAGATTACTCAATATATATGATGGAGCTTTACGAAAAATGATGATGCGTGCTCCAGGTTTCGCACCTGCTTGGGAGATGTCATTGCAAGAAGCTGAAAAAGAGTACGAAGAGAACGAAAAAGGTTTTAAATCAATAATCAAAAAGGTTTTTGGACCAAGTTTAACTCAAACACAAAATAGTAATGTAACAGAGATAGCTGAATATCCAGAGGGCTTCAAAAATTAGCTATAATCCCTTTTATAAAATCATGAGGAGTTTTTAGTTGAAAGCATCAGATATACAGAATTTTTCAGAAGGAAGAACGAAAGCGAGAGCTTACTTTTGTTATCTATTTTCAAAAAATATCCCAAATAGATTACCATCTTTAAGTCAAGAGATGATTATTCCACGTTTATTGAAAATAAAAGCAGATTTGGAAAACTGTGAAGGTGTTTATCTTCTAGACCACCAAGGTGTGCAAGTAAGTCCTACATACATTCAAAGTGCGCAAAAGGATGAAGATATAGGCAAAATCAGGGCAGATAGAGCCTATTATTATCGTGCAGTCCGTGAAAAACGCTGTACTATAACAGACCCGTATCCTTCACTCATTACTGGTAATTTGACTGTAACAGCTTCGGCACCAATTTATAGCGAAACTGGAACTTTAAAGTATATAGCTTGTCTTGATATGCCACTTGCTGAAGTGATTAAAATATCACATCTTAATTTAGTGGATAACCTCTATGGAAAACTTTTTAAATTTTCATATGCCGTATTTGCATTCGCTTTAATGGCTGTAGCACTTCTACTTTTTGTACATGGCATTGAAAGTTTTTTTGTTCAAGAAATAAATTTTAAACATATAGCTATAGAGGAAATGTTTAAAGCAACAATTTTATTAACACTCTCTTTAGCAATATTTGATCTTGCCAAAACCTTGATAGAAGAGGAAGTTATTGGGCAACATAGAGAACACAATATTAGTGAACCACACAAAACGATGGTGAAGTTTTTGGGCTCGATAATTATTGCACTCTCTATAGAGGGGCTTATGCTTGTATTTAAATTTGCAATAACAGATCCAAACAAACTTTTATACTCTTTTTACATAGTAGGTGGGGTGGCACTTTTAACCGTTAGCTTAGCTGTATATATAAAGTTTACAAAAATTAAAACAATTAGAGATGAGTAATGATAGGAATTGTTGATTATAACATGGGAAATTTAGCAAGTGTACAAAATGCTTTTTTAAAGTTGGGTACACAAACGGTTGTAGAGAGTAATCCTGAAAAGTTTGCAGATTATGATAAGTTGATTCTTCCAGGTGTTGGTGCTTTTGGTGATGCTATGGAACACTTAAGAGAACGTAAGATGATTGATTCTATTAAAGCTTTTGCTGCGAGTGGAAAACCTGTATTAGGTATCTGTTTGGGTATGCAACTTCTTTTTGAATCAAGTGAAGAGTTTGGAGAGCATGAAGGGCTTGGATTAATCGAAGGTCATGTACAAGCATTTGATGAGTCTGAATTTGCAGAAAAACTTAAAGTACCACATATGGGTTGGAATAGAATGTTTACAAAAGAACACCCTCTTTTTATTGGACTTGACAAAGAACATTATTTATATTTTGTTCATAGTTTCCATGTTGTTTGTAAAAATAAAGAAGATGTAATAGGTGAAACGGATTATGGTTATATGTTTACATCTGCAGTAGCACATAATAATGTTATGGGAATTCAACCACACCCAGAGAAAAGCCATGAAAATGGACTGAAAATTTTAGAAAATTTTATAAATTTATAGTGTAAATAGGGAAATAGATATGACTTTATATCCAGCGATTGATTTAAAAGATGGACAAGCGGTAAGATTAACAAAAGGACTTATGGAGAGTGCGAAAATATATTCGAATGAACCATATGAACTCGTAAAAAAATTTGAACAAATGGGTGCAGAATGGGTACATTTAGTAGATCTAAATGGAGCATTTGCTGGAGAACCTAAAAATTTAGATTCCATCATTAAAATAAGAGAAAACTGTAACGTTAAACTTGAGCTAGGTGGTGGAATTCGTGATGAGGTTACTATTCAAAAAATGTTGGATATTGGTATTGACAGAGTAATATTAGGCTCAATTGCAGTAAAAGATCCGCAGTTTGTAAAAGAGATGGCGAGTAAATATCCTATTGCAGTTGGTATTGATGCTATAGATGGTTATGTTGCTGTTCAGGGCTGGGGTGAAGTTTCTACAATGAAAGCTACAGATTTAGCAAAAGAGTTTGCAAATGCAGGTGTTGAAGCAATTATTTGTACTGATGTTGGAAAAGATGGTACCTTAAGTGGTGTGAATGTTGATTTTACTCTTGACATAGCTAGAGCTAGTGGAGTCAGTACAATTGCAAGTGGTGGAGTAAAAGATGCAAATGATATTGAAGCATTAATAGCTACGAGAGAGGTAGAGGGTGTTATTATAGGAAAGGCTTACTATGAGGGTACTTTAGATCTTGAGGCAATGTTTAAACTCCTTAGTTAATAGGAAAACAAACAAAATTTTGCTATTATTGTAAAAAGAACATATTAAAATTTATAAAAAGGATTTCACTTGAAATTACTTGTTGTTGATGACAGCTCTACAATGCGTAGAATTATAAAAAATACTCTTGCTCGTTTAGGTTATAAAGATGTACTTGAAGGTGCTGATGGTGTTGAAGGTTGGGCGCAAATGGATGCAAACCCTGACATAGATATGCTTATCACTGATTGGAATATGCCTGAAATGAATGGTCTTGAGTTAGTAAAAAAAGTAAGAGCTGATGAGCGCTTTGCAGATACACCAATTATTATGGTAACAACAGAAGGTGGTAAAGCAGAAGTAATTACCGCTTTAAAAGCAGGCGTAAATAACTATATCGTAAAACCGTTCACTCCTCAGGTTCTAAAAGAGAAGCTTGGTGCGGTAATGGGTGTAGCCGAGTAATGGAAGAATACTACTACGAATTAGTAGTAAAAGTTTCATCGCATCACTCACTTTTTTCAGACTTTTTGTCAGATACTTTACCTGTTGGATTTGAAGAGCTTGATGATGGCTTTATAATTCGTAGTGAAGATGAACTTGATACTATGGTTTGGGGTCTTGAACAATTTCAAGAAGCACTTCAAAAAGCACTCGGTGAGCCAATTGAGCTTGAGTGTACACAGACAAAACGTCAAAACAGTGACTGGATAGAGGTTTATCAAAAAAGTATTGAACCTCTGCAAATAGGAAAGTTTTATATTCATCCAACTTGGGATGCTAAACATCCAGATCTTTTAAACATTGAAATTGATCCTGCTTTGGCTTTTGGTACAGGACATCACCCTACAACAGCAACCTGTTTACTTGCCATTTCAAAATATGTTACTGCTAAAAATACTCTCTTAGATGTAGGGTGTGGAAGTGGCATTTTAGGTATTGCAGCAATGAGGCTAGGGGCAATAGTCGATGCATGTGATACAGATCCTATTTCTGTTGAGAATGCACAAAAAAATGCTTTCTTAAACGCTCTTGAATTTGAAAAGATATGGGAAGGTTCTTCATCTTTGAGTGATAAAAAATACGATATAGTCATTGCGAATATAGTAGCTGATGTACTAACTTTCATAGCTAAAGACCTCAAAGGAGCTATGAACCCTGATGGATTACTTATTTTGTCAGGGATTTTAGATAAGTATGAATTAAAAGTAATGAACTACTATAAAGATTGTCAAGTAGTAGAAAAAATACAAAAAGATGAGTGGGTAACACTCGTTTTAAAAAAACAGTAAAGAGATATATACATGTCAAATAAAGAGAATAAAAACGATAATAATAATTTTTTTAATCAAAACCCCTTAATTACATTTGCAATTTTTTCAGTTGTCGTAATTTTACTTTTTAAATTAGTTGTGGGCGATGGTACTACAACAGCTTCTAACTCATTTGGTAGTTCAAAAAGAGTACAGCAAATTAGTTACTCTGAATTAAAGTCTTTAGTTGAATCAAAAAGTGTGAACAAGGTAGAGATTGGTCAAAGCTATATAAAAGCTTTTTCTAATGATGGTACACAAGTTTATACAACAAGAGTTGTGAGAGGCGACACAAAACTTATTGAAGAGTTAGATAAAAAAGGTATAGAGTATCAAGGATTTAGTGAGACAAACTGGTTTACAGAAATGTTTGGATGGCTTTTCCCATTTCTTATAATTATTGCCATTTGGATGTTTTTTGCAGGTCGTATGCAAAAAAGTATGGGCGGTGGTATTCTTGGTATGGGTCAATCAAAAAAGATGGTTAATTCAGAAAAACCAAAAACAAAGTTTGATGATGTTGCGGGTGTAGAAGAAGCAAAGGAAGAGGTACAGGAGATTGTTGATTTTTTACGTTATCCAGGACGTTATGTTGAAATAGGTGCAAAAATCCCAAAAGGTGTACTGCTTGTGGGTTCTCCTGGTACTGGTAAAACTCTTTTAGCAAAAGCTGTAGCAGGTGAAGCAGAAGTACCTTTTTTTTCTGTAAGTGGTTCAAGTTTTATTGAGATGTTTGTAGGTGTGGGTGCTGCTCGTGTAAGAGACCTTTTTGAGCAGGCCAAAAAAGATGCACCTAGTATTATCTTTATTGATGAAATTGATGCTATTGGTAAGAGCCGTGCAGCAGGTGGTATGATGGGTGGTAATGATGAACGTGAACAAACTCTTAATCAACTCCTTGCAGAAATGGATGGATTTGGTACAGATACTCCGGTTATTGTTTTAGCAGCTACAAATAGACCAGAAACACTTGATGTCGCACTTATGAGACCAGGACGTTTTGATAGACAAGTTCTTGTTGATAAACCTGATTTTGAAGGGCGTATTAAAATCCTCAATGTGCATATGAAAAATGTAAAAATGGATGCCGATGTTGAAGTTGAAGAGATAGCACGTTTAACTGCTGGACTTGCAGGAGCGGATTTAGCAAACGTAGTGAATGAGGCAGCACTTTTAGCAGGACGTAGAAGTCAAAAAACTGTAAAACAAAAAGATTTATTTGAGTCGGTGGAGCGTGCCATAGCAGGACTTGCAAAAAAATCTCGTCGTATTAACCCTAAAGAGAAAAAAATCGTAGCTTATCATGAGAGTGGGCATGCCCTCATTGCTGAAACAACTCAAGGAGCAAAGAAAGTTTCGAAAGTTTCTATTGTTCCTCGTGGGCTTGCAGCACTAGGATATACACTCAATAAACCTGAAGAAGATAAGTTTATGATGCAACGTTATGAACTTCTAGCAGAAGTTGATGTTTTACTGGGAGGACGTGCAGCTGAACAAGTGTTCATAGGTGAGATTTCAACTGGTGCAGGAAACGATCTTGAGCGTGCTACAGATATTATCAAATCAATGGTTCAAACTTATGGTATGAGTGATATTGCAGGTTTGATGGTTCTTGAAAAATCTAGACATTCATTCTTAGGTGGCGGACAACAAGCTACTCGTGAATATAGCGATAAAATGGCTCAAGATATGGATGATTTTATTAAAGTAACATTGCAAGAACATTATGAAAGTGTTGTCGCTAGGCTAGAAGAGTATAAAGATGCTATAGAAGGGATGGTTGAACTTCTTTATAAAAAAGAGAATATTACAGGTGATGAAGTACGTGAATTAATCATAGCTTTTGAAAAAGAGAACAATATTGAATCTAAAGTTGTAACACAGACTGATGGAATAGAAGATGAACTCAAAGATGAAGCAAGTATGACACATAAAAATGACGGATTGGATGATGAAGAGTAATCTTTTTATTATCGCGAAAAGTGGTTTACCTTATTTAGTTGGAAGTGCACTTTTCTTTTTTATTTTTTTAATACTTGGTTGTGAGATGTTTGCACTTTTAGCATTCCTTGCATTTGTCTTGTTTGGATATGTATTTAGAAACCCAGAACGTGAACTTGTCAACTTTGAAGAGAAGAGTATTCTATCTCCTGTGGACGGTGTTGTAAGTGCTATAACAGAGCTTGATAATTCTGAGTATGCTTATAGAATTGATGTAGAGAGCTCTTATTTAGATGTATCACTGCTCCGTGCTCCTATTAATGGTACAGTTAAAAAGTATGAAATATTTAGAGGAACAAGACTCTCAAAAAACTCTAAACATTTTTCACATTTAAATGAAAAAGCTTCAATTGTATTTGAAGATAAATCAGCTAATAAAGTAGAACTACAGCATACTTTAAAACAAAGCTTCGCACCATTAGATATTAGTTTGGTCAATGGTGAGTTATTTATGAAAAGTATGCGTTATGGGGTTATGGTTTCTGGTATAACTTCTATTTACCTTCCTGCTAATGTACGTGTGAATGTGAATATAGGCAGTGAACTGAAAGCTTCAGAAGTACTCTTAGGTTTTTTCTCTTAATTTATTTATTTTTTTGCAATAGCTTTTTCGTATCTATCTCAAAGTCAAAGTAGTTAGAACGAAAATTTGTTGTGTTGATTTTTGCCAACTGAATAGTTGCCCCTTCATTATTTTCTGTTTCCATATAAAGTAAAGCCAAAGCATAACGGCTTTCATAAAAAGTTTTATTTTTCATTTTTGAAAGTTCCAGAAGTGCTATTGCATTTGCATGATGTTCTGCAGCTGTAGATGCAACAGCTCCTAAAAATAGGGTATAAGCATCACGTACTTTTAATTCATCTATGAGATGATTATAGAGAGTGTATGATTCTTCAAAGTGCCCATCAAATAGTGAAGCCATCGCAAGAGCACTCTCTATCTCTTGTGTATTATGGCTAGAACTTGCTAATACTGATTTGAGCTGTTCCCTTATGAAATAAAGCTTTCCAGTTAATAAATTAAGCTGTATATAGAGATAACGTGTGATATACGGTCCATAATACAAGTCATTATAGTTGAATTTTTGATCATCCAAATAACTTAAAACTTTTGCAGCATATTTTTTTGTAGGTAGTTCATTAAAATGAGTATCTATATACATAATATGTGGCAATATGTCATGCGGCTGTAAAATAGTCAGCTGTGTTGCTGACTCTTGAGCCTCTTTTTGTTTATTAGTTTTGAGTCCAATTAATACTTTTAACGCAAGATATAGAGGTCTATCTTGATAGTTATTGTCTAACCAGTCAACAGCTGAAAGATAGTCATTTTGCGATATGTTTAAGAGTGTTCGATAAAGATCCATCTCTTCAGTAACTTCTTCATTTATAAGGGTGTCTTTGAGGATAGAGTTGAGTTTAAATACATCTTTATCTATAAGTTGTGCTGTCATAACTGCATAGATACCAGAGAGATAGTTTTTTGCATCAAGATAGTAAGAGCGTAAGAAGTGTTCATGGGCTTTAGCTAGATCGCCAAGTTGAGCGTATGTTAATGCAAGGTTATATTGTAAAATCGAGTGTTTTGGTTGTGTTTTTACTAACTTTTGCAAGTCTACGTTTGCTTCTCTTATATTAAGCTCTAGTGCTTTTTGAATAGCTTTTGTTATCCCAATATTGACAGTTGAAGATGCAGCACTTTTTTTAAGGTATTTTTGTGCGCTTTGTACATTGTCAATGTAGATATTTGCATTCCCTTTTCTAATATAGCTAATTGTTTGGTTTGCATTAAAAATTTTATATGGTGAGAAGTAAAATATCTTTTGATAGATACTGTTTTTTGATGAAATAATCTCATTTCTATATACATTTTGTGCTTTTTCAGGATGAAAAAGAGACTCTTTGAGTTTTACTTTAATTGGATAGTGTTTATAAACTTCTTCCGGAAACATATCCGTTACGTTTTTAATCTGCTTAGCTGCCTCTTGTACTTGACCGGTTTTTAGATTAATAAGTCCGAGTGCAAGTTGTGATTTTACAGGTTGTATATTTTTAACAATACTCTCACTGAGATGGTTTGTTGCAAGTGTAAAGTCACCAATACGTGCATAAAGCATAGCTATACTAAAGTCATCAGTACCTTCAAAACTTTTTTCCATCGCTTCAATAGCATCGTAATTATTGTCAAATAGAGCATTTATTTTTGCAGAAAGATTTTTTTGTACGTATGGGTACTCATCTGTATTTGTATTTTTTAAGGAGTTTAGGGCGGCAAGATAGTTTTTGTTGTAGTAGTTTATGAGTGTATAGTAGTATGAATAAAGAGGTGAGTTTATCTCGTTTGGTAAATACGCATACGCTAAGTCTATATAGTAACGAAAGCTTTCTTCATCATTAAGGTGTAAAGAGCAGACTGCCGCATTAATGGCACTAACACAACGTTTTTCATCATTTTTAATAGCTTTTGCAAAGGTATTAAGAGCTAGTTGATACTGTTTCTCTTTGAGCTGTGCAACACCGAGGTTATATTCTGAGATAGCTTCACTATAGTGTGCAATTTTCTCATAAAGCGTTAAGGCGTCTGTTTTTGATCCTGTCGTGTAAAGGTAGTTTGCTTTTGCAATCATGTTTTCGAGTTTACTAGGCTCTACTTTTTGTACAGGCTGCTCATCAAGCTTTTCATCAAGTTCTACCATGTTGATTGGAACTGAATTATCATCTTTACTGAGTAAAGCTATGAGTAGTACGATAATAAAAATCAGTAAAAGAGCACCTATAGAGGAGAAAATAATAAATTTTTTCTTTTTTTGGTTTTTATTCTCTTCGAGTTCTATGAACTCTTCATGCTCTTTTTGGAAAGCTTCTGCGGCGTCACTGTCTTCTATGATGATTATATCTTCTTCGATTTCAGCCATATACGCCCCGCATTTTTTAATAGTATTGTAGCAAAAATAGTGCCATGCTGAAATTGATGTTGGCTAGAATTTAAAAGAGTATAAAAATAAGTTAATAGAACTATAAGTCCTGAAATACTAAGCTCATGAGTAATAAGTTTATTTTATGTGAGGAGGCTATTTTGAAACGAGAAATAAGTAAGTATCTAAATATTTATGTCGTGACAGGTTTTATAGGGATTTTTTCTCTTTTGTATATTTTCTCTTTTGCTTTTGTTCTGAGTGATGTCTCAAGTGGCTCAAGTAGAGAGATGAAAAAGGCTTATTGTGAAGAGAATCCTGATGAGTGTAATGTCTCCATAAAAAAAAGCCAATAAAGAGCTAACTTATAGTTACTCTATTACGTCCTTCGTGTTTTGAAATGTAGAGGTTCTTATCAGCTACTTTCAAGACGTCTTCTAAAGAGTGATGCAATTGAGAATCATAAATTGTGGCACCAATGCTAACTGTAATGTTTCCAACCCTTGGTATCTTTGTAAGTTCAATTTTCACTCTCAGTTTATTGAGTATTTTTTCAAGAGAGTTTTTGTTTTTAAGAGCTAAGAGCAGTATAAACTCCTCTCCTCCCCATCTGATGAGTACATCACTCTCTCTGGAGTTTTCATGTATAGTGTTTACAAGGATTTTGAGAACGTTATCTCCTATATCATGACCATAAGTGTCGTTAACATATTTAAAGTAGTCTATATCTATCATTGCAACAGCATTATATCTTTCAAGTTGCGTAGTACTATCCAAAATAGTATCCCAGTACTCATACAGGTAAGTACGATTATAGGCAGTAGTTAAAGCATCATGATTACTTCGGTACTCAAGTTCAAACTGTTTTGAAATTGTGTCACTTATATCTATTAAAGTGATGATAAATACATTTAGTTCACTATAACGCTCTATATGAACTTTAAAAACTTTTTTTCTATGCTCTTTTACTGAGTATATAGAGACGACTTGTTTCTCTTTTGGCAGTTTTTGAATTTCTTCTACCCACTCTAAAGTAGTTCCATCTTGCTTAAAAGAGAAAGTAAATTCATCTTTTAAAAATGTACCGCAAATACAATGGTATTTCTTTTTCATCTCTTCCATTGATGCAAAATCATAAAAGTCTAAAACAGGTTTATTTACGTAACGTAATTCATTATTTCCTGCAAGTAAAATCATGTGGGATTGAGAGTTCAAAAGTAGTTCCAAAAATGCTTTGTGCTCTTGTTTTTGGGTAATATCTATACCTATAGTCGCTATATAGTCCATAGATCCATCTTCTTTTGTTACAAGTGTGTTTGACCACTCAAAAAAGTGTTCTTTCCCATCTTTTCCAATCCAAGCATTTTGATAACTCTTAATAATATTCCCTGTTTTTGCATTCTCAACGATTCCGACAACTTTATGCTGAATATCTTGAGGAAGAAAACGCTTCCATGCATATGGTTCTTGGGATATTTCTTGTTCTGTATAACCAGTAAACTCTTCTGCATAAGAGTTGAGTTTTATCATTCTACCCTCTGTATCTATTAAAGCTACAATTGCATTGGCACTTTCAATGATTGTATTTATAAAATTACGCTCACTGAGTATCTGGTCTTGGAGACTTTTTATTTCACTTATATCTCGGACAGAAGCATAAATATATGTTTCCGTATCTACTACTATGAGAACAGCTGTTATAGAAGCATTATAAGTAGTTCCATCTTTACGTTTATGAATCGTTTCAAAGGTTATAGGTCTATCTGATAACTTTGCTATAAGTGCATCGAGCTCCTCAGGTTTTAGCTGTGCATCCCAGTCGTTTATGTGAAGTCCTAACATCTCCTCATCACTATAGCCAAGCATTGTTTTTGCCATGTGGCTATAATCAATGAGTCTATAATCTTTATTTGTAATGAAAATAGCATCAGAAGAGTTATCCATAAAGGTTTTGAGTCTCTCTTGCTCTTTATGGATAGTTATATCAAGCATTTTTAGCTCTGTAATGTCTTGTACGGTACCACGAGATATGGTTGGAACATGATGCTCATCAAACTCTGTTATAGATTGCTCAAGAACATATTTTATACTTTCATCTGGCATAATGATTCTATGTGTAATCTCATATGGTTTTCTATTTTGAATGGAGTTCTCAAATGCAGTTGTAACTTGTTGTTTATCCTGAGGATGAATCAAATTTAAAAAAGTTTCATAAGAAGGCTCAAACTCATCTTTTGAAATTCCAAAAATTGTATAAATTTCATCTGACCAATTAAGTGTATTGTGTTGGTGATCAAGCTCCCACATACCTATTTTAGCAATTTTTTGTGTCGTTTGTAGTTGGGTTAGAAGTTTGTTTACTTCTTTTTCATGCTCTTTTTCTTTTGTTATATCAGAAATTATTGAAAAGAGAAAGTTTCCTTCCTCAGTTTCTATCAATGATGTATTTGTTTTGATAATGGCAAGTTCACCATTTTTCTTTTTATGTTCAAAAATATATGTATTACTTTTTATGTCTGTGGCTTCAAGACGTTTTTTTTCTATTTCTTCTCTGGAGGCTGTGTTTATATCGTATATATTTAGTTGTTTAAACTCATCCTTAGAATAGCCGTAAAATTTTTCTGCACTCATATTTGCATCGATAATTTGTCCATCTTTTGGGTTTACGAGTAGCATAATAGCGTTATGGTATTGAAACATATTATTAAAACGTTTTTTAAAGCGGTCTAACTTTTGTTGCGTTTTTTTATTTGTATCTATATCTGTATGCATACCAATCATTCTAAGCGGTGTACCATCCTCTTTTCTATCAACTACTATGCCTCTATCGAGTATCCATTTATATGTACCATCTTTACAAAGAACTTGGTGTTCGTTAACATAGCGATTGGTTTTTCCAAGGAGATAGTTGTTTACATCATCCATGACCGTGTTCAGTTGTTCTGGATGAACACGTTTGCTCCACTCTTCTAGTGAATTTTGAATTTCATTTTCTGCAAAACCAAGCATTTTTTTCCATCGCGGTGAAAAATAGACTTCATTGGTTACAAGGTTCCAATCCCAAAGACCATCATTTGTACTCTCTACAGCAAGCTCAAAACGTTTAAAAAGCTGTGTATTTTCTTCATTGAGCTGTATGGTTCTCGTAACATCATTAATATAACCGATGTAATTAGTTATAGTTCCGTTAGCATCTCTTTCTATAAGTGTTTCATCTTGCACCCATTTGATTTCTTGATGTTTTGTGATGATTTTATAGGGCTGATGTGTAAAAAACTCTTCATTGTTAGTTACAGCAGTAAAAACCTCTTGTTGTACTTGCTCTAAAAAGTCAGGATGTATACACTCAGCGTAGCTGATTTTTTTTTGAAGAAACTCTTCTTGTGTATAGCCAAGAAGTTTAAAAACATTTTTGGAAACATACTCTATACTCCAAGATGTGTCATTTTCCCAGCGAAAAAGAACCGCACTCCCCTTGTCGAAAAGTTTTTGTATATTTTGCTGTAAAACTAAGTCTTTACTCACACCTTTCTCCAATAGTAATTCTTATAAGAAAATACTATCACAAAAGCTAAAAAAAAACTTTTAAAAAGTCCTAAAAAAGGGTTTAAAATGGGATTTTATTCTATATGAAGGTCAATAGTTATTTCTCGATATTTTTTTTAGTTAATAAGTATTTATGAGTAAATATACTTTAAAACATTAAAAGAAGTTTGAGAGGAAAAAATTACTTTTAAAATAAGATGTATTGAGTGTATAAGGATGATTATAATTGCATAATAAATCATTGAAGAGGGTAGTTACATGTATAAGGTTGAGATGCAAGAGGAGTGTTCCTGTTTTAAAAAGAGTGAATACCAAAAGAGTGCTAGCTTTTCAACACAACAAGAGGCGTATCAGTATGCAAATGTTTTAGCTGAGCTAATGAATGAAGAGTTTTGTAAAAGACACGAGTTTTTTGCACAGGTGACTGAAAATAATGGTTTCATAATTCGTGTAAATAGAAATATTACCTTTGTTTCAGGATGTAGTACTGGTGTGAGTTGTGATGTTGGATGTGGTTCAACAGATGACTGGACTTTAGAAGCAACGGATGAAGTTAATGATGAGAGTTGCGGAAATGGATGTGGCTGCGCTTAATTAGTCAAATTTGTAGGTGACTCTGTTTCTTCCGTGTTTTTTTGAATAATAGAGAAAGTCATCTGCTCGTTTGAAGATTGAATCGGCATCATCCCCCTCTTGAATTTCAGATATACCAATGGAGATTGTTATAACTCTGTTTTCAAGTGTATCGACATTTTTTTCAACATTTATTCTCAGTTTTTCTGCAAAAATATTTGCTTTTTCAAGATTAGTTGCACTTAATAAGACGATAAACTCTTCACCGCCTATTCTGTAGATATAATCGTTAGCACGAGTTGTTGATTTTACTACACTGCTTAATCGAATAAGTACTTTATCACCTATGTCATGACCATAGGTATCATTAATAGATTTGAAAAAATCAATATCGAACATAATTAATGAAAATGTTGTGCCATAACGCTCATAAAGTGCCATGAGGTCATCAATTTTTTCATTATAGGCTTTACGATTATGCAGTTGTGTTAACTCATCAGTATATGTCTGCTCTTTAATTGTTTGAAAGGCATTATAGAGTTCTGTATTGTCAATGGTCGTCATCAAAAATCTTTTTTTATCAGGCATAAGTGCAATTGATGAGCGGAATCTTCTTCTCTCTCCATCTTTGGTTATACAGTATCTCTCATAGTTTTCATAAAAGCCTCGTTTAAATGCTAAGTCAAATACTTCGTCAGATTTTTTCAGATACTCTTTATCGAGAAGATCATAAGAGTGCATCTGTAACATCTCTTCTCGTGTATAGCCGACAAGGTTACAATAGCGTTGATTTACTTTTATGAATTTTGTATTCATTTCCAGTAGAGCAATACCCTCTAAAGAAGTGTTGAAAATGGACTCGAGTTCATCTTTTTGGTCCTTAAATTCGTTCGTAAGAAAAACCTCTTTTTGAAAAGACTCAAGCATACTGACATAGATACCTGTCAATACTGTAATGTAGCTTGCTTTTTTCAAAAGATGAGCCATATCAAATTCATAATCAAAGAGGTGTTCTGAAAATGACATAAAGAGTGTTTGTGAAATGAAACTAACAATCAATGCCATTACTAGCCAGTATTCAAACTTACTATTTTTCCATTCGCCTTTAGAGTAAAAGCCATAAAGTGCTAAAGCAAAGAAAAGTGCCGGTAGTAACTCTTCTGGTCTAGATAAGATAAACTCAGGGTAATAAGCTGCTGGAAGAGGAACAAAAGCGAAAAATAGGAAGGATAAAACAGTTGAAATGATAGTAATAGCATAGATAAGTTTTGGATGTAAAATTCGTTGGTTGAGTCTTTGTGTTTTCCAGTGCATAAAAGCCCAAAATAAAAAGACAGAGAGATAAAGTCTAGAAGCAATCCAACTCCAGGGAATAAGACTTTCAGGAGGTGATGGATAAAGGCTTGCAAAATACTCCGAGGTTACGATTGCATGGTAACCATCTAAAAATCCTGTACCTAAAAAACCAGCTCCAATGAACAAAAAGAGTGTTTCATCAGACTTTGCATAAAAACGGATAAGACCGGAAATTCCAATCATTAATGCTAAAAGTGTTGCAGAAACTTCCATTACAGTGTGGAGCTGTGTACCCCCATGCCATGAAGAGTTTCTAAAAACTGTGTAGAGAATAACCAATATGGTACCTACAATAACAAAGCTGACTTGTTTATTTTTAACTGTTGATTCTATCATAGTACTCATATTAAGCTTTTTCGTAATAAAACGAGTGTAATTTTTGTCACTTATTTAATGATAGCACACTCTTTAGTATAAATACTATTGTAAAATGACTATAAGATAGACAATTTTTAGATTTTTACTGGAATTATATTCCTAAAGTCTTATTGTTTTAACAATCAGCTTTTCTTTATTGTATGAGTAAATATGATAGTATACGGCAATACAATATTATCTTAAGAGGTTCTATCATTAATATAGTAAAAGTATTTCAACAAGCAATTAATTCTCATCAAGCAGGACAACTTGATGAAGCAGAACGGCTTTATAGAAAGGTTCTGAGTAAAAAGCCAAATCATCCTGATGCAAATCATAACTTAGGTGTTATTGCTATGAGTGGCAACAAACCTGAACTCGCCTTATCGTTATTTGAAAAAGCACTACAAGCTAATCCGCAACATCCTCAATTTCAGCAATCATTAGCTAGAGCTAAAGCGTATCTTAATGAATTGTCTCTTATTCAGCCACAAAATATAGAGAAGCAACTTGTGGAACTTTTTAATCACCAAAAATATGATCAAGCCCTACTTTTAGCCAAGCAGAGTGTAGAAAAAGATTCTAACTATGCATTTGGATGGAAAACTATTGGAACAATAGAGAGTATGATGCAAGATTATGATAATGCCTTAGTACATTTGAAAAAAGCACTTATTCTTAATCCAAATGATATAGGTATTCTTAGTAACCTTGGTATTGTTCTAAAAAAATTAGGGAAACTTGGAGAAGCTGAAGCAAACTATCGTGAAGTGATACGTTTAAAACCTGATTATGCTGTAGCATATAACAACCTTAGTCTTGTCCTTCAAGATTTAGGTAAATTAGAAGAAGCTGAAGCATGTTGTCGTGAAGCAATACATTTAAAACCAGATTATGCAGAAGCATTTACTAATCTTGGAAATGTTCTTAACGATTTAAACAGATTAGAAGAAGCAGAAGTATATTCTCTCAAAGCAATAGCCTTAAAACCGGACTATGCTGAGGCATATATCAATTTTGCAAATGTACTCAACAATTTAAACAGACTAGAAGAAGCAGAAGTATATTGTCGTGAAGCATTACGTTTAAAATCAGATTATGCAGAAGCATATAACAATCTTGGAGTGGTTTTAAAAAATTTAGAAAGGTTGGAAGAGGCTGACATAAACTTTCGTGAAGCGATACGTTTAAAACCAGATTATGCCGAAGCATATAATAATTTTGGAAATGTGCTAAAGGATTTAGGAAGATTAAACGAAGCAGATATGAGTTACCGAGAAGCACTACGTTTAAAACCTGATTATATGGAGGCATATAGCAATCTTTTATTTATGCTCAATTATGAGTCTTTACCGATAGAGAAGGTAGTAGAAGATGCAAGCTCATATGGTCTTAAAGTTTCAAGTATATCAGAGCCTAAATTTACATCATGGCATGATAATAAAGGAGTGGGGAAACTACGTATAGGATTTGTGTCTGGTGATTTAAAAAATCATCCTGTGGGGTATTTTCTTGAAGGTTTACTTTTTAATTTGGACAAGAGTAAATTTGACCTTATTGCATTTCCAACAGTATCTAAAGTTGATGAACTTACAAGTCGTATCAAACCGATGTTTAACGAGTGGTTACCAATTTATCAAAAAAGTGATTTTGAGGCAGCCAGAGTCATACACGAACAAAAGATTGATATACTTATTGACCTCTCAGGACACACACCTTACAATAGATTATCTGTTTTTGCTTATAAACCTGTACAAATTCAAATTTCATGGCTTGGCTATTTTGCAACAACAGGTTTACCTGAGATGGATTATATTCTTGGAGATCCATATTCAATACCTAAGCATGAGTACCATCATTTTACTGAGAAGGTTTGGAATTTGCCAGATAGTAGATTGTGTTTTACCCCTCCTAGTGAAAGTATCGACATTTTACCACTGCCAGCACTTGAAAATACCTATGTGACCTTCGGGAACTTTAGTAATCTTACAAAAATAAATGAAGTAGTAATTGAGACTTGGTCAACAGTTTTAAAGCGTATCCCAAATTCAAAACTTTTTCTTAAATCAAAACAACTCTCTTCCCAAAACGCAATTATAGATTTAGAGAATAATTTTGCAGAATATGGTATTTCAAAAGATCGTTTAATCTTGGAGAGCAGCTCTTCACGAATCGAATACATGAAAAGCTATAATAAAATTGATATGGTATTGGATACATTTCCTTTCCCGGGTGGAACAACATCTTCTGAATCACTCTGGATGGGTGTACCCGTATTAACACTAGCAGGTGATCGGTTAATATCTCATCAGGGAGAATCTATTGCATACAATACGGGATTGTCAGAGTGGGTTGCTAGTAATCTTATAGACTATATTGATAAAGCAGTTTATTTTGCTTCGGATATTGAGAACTTATCAATACTACGGTCAAGTTTACGAGAAAGGCTTCCACAAACTCCCTTATTTAATGCAAAGCAGTTTGCAAAAAATTTTGAAGATGCATTGTTGAATATACATAGTGAAACATTTAAACTATGATATTCAAGGAAGCAAAGTTAGGGATTGTCTCTTTAGGCGTTAAATATTCCCTATACTCCTAAATAAGGTTTTAAAACTTCTGGAATTGTAATAGTGCCATCTTCTTGTTGGAAGTTTTCCATAATAGCGACAAGTGTACGTCCAACAGCTAAAGAAGATCCATTGAGTGTATGTACCATCTCATTTTTTTTGCCATCTTTAAAACGGATTTTTGCACGTCTTGCTTGAAACTCTCTTGTGTTACTTACAGAACTTATTTCACGGTAAGTGTTTTGTCCTGGGAGCCACACTTCAATATCTGTAGTATATGCTGCACCAAAACCTAAGTCCCCCGTACAGAGATTTACTAAACGGTGTGGAAGTTCAAGTGCTGTTAATATGTCAGATGCACAAGCAACCATCTCATCAAAAACTTTTTCACTCTCATCTGGTTTTGTAATGGCTACGAGTTCCACCTTGTGAAACTGGTGCTGACGAATCATACCGCGAGTGTCACGACCTGCTGCTCCTGCTTCTTTTCTAAAACATGAGGTGTAGGCTGTCATCTTAAGAGGTAGCTCTTCGGCAGATAAAATTTCATCTTGGTACAAGTTTGTTACAGGTACTTCTGCAGTTGGAATTAAAAAGAGTTCTTGAGAGTCAATTTTATAAAGATCCTCTTCAAACTTTGGAAGTTGTCCCGTTCCCTCAAGTGCTGCTCTGTTAACAAGTGCAGGTACGCTAACTTCGTTAAAGCCACGACTTCGGTTAAAATCAAGCATAAAGTTGATGAGTGCACGCTCTAGCCTTGCACCCATACCAAAACTAACTGAGAAACGTGATGTTGCAAGTTTTACACCACGCTCAAAATCTATCCAGCCATTTTGCTCTGCAAGTTCCCAGTGCTCTTTTGGTGTAAAACTAAACTCTCTTGGAGAAAGTACTTTTTTTAGTTCGATGTTGTCATTTTCATCTGCACCGTCTGGAACAGAGTCATCTGGAATATTTGGCACTGCCATTGCGAGTTTTTCTAAAGCTTCTGTAGCCTGACGCTGTATTTCAAGAGCTTCATCGACTTTAAGGTTATTTGCCTCTATACGCTCTTTGAGTTCGTTAATGTCTTTACCTTCACGTTTATAGACTCCAAACTCTTTACTCATTGCATTTCTTTTTGCTTGAAACTCTTCAAAGGTAGCTTTCGCTTTTTTAAGTGCTTCGTTTTTATTTTTGAGTTCCTCTAAAAGTTCTACACTTACACCTTTACGAGTAAGTTTTGTTTTTACCTCTTCAAAATCTTTTTGGAGTAGTTTTAGGTCTATCATTCTCTATTTTTCCTTGAAATTATATAAGTATATCGCGAGCAAGTTCAAACTGGTTTGCTGTCATTAAATGAATTTTTGGATGTAGTGCTTTTAAATCTTCGAAAAGATTTTTACTTAGTTCAAAGCCTACTTTGTACTCTTCTTCGGCACCACCGCTGGCATTAGCTAAACGTAGAGATTCTATCCAGTTATCAGGGACATTTATTCCTGGTACATGTGCTGAGAGAAACTGAGCAGTTCGTAGTTTGGTTATAGGAAAAATACCTAAAACAAGCTCTGCACGTTTATACTCAGGGCAGCAGTCGGCATTTGCATTTTCAATAAGCTCTAGAAGATTTTTAGCGCCTTCTATATCATAAACAGGCTGTGTAATAATGCCTTTTGCACCGTGTTTTATCTTTTTTTGCATCTTTTTTTGAAGCGTTTTTGGATTCTTAGCATAAGAGTTGACAACAGCAAAAGGAAAAATCTCTTTTGGAGCAACTGCAAATGGTTTTCCTGCGTAGTTCATTCCTGAGTTAAAAGCAGAAATAATGTCTAAAAGTAAAGAACTGTCTCCTTCAAAAACACCTTTTGCATGTGGTTGATCAGAAATGGTTGCAGGATCACCAGTAAGTGCCAAAATAGCTCGTATATCTATCTCGTTTGCTCCAAGTAGGTCAGATTGCAGGGCGATTTTATTTCTATCACGCATACTCATTGTTGCAAGTACAGGTTTATTAAATCTCTCTTGAAGCATTTTTGCCGCAAAAAGGGCATTGTATTTGAGCTTTGCGAGTGGATTATCTGTGGTAGAAAATCCATCTACGAGTTTGTCTAAACCAAGGTTGGCTATTTTGTCGACTATTGGAGTAAATTGTGCAGAGTGTCCGGGAGTAGTTTCTAAAGTTATATAACTGCCATTTTGCAGTTTATCTATAAGCGTCTCAAACAAAAAAGGTCCTAATTGGATATAATTGCGACATTATAACGAAAGAGAGAAAATTTATGCTAAAACTTGCTGTTTTTGATTTTGATTCAACCCTTATGGATGGTGAAACTATTGACTTTTTTGCTGAGGAATTAGGTCTAGGTGAAGAGGTTGCTCGTATTACCGAAGAGGCTATGAGTGGAAGACTAGACTTTTTTGAGTCGCTTCAAAGACGTGTAAAACTACTTGAAGGTTTAGATTTTAGTATTGTTGAGAAAATTAGCCACAATTTACCATATATGCCTGGGGCAGTTGAGACAATAGCAGAGTTAAAAAGTCGTGGTATGACTGTAGTCTGTTTTTCTGGTGGTTTTCGCAGTGCAACTGGATATGCAAAAAACATTTTAGGTTACGATGCGGATTTTTCAAATGTACTTCATGAGAAAGATGGAAAACTCACTGGTTTAGTTGGTGGAGACATGATGTTTTCACACTCAAAAGGTGATATGCTACAAAGACTGCAAAACATTTTAGGTGTTACAGAAGAAGAGACGCTTGTCTGTGGAGATGGTGCAAATGATTTAAGTATGTTTGCACATGCAGGAACACGTGTTGCCTTTTGTGCAAGAGAAATACTTGAAAAAGAGGCAAACATAATAATAAAAGAGAAAGACTTACGTTTGATTTTAGAAAAAATATAATAGAGGAATAGATATGTTAGAGAGAACAGTATGGAGACAATATAATGATACAAATAACTTCAGAGAAGCTATTGCAGAGTTTTGTGTTTTAGACACAATAGACTTAATAGAGGATGATAAAGAGTTATATGCCGCTCTTAAAGCAAAGCTTACAAAGAAGGAGTTGAAACTTTTTGCAATGGATGTTGCAAAAAGTAATAATACCCTTTTACAAGAGGAATTTGACCTTGATGAAAAGGCACTAGAACAGGCTAAATATAAGCTTTACAAAAAATTGAAACAAGACAAAACACGCCTCTCATTTAAAGAGCACAGCAAAGATTTTGATATCTGATTATAAGATTAATCTATTATTTACCTATTACATAGTAGTATATCACAGCGTTATCACAAAATAAAGGAAAGAAAATGAAAAAAACGACTTCACTACTTTTAGCTGCAATGGTAGCTGGTTCGGTATTTACTACGAATGCAATGGCTGATGCTAAGAAAGGTCAAAAATACTACCTTAAAAAATTAAAAGTTTGTAAAAAAGATGGCCTTAAAAATGGTGCTGTTTTCGCAACAAAACATGACCGTGCTAGCTGGGCTTCTTTAAAAGATTCTGGAAAACTTATGGATGAGTGGAAAACTATTTGTCCTTCAGGTGCTAGTAAATTTGATAAAATGAAAGACAAAGATATTACAAACCTATATGATTTCGTTTGGAAATATGCGTCAGACGGTGAAGTTCCATCTTGTGGTTAATTTCTAAACCCTGCTAAGCCCTTTGTGGCTTTGGCATCTCTTCTTAAAACCTACTCACTTCAAAATTATTTTAAAATTTACTCTTCTTGATTTCTCTTTATCTTCTAACTCATTTTTAACTATATATTTACTATAACTTAAACCACTCCCTTTAAGTACTCTTGTCAACCATTTTTGTACGTCACTGTTTTCTTGTTTGAACATATAACTTATAGTCGTAAAAGAACGTTCCATAGAGAGTTTTTCATTGTTTATGTAAGAGTGAGCGAAATCTGTATTACCCCATTCTGTTGAGGTGTGTCCATTGATTTCCAAACTTCTAATCAGTTCATTGTGAGCAAATAAAAACCTCATAAGTTTAGGAGAGAAGCTATTTAAAAAAAGTTTCTGTTCCTCTGTAAGTTTATAAGAGCCTTGGGCAAAGTAGAGATTTTTCTTAATGAGTCTGATTGTTAAGTCTTCATCTATAGCTATTTTTTGAGCTTTTATTTCTGGTGCAAAATATTGATAGAGTTGCTCATAAAAGTTCTCACTCTGTAGTGATATTTGAGCCATTGTTGTATCACGGTTGAGTTTTGCTATCCACATATTTGTCTCTTGAGACTCATTGGCTGTGTAAACTCCTGCTACACCAACTTTGGAATCATGAAGAATTTTTAAGGAGTAGAAATTATCATAATTCTCATCTCCATAATGCTCTTGGCGTAACATTGCTAAGTTACTATCAATGAGCATAGCAAGTGCATCAGTATTGTGTATGTCTTTAACATACCCTACACCCATTAATGTACCATCTGAAAATTCAGCTATATCGTTTAAACCACTTGGATATGTAGTAAAAATCTCTTTATCAAGAAGTACATTTTTATATAGGTCAAACTTGATAAGGCGAATGTGCTCCTTTCTCATTTCATCGTACACAATCAGTGAAACGATAAAGTTGTTGTCTCGTAAACGTATAATTCTAGTTGGAAGAACGAGTTTTTCGCCCTTATAGTGTTTTAACCAAATTTTATCTCCGTTCTCACTTATGCGCATTAGGGTCACGTTTTTGTGTTGGTCATAGGATGTTTTTGAAAGTATTAAAATAGACCCATCCTGTGCCTCTACAGCATCTATACCTTCATCATCATACTCTGTACCGTACTTATGTTCCCATAATTTTGTACCATTTTTTGAAAAACGCGTTATGTAGATGTCATTGTTACCAAGGCCACTCTCAAAAAGCGATTCATTTTGTGATCTGCTTGTAGTTGAAGAACCTACTGCTAAAACGCCACCATCACTTAATAGAATCATATTATTCATTCTGTCATAGTTTTTCGTACCAAAGAGTGTCGTGTATGTAGTGTTAGCATTTGCATCAAGTTTTGCAAGAAGGAGTTGTCCATCCAGTGTATAACCACCTACAAAGTAACCATTATCTGGTGTTTTAACAACAGCTATTGCTTCATTAAATCTGTTTAACTGAGCTAGTTTTGAGAGTTCTATTTCTGCTTGTTTATTGACTTTAATGAGTTGCATTTGTGAACCGTGCTGTTTTGAGACACTTGCAAGATACTCAAAAGCATTGGTATAGGTTTTTGCTACGTTTGAGTTTTTTTTGAACTCTTTTGAAAAACCAACTGCGCTTATACTTCTGTCATAATCTTCTGTGATGTCAAATAGGGCAGCATTAAAGGGTTTATCGATGATAACTGAGAAGTCAGACTTTTGTGCATAGAGTGCGTTAAAAATAAGAGCAAGAAGAAGTATAGTTTTTGTCATGTGCGTACTTTTAGCTTTATAAAGCAATTAATATTCCCAATATTTGGAGTGCTTTCTAAGTAAAGATATGATAAAGTTTAACTTTTAAAACTATATGTATGAGTTTATATGAAATATATATTAATAGCAACATTCTTTTTTTTAAACACTTTACTCTATTATGTAACTCAAAAGAATATTGAGCAGATTGCTGACATCACTTTTGAAGCCCATATCCATGAACTGCAGGTTCATTATGAAACTTTTCTTTCTACACAATCAATGAATGCAGATATTATTTTTACTTCTGTGGTTGATAAAGAAGGTCTAAAAGAGAAACTAAAAAGATTAGTAAAAGCACAAACGAAGGCTCAAGAAGAGCGAGCAAGACAAAAGCTTATTGATGAGTTATTTGATAAATATGATGTTATGAAGCAGGGTGGTGTACTACAATTTCACTTTATTTCAGAAGATAATATCTCTCTTTTAAGAATGCACAAACCTTCAAAATATGGTGACAACCTAACTGAAATTCGTAAAGATATAGCATGGGTAAATAAAACCCATAAAGTTTTTCGTGGTTTTTCCCAAGGTAGAACCGCACATGCTTTTAGAAATGTTTATCCTGTTTTTGAAGAAAATGGAGATTATTTATGTGCTGTTGAAATATCTTATCCTAGTGAGATACTGCAAAAAAATCTAAATATAATAAGTAAGATTCCATCACAGTTTTTAGTAGATAAAAAACTGTTTGAGTCAAAAGCATGGTCTAGAGAAGATTTGGTTTTGGAGTATGCTCCAAGTAAAGTGAGTCCAAATTATCTCTTGACACGTTCAAACTGTAGTGATGCAAAGCTTCATGGCATTAATATAGATGAGAGACTTAAGAACTTACATAATGAAATAAATACTGGGCTTTCAGAGGGAAAAACTTTTGCTCTAATGTCTAATCTTAAAAACACAGTTGTTGTCATTACGTTTATACCAGTTCTGCAAAATAGCACAAAAAATGTTGTCGCATGAATAGTCTCTTTTGAAGCTGATCAGTTTTTAAGTAAAGCAATTATGCATATGCAGTATATTCGAGTTTTTGGGGCATTAATCATTTTTATACTGACTTTAGTTGTGTATATAATTTGGAGACAAAAGTATGTACTCAATGATATTGTAGCGCTCTATGATAAAAATGTTATTTTTTCCATAACAGATACACACGGTGTCATAACACATGTGAGTGACGCTTTTTGTAAAATTAGTGGTTACACTCGAGAAGAGCTTGTAGGAAATCCACATAGTCTCATTCGACACCCTGATATGCCGCGAGAGTTTTTCAAAGAGCTTTGGATGACAATTGAAAATAAACAGGCTTGGCATGGCGAGATTAAAAACAGTCGTCAGGATGGAAGTTTTTACTGGGTAGATGCTGATATTAACCCAATTATAGAAAAGGGTGAAATTGTTGGTTACAGCTCTATAAGACAAGATATAACCGATAGCAAAGAGTTGGATAGTATCCAAAAAGAGATAATTTTTACAATGGGAGAGATTGCTGAAAACAGATCAGCAGAGACTGGTAACCATGTAAAAAGAGTTGCTCTATACTCAAAAGTTTTTGCAAAACATTATGGTTTGAGTGAAGATGAGATAGATACACTCTATCAGGCAAGCCCGATGCATGACATAGGAAAAATAGCTATTCCAGATGCTATTTTAAATAAACCATCACATCTTACTGAAGTGGAGATGGAGATAATGAAAACACATGCGCAAAAGGGTTATGACATTTTAAAAGTTTCAGCAAGACCACTTTTTCAAGCAGCTGCGATTATAGCCTATCACCATCATGAACATTGGGATGGAGGTGGTTACCCTCGAGGGCTTATACAAAAAGAGATTGATATATTTGGAAGAATTACAGCTATTGCTGACGTGTTTGATGCATTAGGTACTAAACGTTGCTATAAGGAAGCATGGAGCGACGATGCAGTGTTTGCTTATTTAAAAGAGCAAAGTGGAAGGCAGTTTGAGCCTAAGCTTGTTGATATTTTCTTTGAGCATTTAGATGAATTTTTAGCTATTAGGGATTCGTTAGAGTAGAGTTGAGTCAGGGTTTTGTGACATCCATATTTTCTGCTCTCCTTTAAAACCCTAAAAAAAGGAGAGCAGTAGAAGTTAGAACTTTTACTGGTGATTATTCACCTTGTCCAAGTGAGTATGCACGTTCGCCATTCTCAAATGCATAAAGGTTTTCAGTTTTAATAACTTCAATACCAGCAGCATCTATTTTGTTCATCATGTTAGTGATGTCACCGTTAGTGATTACGTCACCTTGAGTTTTGTTATAGAAACGACATCTCCAGTGGTCAGTTAAGAAAGTCTCTGGGTGTCCGTTTGGATATACTTTTTGTCCACGGTTAGAGATCATTTTAAGACCTAGATTTGTACCTTCAGTTAACTCAACAAGTTTGTCACCAATTGTGTTAGCATCACAGTCATCACGTGTAAAGATATCACAACCAATTAAGTTCATTTTTTGAGCTCTTACGTTTGTAAGTACTGGTTTTTTGATTTTAACTGCTGCGTCATATCTGATAGGAGTTAAAGTAGATGGCTCTTGACCAAGTCTAGCTATAACAGCGTCAGCGAATTCTGCAGTACCAACTTCAGTGTACGCTTTACCTTCAGCTTTAAGTTTACGAGCTAAATCATAAGTTACGATTCCGTCTTCAATAGTTTTTAACCATGCGTTGTGAACTTTTTCTGCAACTTTTGGTTGACCAACTTGAACCATCATCATTACACCTGAAAGTAAAAGTCCAGATGGATTTGCTTTGTTTTGTCCAGCGTGACGTGGAGCAGAACCGTGAATTGCTTCATACATTGCATAGTCTGTACCAACGTTAGCACCTGGTGCAATACCAACTGAACCAGTCATTAGTCCAAGAATATCAGTTGCAACATCTCCATAAAGGTTAGGCATAAGAACCATATCGAATTCTTGTGGAGCATCTACAAGTTTAGCCATACCGATGTCAATAATCCACTCATCAGCTTGAATTTCTGGATAGTTTTTTGCAGTTTCATAGAAAACTTTAATGAAAAGACCATCAGTAATTTTCATGATGTTATCTTTAATCATACAAGTGATTCTTTTTCTACCGTTAGCTTTTGCGTATTCAAAAGCATATTGACAAATTTTTTCACAACCTGGTCTTGTAATGATTTTAAGACACTGAGTTACCTCTGGAGTTTGTTGGTGCTCAATACCTGCGTATAAATCTTCTTCGTTTTCACGAATAGTTACAACATTCATTCCAGGGTATCTTGATGGAATAAATGGATCATAAGCGATTGCTGGACGTACGTTAGCGTAAAGACCAAGAGTTTTTCTCATTGTTACGTTAAGTGACTTATAACCACCACCTTGTGGAGTAGTAATAGGCGCTTTATAAACAATTTTGTTTTTCTTAATTGAATCCCAAGCCTCTTGAGCTATACCTGAAGAGTTTCCTGAAAGGTAAACTTGTTCACCTACTTCAATGTGTTCCCACTCTACATCTGCACCTGCAGCATCAAGTACTCTAATACTTGCATCCATAATCTCTGGACCGATTCCGTCACCTCTAGCAACTGTAATTGTAGTTTTTGCCATTATTTTTCCTTTGCATTTAATGTTAATGTTTACACTTAGAAAGCATCTTTTTTGTAGATTTCTTTCAACCTTTATCTAATGATGGTCGCATTGTAATATCTTAGAAATTTTATATCTTTACCAATATTGCTATTAAAATTATCTATTTTTGTCTTTATTACTATTGTTTAGATATATAAAATTGTACTTCTGTTGCCAATATAATTATTGTTTGTTTAGTAAAGTGCTCAAAAATACCGTGGAGTAGGCGAGTTGTAAAAGTGTTACTTTTTGTAAAATATATTAATTTTTATACATTGCAAAAGTGGGAAAAATGAGAAAAAATTTGTATGTTTAAGAAAATAATTGTAACTAAAAGTTACATGATAATAGTTTTTGAGTGTATATTCTTTTGATTTTTATGTTGAGATAAATGAAATGTATAAGGGTTAATATGAAAAAAGAGGAAAAAAGTCCCTTTTTCAAGGGACTTTAGGGAGGAAAACTATTTTAAATTTTCAAATGGTGCAGTTACAACAGTTTTACGAGTAACTGTATATGGTACTAG
>JAFGVE010000023.1 GCA_016938175.1 Campylobacterales bacterium
GAAGCACCTAAAGCAATGCCAAATGCTAAAGAAGAGGAAACAAAAAAAACTACAGATTCTAAAAAAGAACTCAAAAAAGAGTCTGAGCAAGACAATCTTATTGAAATTGGACAGTTTTTTGAGACTTCTTTAAAAGTAGGTACTGTTTTAGAAGCAGAAGAAGTCCCAAAAAGTAAAAAACTTTTAAAACTGCAAGTAAGTCTCGGAGATAACGATACAAGACAAGTTGTAGCCGGTATAAAAGAGTTTTACTCTGCAGAATCACTTGTTGGTACACAAGTGTGTGTTGTTGCAAATTTAAAACCTGCAAAACTGATGGATATGTTAAGTGAGGGAATGCTTCTTGCTGCTAAAGATGAAGATGGTCTTTGTCTAGTAAGACCGGAAAAACCTAAAAAGGCAGGCACACCTATTGGATGAGACTTGAAAACATTCTTGCACTGACACACGGCACTCTTATTAACGAACCTTTCATAAGAGAGTTTACAAACGTTGTTTTTAAAGCAAAAACTGTAAAACGTGGTGACCTTTTTCTTGCTTTTGATGAGGCAGAGATAGAAGAAGCTATTGTTAACGGTGCATACGGAATAATGTTTTGTAAACCTACACAAATAAGTGATAGTGAAATTGCATGGATTAAAGTCTCAGATTTAGAGGAAGCACTTAAAAGAATTCTACGTTTTAAACTGATAGACAAAGAGATAGTTGTTTATGAGTGTAGTGAGGTGATTTTAAAACTTGCCCTGCAGGTAATGACAGAACCAAACTTTTTTGCACTCAGTGGTGACTTACAGTCAAACTTTTCAAAACTTTGGGAAATAGAGAGTGCTTGCACGGTACTCTTTTCTCCTACCCTGCTTTCAAGAGATCTTTTTACAAATATTCAGACACTCAGTACAAATGCATTAGAGAAAATCAATATTGTTGAGCAAACACTTTTTGAAACCTCTTTTATATATGACAATATCTTTTATGAAAGACAGCTAATATCGCCATTTTTCATCCCTTATCTTGAGATATTATTTCACTTTTTTAAAAGAAATAAGATAAATTTTCGTCTCCGTAAATTTATGCCTATAGATCACTTTGAACCCGTTTTTACAAACAAAAATTTTGAAATAAAAGAGTTTGGAACGAGTGACAAAGTCCTTATTTTTGAAAAAAGTGTTGAGTTAATGGAGAGACAGATGAGTTTCTTACAAAAGGAAGCTGCATGGGCAAAACTGCTTTACATACTGCCTATAAGTTATGAAAAATCACATAGTGATGAGAGTTCATCAATTGTCTATTATAAAAATATTAATGAAATAAATAATATTTTACGTGGACACAGTTTTCATTTTGCTTTTATAGTTGGAGCAGATAAATCAATACTCCAAAAACCACTTGTTTCCCAAGTACAATTACAACTCGAATTTTAAGGAATCCTAATGAATAGAAGAGACTTTTTGACTGCAACTACAGTTGCTTCAGCAGGTTTGGCACTTCAGGGATGTAATGAGAGCAACCGTCAGGCTATAGACTACTCAAAACATCCGCAAAAAAGTGAAAATGCTAAACATGTAAACATTAATAGAAATAAAAAAACTACAATCAAACTAGCTACATCTTGGCCTGCACATTTTCCAATTATGGGAACAGGTGTTGAGAAGTTTGCACAAAGAGTAGTAGATATTAGTGGTGGAACACTAGAGATAAAACTCTATCCTAAAAACACACTTGTTCCCGCACTTGCAGTCTTTGATGCTTGTTCAAGCGGACAAATAGACGCCTTTCACTCTGGACCATATTACTGGAAAGGAAAAAACTCTGCTTTTTCTTTATATAGTGGTATTCCTTTTGGTTTCACAGCAGAGGAAATTAACTCATGGATGCTTTTTGGTGGTGGTTTGGAACTTTGGAGAGAGCAATACGGAAAATACAATCTCCACCCTTTCATGGGAGGCAATACAAATATTCAGATGGGTGGCTGGTTTAGAAAACCTATAAACTCCCTAGAAGATATGCAGGGCTTAAAAATGCGTATTCCAGGACTTGGTGGAGAAGTGTTTTCAAAAATGGGTGTCAATCCTATTTTACTACCAGCTGGAGAGATATATACTTCTCTAGAAAGAGGCGTAATCGATGCTACAGAGTGGGTTGGTCCTGCTTTAGACATACAGATGCGTTTTTATAAAGTAGCACCTTATTACTATTCAGGTTGGCACGAACCAGGTTCTATCCTAGAACTTACTTTTAACAAAGAGATGTGGAGTAAACTGGCTTTTGAACACCAATCTATGATTGAAGTAGCTGCTAATGAGCTTAATTCAAACATGACTTATGAATTTCACTCTAAGAATATTCATGCACTTCAAGAACTGCAAGATCTTAAAATAGAACTGCTGCAATATCCTCAAGATGTTGTAAACGCAGGAAAAACAGCACTTACAAAAGTATTAGCCGAGTTAAGTGAAACAAATAAAGACTTTGCGACAGTAAACGAATCTATACAAAAGTACCTCAAACTATCCAAACAATGGAGCGATGTCAGTTTAGGTTATTTTTTAAATGAAAGGTAAAAATTGATTGAAAACATTTAAAGCTTTTCTTACAATAACACTCATGCTACCCACAATACTTGTAGCATCTTTTCAAGGTATTATCCTTGATTCAAAAACACTACAACCTGTTAAACAGGCTAAAATCAGTGATGCCGATAAGAGCACTTACAGTGATGACAATGGTACGTTTTCATTAGAAACTGATGCGAACGTAACACACATCAAAGCTTATGGATATAGACCTTATGAACTTCAAAGAGATGAGAATATCTCGACAGTAAAACTTGAGCCAATATCTGTTAAAGCACTCTATTTGACTTTTTGGGGTGCAAGCAACAACTCAGGCACTTCTAAAAATATATATAAACTCATTCAACAGACTGATGCCAATGCCATAGTTGTTGATGTAAAAAATGAGTATGGTTCTACCTCTTTTTATACAGACTTTGAACAAGCGAATAGCTACGGTGCACACAAAGACAGAACAAATAGAGACATTCAAAAGTTTATGAAAAGACTTAAAAATAAAAATATATATACTATCGCCCGTATAGTTACATTTAAAGATGAACTGCAAGCCTCTAACAATCCAGAGTATGCCATTAAACGTGATGACAATGGAACAATTTGGAGAAACCATGACAAAATGGCTTGGGTAGACCCTTTTGATGCACGCTCACATGAGTATGCAATTAGAATGGCCGAAGAAGCTGCAAAAGTTGGTTTTGATGAGATTAATTTTGACTATATTCGTTTTCCTGCTAAAGAGGGATTACGTTTTTCACAAGAGAGTACACAAGAAAACAGAATAAAAGCTATAGAGACATTTTTAGACAAGGCTCAAAAAAGATTGCAAAAATATGGCGTTTTTATCTCTGTAGATACTTATGGAAATATATGTTGGGCAGATGACGATAATGGAATTGGACAAACTGTATCTTCATTAGCCGCACATGCCGACTATTTAGCACCAATGCTCTATCCTTCAGGATTCTCAAGCGGTTCTTTCTATTTTAAACGCCCTGCAAATCATCCGTATGCTGTGATATACAGAAGTGTAAAACATATTGAAGATAGAATTCAGAGTAAGAGAGTCCGTCCTTGGTTACAATACTTTAAAGACTATACTCCAAGTCGTCGTGACTATAAACGTTTTGAAATCCAAGAACAGATTCGTGCCACAAACGATGCAGAGACAAACGGATGGATGATGTGGTCACCTTCTAGTAAATATTACTTAGAGGATTTACGTTAAACGTATACTTTTAAGTTCTTTTGCATATTGCTTTGAATTTGGCAGATACTTTTCAACATATGTGTGAAAAGCCTTGGAGTGGTTCATATGCACAAGATGCGAAAGTTCATGAACTACGACATAGTCTATAAGTTCTTCTTTTACTCTCGTTAAATGAGTATTTAGGGTGATTACACCTTTTGAATTACAACTTCCCCATCGAGACTTCATTTTTTTAAAACGCAATTCACTATATTCCAAACCCATCTCTTGTGAAAAATAAACTACTCTATCTTGTATATACTCTACACTAAAGAGTATTTCATCACAAAGATGTTGCAGGCGAGCTACGCGTTTACGCTGTTTTACAATCCACTCTGCTTTTTCATCAAGTAAATTTACAATATATGTTTGTGATTTTGAAGGTGTTTTAAGTGTCACTCCACCCTCTTTATCTACTGAAATATATGTATGTTTGAGTCTTTTATTATAAATAATAGTAGGATTTATATCTTCATATGAATTAGTATTATTCATATTCTATGGGATCTTTTACTCCAGCTTTTTCAAAACCATTTAATCGTAGTCTACAACTATCACATACACCACAAGCCTTTGATTCGTTTTTATAACAGCTCCATGTTAAGTGTAGAGGAACATCAAGAGCAAGTGCAGTTTGCACAATTTCAGACTTTTTAAGATGTACAAGTGGCATCGCTATCTCTATCACTGTTTCATCTTTTGTTCCAAGGTTAATTGCTTTTTGCATAGCCTCTATATAATTTTCTCTACAATCAGGATAACCGCTACTATCCTCTTGTACAACACCTATACTTAAAAGCTCAGCTCCCTCTTTTTCAGCAACTGCAGCCGCCATACTTAAAAATATACCATTGCGAAAAGGTACATACGTCACCGGAACACCCTCTTCTACTCCACCTATGGGTACTTCAATACTTCTATCCGTAAGAGCCGAAGCACCTAAGTGTTTAAAAAAATCAAGTGAGAGCACATACTTTGAACTTACATCTAATGCATGACATATTGCATGAAAAGCTTCAAGCTCTTTTTTCTCAGTTCTTTGATCATAGTTAAAATGAAGGGCTACTATTTCGTAGCCTTTTTGTTTTGCCATATATGCACTTAGAGTTGAGTCCATCCCTCCACTCATTATACATACTGCTTTTTTTCTCTGTGTCGCTTCCATGGGAGAAGTGTAACATATTTTTATAATCTTAGATATACTTGCATTTATGATTGAACTTGATAACAGAACCACCCTCAACGTTAATGAAGAGTTTTTAAACTCAATAGCTGCAAAGTTTACACAAAAAGAGATTGAGCTCATTATTACTGATAATAAAGAGATAAAAGAGATAAATGCTCAGTACCGCTCTATTGACAAAGCGACAGATGTCCTCAGTTTTCCTTACGAAGACTCTCCTATGGCACCTCTAGGCAGTATCATAATCAGCCAAAATTTTGTAAAAGACAAAGCAAGTGAGCTTAGACACTCTGAAGATGAAGAGCTGACACTACTCTTCATTCATGGACTTCTTCATATTTTAGGATACGACCATGAAGTTGACAGTGGCGAAATGCGTCAAATGGAAAAAAAGCTCATCGAAGAGCTTTCACTTCCAACAAGTTTAATAGTTAGAACAGAAGGATAAAAATGGATTACGCAATTTTTTTAGTTGCTATGGCAGCACTTATTTATGGAGCTGACTTCATCATTAAAGAGTCAGAACGTATTGCACTGCACTTTAATATTTCACACTATGTCATTGGAGCTACACTCGTAGCTTTTGGAACTTCTCTGCCTGAAATGGCAGCCTCAATGATGGCATCATCTTATGGTAAAAGTGATATGGCAGTTGCAAACGTCATTGGAAGTGTTACCTTTAATATCACTCTTGTTTTAGGACTTGTGTTTGTTTTAACAAAAGGAATGCATCCAAAAAGAGAGCTTTTTGCACTCGATAGTGCCTGGGTAATTGTTCCTGTTGTTATCCTCTTTATAATGATTCAAGATGGTGTAATTGGAAGATTTGACGGTACTCTTTTTGTACTGATGATGGCTTCTTACCTACTCTTTTTATTTAAAGACTCCAAAGGTGATTTAGAAGACGAAATAGATGAAGAACTTACACAAGGCTTTGCTTGGAGTAAAACTATAGCCCTGCTTGTTATTGGATTTGCACTGACTATAGGTGGAGCGCACTATGTTGTTGAGAGTGCGACAAGCATTGCTCGCTCACTAGATGTAAGTGAGTGGATTATAGGTCTATTCCTCATCTCTTTAGGAACATCGCTGCCAGAGCTTGTTGTCTCACTAGTTGCACTCAAAAAAGGCAATGCAGAAATGAGTATCGGAAATATTATTGGTTCAAACGTAGCAAACTTTTCTATGGTACTTGGAGGTGCAGCGCTTATTGCCCCACTCAGTGTAGATTTAACAAAAACTGGATTTGATATTTTCATTATGGCAGCAGCGTCTATCACTCTGCTATTTATCATCGCAAACAAACTTTATAACAAAGCAGGAGGAATTTTCCTGCTGACGATTTTAGCACTTTTTTTACAAAACTCTTTTGCTTAAAAGCCAAGCTACTTTTTAATGTAGCCTAGCTCCAAGAGCTTATTATACACATCTGATACAATCCCTCCGGCAGCCTGTCCACCATGACCACCGTGTTCTATCATTGCCATAACAACATATTGCGGATTTTTATAGGGTCCATAACTAGTAAACCAAGCGTGAGAGCGGTTATAGTAAGCCATCTCATGTTCAAGTTGGCGTTTCTGTATATCTTGCTTAATAGCAACAACCTGTGCAGTACCTGTCTTACCTGCAATTTTTACCTTAGAATGTAAATATCCAGTAGCTGTCCCGTGAGGAGAGTTACACACTTCATACATTGCCCTTTGAATAGTTGGTAACTCTTTAAGCTCTTCTTTTGTGAGTACATTTTCAAATCTCGGCTCATAAGTTTGCTCACCTATTTTTTGTACAAAATGGGGTGTCGGTAGTTTAGCCGTCGCCATAAGTGCTGTTTGTTGAGCAATTTGCAGAGGCGTAGTCAAAAAATCACCCTGACCGATAGACATATTGGCAGTCTCACCTATATTCCATATTTTGTTATATTTTTGACGTTTCCACTCACGTGATGGTACTACACCGATGAATTCGTTTGGTAAGTCAACACCAGTTTTCCTACCAAGCCCATAACGTTTAAGTGCCTGGCTCATTTTTGCATTTCCTACAATAAGACTACCTTTATAAAAGTAGTCATCGCAACTTTCACGAACAGCTTTTACAATGTCTGTATGTCTATGTCCATCCTTCTTCCAACAACGAAATATACGACCACCTAAAGGCAAAGAGGACTGACAATCTACACTCCAGTATTTATTTAAATCTGTAGATATATATAAAAGTCCTAACATCGGTTTGATAGTTGAACCAGGAGGATAAAGCCCATTAACAAGTTTATTTGTAAAGGGGTGGTCAAGACTTGAAGATAATTTATTGTACATATCGTACGACATACCAGAAACAAAAATATTTAAGTCATAGTTTGGAAAACTGCCTGCAGCAAGTATGGAACCGTTCATATCCATCACTACTATTGCACCTACTTTATTTTCAAAAAGTGTGGAAATATACTTCTGTAGCTCTATATCCAATGCTAAAGTCAGTTTTCTGTTCTCATCGGCTGTTTTATAATGTAGCTCTTCTACTTCTAAATTATTTGCATTTACTTTTATTTCACGCGTTCCGGGAATACCTTGCAAATACTTATTGTAATAACGTTCAATCCCTGTTTTTCCTGTATAACCTATGAGCTCTAAGAGATGATCTTGGTCAATATCTTTTTTGTTAGCACGAGCCACATAACCAATCATATGTGCTGCAACATTTTTATAAGGATAAAAACGTTTTGGCGCAGATGAAATTAAAATATTTTCTCTAAGATTTAAAACTGAATAAACAGGCATAATCTCCTCATAAGGGATAAAATGAACAACATCTATAAAGTTATGATTATAAAGAGAATCTTTTTTAATGTAGTTTTTGATAATTTTTTGTTTATTAAGAGATGGTAATAGTTTAACAAGTAAATCAACCTCTTGATTAAACTTTTTCATACTTTTTTTAGAACGTAAATGCGGTGCAAGACTAATCTTGAACCCAAGCTCATTAATCGCTAAAGGTCTATTATGTCTATCTACTATAGTTCCTCTAATAGGTGCTATCTGCTCATGTTTAATAGTATTTTTCATTGAAAGCTTTGAGTAGTAACTATTAGATTCTACAGCTAAAAAAAAGACCCTCACTATAAGTGCAAGCCATATCGAGACAAAGACAAAAATTATAAATTTTATTTTCATAAAAGACTCACTAGAAAAAACTCAATTACTATATAGTAAATTATATAATAATTGAGCTGTGGCGTATCGAGTAAGAAGATATTTCCTAAAAGCGTTAAAAAAAGAAAGTAGCCTAAGTACGCAAAAACTATGTAAGAGATATTGATACAGGATTTACAAGAGAAACTCTGCTCTAAAGATGGCATAAAAAACTTTTTGACTATATAAAAATAGAGTATAGAACTAAAAAGCATATATCCAAAGTTTGCCTCAAAGAAAGTGAGTGCAAATGATATGTAGAGGACCACAAGAGAGTCCGCTCTATCAAGTGCTCTGGAAAAAAGGACAAAAATCATTCCAAAAAGAGGAGGTAAAAATGGATAAATACTGCTTAGGCTCACATATACAACAAAAAGTAGTATATAAAATAGAGATGCTAAAGGTTGATTATGAGTGATACTTCGTTGCATACTGGAAAATGCTTACACTTAATACAATCAGCCCAAATTTTATGCTCAGGCAGAGACTCTTTTGGAATTTCCACAAAACCAAGACGTTCAAAAAAACTTTTCTTGTATGTTAAACTAAGTACTCTTTGCATTCCTAAGCTTTTTGCTTCATCTATAGACTTTTGTACAAGGTTTTCACCGATTTTCTGACCTCGAAGCTCCTCTTTAACAATAAGAGAACGTATTTCTCCCAAATAGGATGTATGAATATGAAGTGCACAAAAGCCAACTAATTCACCTTGTAGGTATGCCAAGGTATATGAACGTATATTTGTTGCTACTTCATCTTCACTTCTATCAAGTATAACTCCACTTTGTACTTCCGGAGCAATGAGAGCACGCATATTTTTAATGTCTGAAAGATTTGCTTTTCTATATTCAACTTGCATAGTTTTCTTCTTCTTTTAAAATATCATATATAACTTGGTTTACTTTAGTAATACCACGTTTTTTAGCACTTGAAACACTCAAGGCATTTGGAAACTCTCGTCTTAAAGCATTTTGTTCTTTTTGATTTAGTTTATCAATCTTTGTAAAAATTTGTAAAATCACCTGATTTTCTTTTAGATTTTGTTCTAAAAACTCATTTACAGAGGTATCTATTTCAAGATGTGGGTGTCTACAATCTATAAGATGTATAAAAAGCTTTATCTGCTCTCTACCAGCTATATAATCTGTAAGGTTTTTCTCCCAGTCTGATTTTATACTTTTTGCAACCTTTGCATAACCAAAACCCGGTAAATCTACAAATTTTGCATATAGTTTTTCACCACTCTCTCTGTCCATCATTGTAATATCAAAATAGTTAATTAAACGTGTTTTACCAGGTGTTGCAGAAACTTTTGCAAGCCCTTTATGATCACTGAGTGCATTTAACAAAGAGCTTTTTCCTACGTTTGAACGTGCCATAAAGACAACTTCATTCTGCTCTTCTGATAGAGGTGCTTGCTTAATATTTGGTGCAGAAGTTACAAATTTCGACTCAACTATATCAACCACTAATTTGTCTCCTCATCAACAATATCAAAAATCATTATGACCGGTTTTTTAACCACACCCTTTGCATATGCCTTGCCATTTACAATTTCCAAAACAACTTCATCACCCTGAATCTCTTTTTTCTCATCCAATTGTTTTAAATGTACATCTTTAAAAAAATGGTACTCTTTTTTTTGTGGTAAAAAAACAGCTTTTTGTGCAATTCCAGAATATTTTGCACCCTGCTTTGTCTCTATAACAAAAGTGACATCTCCTATTGCTACAAATTTTGTAGGTTTATTGTTTTTATCAGTATATACAGTTACTTCAGAAGCATTGAGTTCATCACTACGTTTAATAATATTAACATGCCCAGTAAAGACTGAAATACCCTCGTTTTCATCTGCATGAAAACTATCTGAAGTTATTTTAAGTTCTTGGGCATACATAGTATGTAAACTCAGTAATAATAGTAATAAATATCTCATTTTGTGCTCTCTTCTAACTGGTATATTGCTTCAATATTTTTAGAACTTAATTTTTTTTGTGTGTTGTCATATACAAAAGAGCTGCCTTTAACGCTCTCTTTACCTCTATAAACAATAAAAGCTTTATCTGTTGAAAGTATAGTCGATTTTTTGTTATATTGTGCCTCTTGGCTTTCAAAAATAAGACCATCTTCTCTGTTATACACAACATCCCCTTCAAGACTTATATCATCACCTTTATATAAACCTTTTTTAGCCTTCATATTAGCAATATACTCTTTTGAATTATCTGTATAGTTTATACCGTCTACGGTGTATCTGTCACTAAAACGTTTGGAGGAATCACCTAAAAGTATAGTCTTTAGACCTTGCCCGTCAAGTTCATATAGAGCAAATCCACTCAGTTCAAAGAGAGGTATTTCCGTAAATTTTTGCTGCTTAATTTCAAGTGGCTGAAAAAAAACATAAATAGCAAGAAGTACAGAAAAAATAAAACCAAAAAAGAGTGTGATATTTATAACTTACTCCTTAATCCAAACAGAAAGAAAACTCTCTTTTTGATCATTCTCATTGACTAATATATCAATCATCTCACGAACAGCACCTTTTCCACCACTGTTTTGCAAGGTTGTATCAACGAGGGCACGAATCTCTTCAACACCATCTTTAGGAGTAAAGCTTCTTCCTACTTTTTTGAGCATATGATAATCATTTAAATCATCTCCAATAGCACCTACTTCATAAAACTGTAGGCCTAAAGAGTCAACAAGTTCATTAAGTACCTGCTCTTTATTTTTGATTCCCTGAAATAGATGCTGGATACCCAATTCATTGGCTCTATTTTTAACTATCTCAGACTTCCGTCCAGTAATAATTGCAACTTGATTTCCCATTTTTATCCATGTTGCAATTCCAAGTCCATCTTTTACATTAAACTCTTTGCTCTCTATACCTTGAGCAGAATAGATCAAACCACCGTCACTTAAACAGCCATCTACATCTAAAATAATTAATTTAATCATAAAACATCTTTTGTACTAGGAATACCAACTCTTTGATTATAAGCAGTTGCTCTACGTATAGCTACTGCAACCGATTTAAAAGCTGCTTCAATAATATGATGCTTGTTTTTTCCACGTAACTGTATAATATGCATGCTCATACGTGCATTCAATACAAAAGCACGGAAAAACTCTTCAACAAGTTCCGTATCAAACTGCCCTACTTTTCCACTTACCGCAAGTTCAAAAACTAAAAATGGGCGATTGCTCAAATCCAAATCACAAGATACACACGTTTCATCCATAACAATATTAGCACTTCCAAAACGCTCCATATTTTTTACCGGATATATAGCATCTGCAAGCAGAGAACCTAAAACAATTCCAACGTCTTCAACACTGTGATGGTCATCAATATGTGTATCCCCTTTACAGCTTATATCTAAATCTATAAGCGAGTGTTTGGAAAAACTCTCTAACATATGATCTAAAAATCCCACCCCGGTGTTTATATTGCTTTTACCTGTTCCATTTAATTCCAGGGAAATTGTTATATCAGTCTCTTTAGTAGTTCTTGTTTTTGTTATCATATATTACTCCTCTTTTACTATAAATGCATTTGCAAATTGGCTATTTTCTTTATAGTCTCTTGCCTCTTGCTCACTTTTAAAACCTTTGAGCCATACTTTAAAGATTCTTTTGTCATTCATCTCAACATCTTTAATTATAGTCCTATATCCATCTGTATTATCATATTTTTCTTGCGTAATAATGGCACCTTCTATACGGGTAAATGATGCAATTTGAAGTGCAAAATCCTCTACAGACTGCTCTTGTGGTGCCTCTTTTAGCTGCTGTTTTGTAGGAATAGTTCGACTCCCCTTAACTTGAAATCCAAGAACCTCAAGCTTTACAGGTGCAGTTCCAGCTCCAACCATATCTATTTGATGTGCAGCTTTATTTGAGAGATCTATAATTCTTGTTCCAACAAAAGGTCCTCTATCATTAATTCTTACGACCGCTGTTTTTCCATTACGCTCATTCGTAACCTTCACAATTGTATTCATTGGTAATGTCTTATGTGCAGCAGTCATATCGTGCATATTGTACGTTTCACCATTTGAAGTAAGCTTTCCGTGAAAATCAGGCCCATACCAAGAAGCCTTACCTCTAAATGTATCGCCAACACTGACAACAGTAGGATAGTATTTTACACCACGAATTACATATGGACGCATTGTTGGATGCGTATATGTCTTTTTATCCATTGTAGAACTATGTGCATTCGCATCATCTGAGTATGTCTTTGCAGGTGCAAAATCATAGTTTCTATAGGTATTTTTCCCACGCGTGCTACATGCACTCAAAAATACTAAAGAAACTACAAGTGAGTAGGTTAAAACTTTATTCATAAATTTTCAACCTTTCTCCTACTTTTATAAGTGAACTCTGCAACTTATTTTGCAGTTTAATATTTTGCACACTCACCTTAAAGGCACGTGATATAGACTCAAGCGAATCGCCTTTTTTTACAATGTAATAGTGCTTTGTTTGCAATTTTGCCACTTTACTTTTCTTACTAATTGGAATAATAAGCTTTTGCTTGAGTCTTAAATTATTATTTTTTAGTTTATTAAAATCTTTAATAACTTTGTACGAAACGCCATATTTTTTGCCTATATACGAGAGATTATCTCCGCGTGTTACAACATGAATTTTATAAATGTTTTTGATAGGCTCTTCATAATACTTTTGTTTAAATTCAGCCAGCTTAACGTAAGGGATGTAAATATCATACCCTTTGGCATACGGAGGTACAAAATCATATTTTAGATGACGGTTTAGCTTTTTTAAATCACTAGCAGGCATATCAAGAATTTTTGCAACTCTATTTAAAGACTCACCACTTGCCAACTTTACAGTCGAAATAGTATATGCACTCGCGCGATTTAAAAGGTATTCGTATTCACTTGAAAGTAGATACTGTTCATCCGTTCCCATAAGTGCAAGCGCTACAATTTTTCTTATGTAAAATCGACTCTCTTTTGGAATATATTTCTTCTTTTCATCAAGTAAAACATTTAAATCATCTGTACCAGCCTTACGTATGGCTTGACTTAAACGCCCTCCTCCACAGTTATAAGCGATTGCAGCAAGATACCACTTTCCAAAACGTTGATGCAAAGAAGATAAATATTTTGCAGCAGCCTCAGTTGACTTAATAAGATCACGACGCTCATCAACATACTCATCAATTTTCAAATTATAGTAGCGACCTGTTTCAGGCATAAACTGCCACAAACCTGCTGCACGTTTTTTAGAGTATGCATGTGTTCGAAAATTAGACTCTGCCATGGCAAGATAAAGAAACTCTTGAGGAACATCATATTTTACAAGTGCATTTTTAATAGCAGGAATAAATATATATGCCTCATTCATAGCTTTAAAAAAGTGTTTACTTTTTGCATTAGAGCTATTTTTATTGCGCATCTCATTCATTATTGGGTCATATAAAAAAGATGGAGCAATATCAAAAGAGTCGAGTGTGTTTAGCTCTTTATTGGAATTTGTTTCATAAGTTAAATTCGCAAAAAGTATAAGAGGAGTTACAAAAAATATAAAATATTTAAACATATGCCACTTTAATCTTAAAATTTATTTTCTTATAGATTTTATCCAAAAGTTTATTAATAAAGCATATAGTGGCTAGTCAAAAAATAATCAGCTTAGTTCATACTATGAAATATTAAATAGTTTTAAAGCATTATTTGTTGTTGTTTCTTTGATGTTTTGTAAAGGAATATCTAAAAGCTCAGAAATTTTTTGTGCTACAAATGTAGTATATAAAGGTTCATTTCTCTCACCACGATGTGGTGTAGGTGTTAAGTATGGTCCATCCGTTTCTATAAGTAGCCTCTCTTGTGGTATCTTCGGTAATACATTTACAAGTTTTTTTGCATTTTTAAATGTCAACACACCTCCAATTCCAAAATAAAAACCCTCCTCAGCCAAAGATAGAAGCTCTTCGTCTGCATTGAAACAGTGTAGTACTCCACCAACTTCACCGGCACCAAATTCTAAAAGTACAGCTTTAGAGTCCCTAGAAGCATCTCTTACATGAACAATAAGAGGTTTTTTATATTTTTTAGCAAGTTCTATTTGTGAACTAAAAACTCTTTTTTGCTCCTGTTTTTCTTGCTCCTTCTCTTCATCTGTTCCTTTTAGTCTAAAATAATCAAGTCCACACTCACCTATAGCCACACACTTCTCATGCATTACATACTCTTCAAAGTTTAGATTATCAAATTGTTCTTTGTCATATGGGTGTATTCCAACAGCAAAATAAACATCGTCATGCTTTTGTGCTATATCTATTGCTCTTTGGAGTGTTGTAGCATCCGCACCAGGAATGATAAAACGCTCCACTCCAGCTTTTCTCGCTCTTCTTAAGACCTCTTCTAAGTCCTCATCGTAACGACTATCATCAAGGTGTATATGTGTATCTACAATCATTTCTCTGCCTCTAAGAGCTCTTGAGCAAATTTTTTTGCTTCTAAGGAGATATTTTCCCCGCTGATGATTCTTGCAATTTCATCAATTTTTTCAGTGAATGTAAGCTCTTTTGTTTTTGAAATAGTACCATCTTTATATACCAAGAAGTGTTGGTCTCCCATTGAAGTGAGTTGTGGCTGATGTGAGATAACAAATATTTGAAAGTATTTTGAAAGCTTTTTAAGAACTTTAGCAACACTCATAGACTCCTCTCCACTTAAATTAGCATCTATTTCATCTAACATTAAAATTCCGCCATTTTTTGTCATCGACTCAGATTTCAGTGCTAAAATGGCTAATCTAAGACGATTAAATTCTCCTGTACTTACTTTTGAAAGCTCTGTAGCATTTAAGAGTATAGTCACCTTATCTATACCAAGACTAGAAAAAGGAATTTTTTCTAAACTAACAGTAGCGTCACGAAGATAGAGACTTTTTAGATACTTATTTAAACTCTCTTCAAAAGGTTTTATAGCATTTTGGCGTAAAAGACTTATCTCTTCTGCAAGTTCATTTGTACTTTTTAAAAGCCTTTTACAACGTTCTTCTAGTTCACTTTTAGCAATCTCTATATTTTCATACTTCAGTAACTCTTGTTCCTTTTGGTCCTTATAAGCAAGTGCATCTTCAATACTTCCATACCGTCTTTTAAGGGAACTAATCTCTTCTATACGATTTAAAACTTCTTCTATATTTACATCCTCAAGTGCACTAAATCGCTCTTGAGCAGTATCAAAGTGTGAACGGAGTTCATTCATAGCATCATCAAAAAAAGAACTTTCCACATCAAGCATATCTAAAGCTGAAGAAACAAGATGTTCTGAGTTGAAAATTTCCATAGCACTGCCAAGTGTCTCCAAAACTTTCTCTTTTTTTGAAAGTTCTTTTTTTATTTGGGACAACTCTTCATCTTCATCCATAGATGGGTTTACATCAGCAATCTTCTTTATCTCAAATGCTGTAAACTCTTTAAGTTCAACTATCTTTTTCTCTTCTTCTTCCAATCTTTCCAATTCTTTTTTAGCATCTACATACTCTACATAATTCTGCTCGTATTGCTCTTTTAAGGTAAGAATAGTTTTCGATTTAATTGCAATACGTGCATCCAATATAGTGAGTAAGTTGTCATTTTCAAAATCGCTGTAGTCTTTCAAACTTAAATGACGTAAATAATCAGAAGCCAGCTCAGATATAGCTTTTTTAGAGAGAGTTTGATTATTGACAAAATAACGAGAGTTCCCTTTTTTAATGTGTTTAAATACGTTAATGTCTTCATTCTCTATTCCAAGCTCTTCACCATTTATACTCCAAGTAACACTTGACTCACAGAGTGATGCTTCACATGATGTGGTTCCTAAAGATGCAAGTATAGAATTCATAAGAATAGATTTTCCACTTCCACTTGGACCAGTAAAGACTACAAGGCCAGACGATAAATTGAGTTCTACTTCATCAAAACTAAGATAATTCTTGAGATAAAATCTCTCTATCATTTATTTTCCTTGAATATAATTGTACAATATACGTAAAATCATAATACAAAATAGTAATTTTGCTTACAAACTATTGCATTTTGTCATAATATTTTACTCTCTTACCTAAATTAAGGAACAACATGAAGCTTACCCTCATATTTTTAGCAATGGTACTCGGATTACTCTATGGGCACTTATACAATGGTTTTATCTTTAGTTCTAAAATTTGTCTTTTTGCAGGTCTTACTCTGATTATGCCTACACTTTTTAAAGTGAAGCTGAGAGATATTACTCTCCTGTATACACATAAAAACGTGATGTTAAAAGGATTATTAGTCAATTATGTTGTGCTACCATCTATTGCGGTTTTAATAGGATTAGCAACAGGAAACTTCGGAATAGCAGCTGGACTCTTTTTACTTTCTGTCTTAAGTGGTGGCGGTATGGTTATGCACTGGATTAAAACTGCACAGGCAGATACATCTTTGGGCTTTTTACTCCTACTTGTAAACCTACTCTCTGTATCGCTTTCGCTACTCATGTTACATAACTTCGGTATTTATACATCTGAATATTTTCATGAATCCTATCTTGATGGTCCAAATATGGGAAGTTTTGCAAAAGGTATTTTAATTCTGCTTATTATCGTGCCATTTATTGCAAGTCGTGTCATTATTTTTATAAAACCTCTTCAAGAATTCATAGAAAACCAAAAAAGTATTATCAGTAATGCGAGTATATTTATCATCATCTTTTATCTTTTTGCGCTACAAAACTCGCAAACACTTTTTGAAATTTACGATTTTGAACCAGAACTGATTTATATTTCCTTTATAGCTGTAATAGCATTTTATGGGGCTATTTATCTGGTTTCCAAAAGAGTTTATAACAAGAATTCCCCTCAAGAAAGAGCTGCTTTTTGGCATACTGTCACACGATATATTACTTTAGCTCTTGTTATTTCAACTTTCTCTATAGGTACATTTGGAACTTCAATGCTACTTCCAATTATGTTCGCTTACATTATTCAAATTCCATTTTCAGCTAAAATAAGTCAAATGCAACAAAAGGAGATAGAACAATGAAATACTCACTTAGCTTTAGAGTCTGGCACTGGTTAAATGCACTTGTTATACTTGGATTGGTTGGAACAGTACTTTTACGATGGACTTTTCTCTCCAAAACAGATAATGCAGAAATCCTTGCTAATAAACTTTTGAGCATGGGAATCACGATTACCCATGAACAAGCAATTACCTTAGCAAAATCACTTCGTGTTGAGCTATGGGAATGGCACATTATATTAGGATTTATTTTTGCAGCTCTTTTACTTCTCAGAGCAATCTTAGAAAAATTAGATGCAAGAAATGTTGCTCCTTTCAAAGAGTTGGACTTGCATCATAAAATCGTGCAAATATCCTACTGTGTACTTTACATTGTACTTACAACTTTAGCAGTTACTGGTTTGCTACTTTATTTTTCAAAAGAACTCTCTATCGCTAAAGAGATTGTACACAACATTAAAGAACTACATGAACTTGTCTATTACTATGTAGCTTTTTTCATTCCTGTACATATAGCAGGTGTATTTTTTGCAGATGCAACAAAAGAGAAAGGATTGGTTTCAGATATGATAAATGGAGGGGTAAAAGAGAAAAACTAGGAGTTTATCCTAGTTTTGCCATAATAGCTGCTTCAACATCAGCAATGTCAGCAGTTCCGTCTACAGTAATATATGTAAGAGCACTATTCTTTTCTGCTTGCTCTTTATAGTACCCAATAAGTGGCTGAGTAAGATCATGATACACGTTTAATCTATCAAGAACAACCGACTCTTTATCATCATCACGTTGTACTAAATCTTCACCAGTAACATCATCCTTACCTTCAACTTTTGGCGGATTAAATTCTATATGATATGTTCTTCCAGAAGCAAGGTGTGCACGACGACCTGACATACGTTTTACAATTACTTCATCAGCAACATCTATTTCAATAACAGCATCAATAACAATGCCTGCATTTGTTACAGCATCAGCCTGTGGAAGTGTACGAGGAAAACCATCTAAAAGATACCCATTTTTACAGTCATCTTCAGCAATTCTATCTTTTACAAGACCAATAATAATCTCATCAGTTACAAGCTGTCCTGCATCCATAGCTGCTTTAGCCATTTTTCCCATCTCTGTACCTGCTTTAATTGCCGCACGTAACATATCTCCAGTAGAGATTTGAGGGATATTGAATTTTTTTGTTAAAAATTGCGCCTGAGTACCTTTTCCAGCACCTGGGGCTCCAAGTAAAATAATACGCATCATGTGTCCTAGTAAATATTTTTATAGGTGCGGATTATAATATAGTTTACCTTGGAGTTATATTTATTCTCCCCATCGAAGTTTATCTTTTAAAACGTCAAAATAGTTGAACTCTTTTTTATGAATCAGTTTAACCTTATTTTTTGCAAGTTTAATATAAATACTTTTTCCAGATTCTAGTTCATACTTATCTTGTCCATCCAAGATAATTAATGCTTTTTCTTTGGGAGTTTTCATCTCAATAGCAAATTCTCCCGGAAAAACAACTGGTCTTTGTGTAAGAGAGTGAGGACAGATAGGTGTCAAGCAAAATACATCTGTAAGAGGAAAAAGAACTGGACCCCCTGCCGAGAGGTTATAAGCCGTTGAACCTGTTGGAGTAGATACAATAACACCATCACCATAGTAAGTATTGAGTGCCCTGCCCTCTACAAGTGTCTCTATATCTATCATATTGAGTACAGAGTGTCTGGTAAGTACAATATCGTTAAAAGCATGTGTAGTTATTTCTGTATCGTTTTGCAGAAACTTTGCCTCTAAAATAGCACGTTCATCTATACGATAATTGCCAGCACTAAAGCCTTCTAAAAAGGTATCAAGCTCGTCAAGGTTTATATCTGCTAAAAAGCCAAGATTTCCTGCATATATACCTAAAATAGGTACACCATACTTAAAAGAGCGTCTTGCAACAGAGATAAGAGTGCCATCACCGCCAAGAGTTACGAGAGCATCAGAAGTTTTACACAGAAGATCAAACTCCATTCCCATAACACCAATCATGCCACCGCTTATACTTTCAATATTTACCTCAATATCATGAGCGTTAAATATCTTTACAAGTCTGTAGTAATCCTCTTTGAGTTCGGGAGTTGAAGGTCGAAGTACAACACCAACTTTTCTTACCTGTTTTCTCTGCACAATTTGTTCTTTTTGTTATAATTTTGCCAATTATACTACATTTCGCTATAATCGCGAAAATATTTATATATAGGACTCTTTATTTTGAGAACTCATTACTGTACAGATTTAAACGAAACAAATGTAGGAGAGGAAGTAACTCTTACAGGTTGGGCAAACAATCACCGTGATCACGGTGGAATTATCTTCATTGACTTACGTGACAAAACAGGACTTATTCAACTCACATGTGACCCTGCAGACAGCGAAGGAGCACATAAAATTGCAAATAGCGTTCGTGATGAGTATGTACTCATTGCAAAGGGAAAAGTTCGTTTACGCGGTGAAGGTTTAACAAACCCACGTTTAAAAACAGGAGCTATTGAAATAGTTGTAACAGAGCTTACTATAGAGAACAAATCGGCTCCAGTACCATTTGTTATTGGTGATAAAACAGTTGGCGAAGAGACAAAACTAAAATATCGCTATTTAGAACTACGTGATCCAAGTATGTACGAGGTTTTTCGTTTACGTTCAAAAGCAGCTATTGCAGCAAGAAATATCCTTGATGCAAATGGTTTCCTAGAAGTTGAAACACCAATTCTTACAAAATCTACTCCAGAGGGAGCACGTGATTACCTTGTACCATCTCGTGTACATAATGGTGAGTTCTACGCATTACCACAATCACCACAACTCTTTAAACAACTCTTAATGGTTGGTGGTTTTGACAGATACTTTCAAATTGCAAAATGTTTCCGTGATGAGGACTTAAGAGCTGACCGTCAACCTGAGTTTACACAAATAGACGTTGAAATGAGTTTTTGTGATCAAGAGGACGTTATAAAAGTTGCTGAAGACTTACTTGTAGCAATGTTTCAAGCATGTGATATTGAAATCAAACCACCATTTAACCGCATTAGCTATAGAGATGCTATGGAGCTTTATGGCTCTGACAAGCCAGACTTACGTTACGGTTTAGCTATGGTTGATGTTATAGATATATTTGAACGTTGTGATAATGAAATATTTACAAAAATTGCACAACAACCACACAAAAACCGTATTAAAGCACTGAAAGTTCCTGGTGCTGACTTAGTATTTTCTAAACGTGAAATGAAAAGTTTTGAGGATTTTGTACGTCAATTCGGTGCACAAGGTCTTGGATATTTTCAAATGAAAGAAGATGGGCTCAAAGGTCCACTTATTAAGTTCTTCTCAGATGAAGATGTTGCTCTTCTAGTCTCTAGGTTAGAAATGGAAATTGGCGATGTTGTATTCTTCGGTGCTGGTGAGAAAAAAGTTGTTTGGGACTATATGGGACGTTTTAGAAACTTCATCGCTGAACATGAAAAAATGAACCTGGTTGACCCTGACAAATATGAATTTGTATGGGTAGTAGACTTCCCAATGTTTGAAGTTGAAGATGGTCGCGTAAAAGCACTTCACCATCCATTCACTCAACCAAAAAGCACAGACAAAGATGATGTTGAAGAGATAGAATCTATTGCATATGACATTGTTCTAAATGGTACTGAACTTGGTGGTGGATCTATCCGTATTCATAAAGAAGATGTGCAAGAAGAGGTATTTAAACTTCTTGGTATTAATGAAGAAGAAGCTCAAGAGAAATTTGGTTTCTTACTCGATGCACTTAAGTTTGGTGCGCCTCCACACGGTGGTTTTGCTATAGGCTTTGACAGACTTATCATGCTTATTACAAAAAAATCCAGTATTCGTGATGTTATTGCATTCCCTAAAACACAAAAAGCTTCATGTATTCTCACTAAAGCTCCAAGTACAGTGGATGCTACACAGCTTCGTGACCTTCATATTCGTCTTCGTGACACTGCAAAATAAATCTTGAAAAAGCTTTTTTTAATCATCGGAGCCCCTGGCTCCGGAAAAACTACAGATGCTGAACTCATTGCAAAAAACAATGACTCAATTACACACTTCTCAACTGGCGATATGCTCCGTAATGAAGTTGCAAGCGGTAGTGAACTTGGCCAAGAAATTGAAAGTTATATCTCAAAAGGTCTTATTGTTCCAATCAACATTGCGATTACAACCATTACGAATGCTATAAAATCTTCAGTAACAGACATTGTAGTTCTTGATGGCTATCCTAGAAGTATTGAACAAATGGAGGCTCTAGAGAATTTTTTACAAAATGACACTTCCATTGAACTTGTAAGCGTAATAGAGGTCGCTGTTAGTGAAGAGACAGCACGAGAGAGAGTACTCGGTCGTTCTCGTGGTGCAGACGACAATACTACTGTATTTAATAATAGAATGAAAATTTATTTAGAACCGCTTCAGGAGATACAAGACTTTTACAGGTCAAAAAAGAAACTTGAAGTAATAAGTGGCGAAGGAACAATTGAAGAAATCGTTACTACTATGGAGAAGTTTGTAAACTCTAAAATTTAGAGTTTACTCTTCGTCTGTAAAGCCGAAATCTTCTTCCTCTTCACCTGCTTTTTGTGCTTCTAAAATATCATCTATAATCTCTTTACACTCTTCTTCTTCGATATCTCCACTCTCTATTTCAGCTAAGATATCTTGTAAATCTTCTTTAAATTCGCGTAACTCTTCAATCTCTTCTTTTGCATCTTCAGTTGCTTCTTTATTATCAGCAATCTCTTCAAAAATCATATCTAATGATTCATCAATATCTGGAATTACACTCTCTTCTATCAGTTTTTTCAACTCTTGTGCATATGACATTTTGCTACCTTGTGCAGTTTATTTTTTTGGCATTATACTATATAATTTACATATGAATTTTTATGCAGTAATAATTGGAACAGAAATACTTAATGGTAAACGTAGTGATAAACATTTTGAGTTTATTAAAAATGAATTAGCAAAATATGGACATGAACTTTATGCCTCTTTAGTTATAAAGGATGAAAAACACCTTATCAAGAAAACTTTTGAGATGATAAAGGAAGACTCAAAAGCTGTACTTTTCTCTTTTGGTGGAATAGGTTCAACTCCGGATGATCTGACAAGAGAAATTTCTGCAGATGTTTTTACAAACGACACGGTTAGACCCCATGAAAAATTTTTATCAGACATTATAGAACGTTTCCAAGAGAAAGCCTATCCACACAGAATACATATGGCTGATTTGCCAAAAAATTCTGATTTACTCTTTAACCCAGTTAATAATATGTCAGGTTACTCACTTCAAAATCGCTACTTTTTTGTTCCTGGTTTTCCAGAAATGGCACATCCTATGATTTCTGATGTCATAAAAAAACACTACTCAATCAGTGAAAAAAAATTTATAAAAAGTTTTATCGCACAAACAAGTGAAGAGACACTTATTACACTTATGCAGCAGTTACCAAAAGAGATAGAACTCTCCTGTTTACCGATGTTTATAAACAAACAAGCACAGGTTGAACTCTCTTTAGGTAGCACAGACTACACACTTCTAGAACAAGAGTTTCAAAAATTTTTACAAGACTTAGAAAAGAGAAAAGTCGTTTATAACTTAATGTAATAAAAGCTTTTGCCGATAATATAAATTATATAAGTCAAGGAATTTAGCTATGATAGTTTGGTTATTGGTACTTTTATTGCTACTTGTTTTGATGTATGCTGTTTATCGTATAAATTTGAATGCGCATTCTAAGAAGCTGAAAAAGGATGATGAACACCATTACACTTTTAAAATTTAAATAGAGTGATACAATGGCAATATCTTTTAACAATCATGTATTTAAAGGTCACAGAACACTGTTGGGTAGTAAGTATGTAACCTATGGTGAATTGGAACTTCCACAACGTTTAGAAATTCATAGTTTCTCTCCCAACGGATTTGATTGGGCTAATAATTCAAAGTCTTCAAATCAACTTGCCTTCTCAATACTTTATCAACTCACTAACAAAGAGATAGCTATACAATATGCAAAACAATTCACACAAGAAATTGTAAGCTCTTTAAACTCTCGGGACTGGGTAATGAGTGCCTCTGATGTATTTACATGGATAGAGAAAAACTGTGAATTACCCCTTGAAGAAAAACCTACAACTACTCCTAAAGTCTCTGTCAAAAAGGCTAAAAAAACTAATGTTGTCAAAGAGGTTTGCAAAGAACTCGGCATCTCACAAAAACATTTGGCAGAAATTTTAGAGGTTCCAGAAGGAACAATAAGCAGCTGGGCTGTAAAAAATGAAATTCCACGTTTAGGTAAAAAAGCAATTGAATTTTATATTCAAAGTCATAAAAATCAAAAAATCATAGATAGCTACAAGCAGTTTATAAATCTGCTACAAGCATCGTAAGGGATACTATTGAAACCAAAAGATGAAATTACTCGTTCTTTACTTATAGATAGAGAAACTTGGGAGGATTCAATGAAATACTCAAGAGATAGATATAAAATGAGTCTTAGTAAAGTTATTGAAGCTCTACTTCAAGAGTGGTTAGTTAAAGAGAAACGAAAACCATTAGACAACACAAAACAAGGTAAATTTTTTGAATAAAACTCACACTATTTTAAATGCTTCCTTAATTAGATAAGGAGCCAACTCCTCTAAACTTCTATTAGCAGTTTTTGAGTATAATTTCAGCTATAAAACAAATTAAAGCGAGAATTATATGCAAATCATTGAAACAACAGATGCCTTTAAAGCACTTGTCGAAGAAATAAAAACAACAACACCAGGATACAGAGACCCTTTAGCTTTTGGTATATGTAGAGTTGATTTAGGACAGTTGAATGTTGAAAAAACACTACAAGCTACATACCCTCTTATAAACTGGGATGAAAACTTTGGAAGTGCAGCTATCTTTGTAAGAGCACTTCAAGAACAAGGGATTAACGTTGATTTTACACAAAGCGAAGTTGTTTGTAATGTAAACATGGATTTCTTACGAGCTTGTCTAGCGGCTTTCACACCTTACTCTGATGAAGCATATGGAGATGCGCATAAAAATATTCAAGTTATTTCAGCTCTTTATGCTCAAATAATCAACTCAGGCTCTTTTGAAGGTGAGTTTAAAGTAACATTTATTTATGATGATGCTCCGTTACAAAGTGTTGAAGCAACATATTTAAAACTATATGCTATCTCACAAGCAAAAGTTCACCTCAGAGAGATTAACTTAAACGGTGCTTTTGGTGCACTTCCAAACGTAGCATGGTCAAATGGTCAGCCTATCGAACTTGATTACCTTAGAGAGTTTGAAATTGAATTAAAACTTGCAAATGAGTATCCGCATATTGATTTTATAGATAAATTTCCAAGATTCTTACAACACATCATTCCAGCAGACAATACACGTATCTTAGATACAAGCAAAGTAAGGTTTGGTGCGCAACTTGCTGCTGGAACAACAGTAATGCCTGGTGCTTCATACATTAACTTTAATGCAGGTACAACTGGTCCGGTTATGGTTGAAGGACGTATCTCTTCATCTGCTATTGTTGGTGCAGGAAGTGATGTCGGTGGAGGAGCATCTATTTTAGGTGTTCTGAGTGGAACAGACGGTAATCCTATCTCTGTAGGACAAAACTGTCTTCTAGGAGCCAACTCTACATGTGGAATACCTTTAGGTGATGGCTGTATTATCGATGCTGGTGTTGCTATTTTAGAAGGAACAAAAATAGCTATTCATCCAGAAGAACTCAAAAAAATCATGGATGTAAATACAAACATGAAAATGGAAGGTGAAATTTTCAAAGGAAAACAGCTTGCTGGACTCTACGGTATTCACTACAGACGTAACTCTCTTACTGGTGAGATTACAGCTTCTCGCTCTACAAGAGAAATTAAACTAAATGCAGACCTTCACTAAAAACTACTAATCTCCTTTTTATCTTTCTCGCACTATAATGTTTATAGATGTGAGGAGGATATTATGAATATATCAACAAATACAACGTCTATACAGTATGCACAATCAATGCTCGATACCAGTGCTAAGAATGTTGCAAGCTCAAATGTTGCAAGCTCAAATGTTCAAGAAACAGATTTAGCAAAAGAGATGGCTACTCAAATGGTTGCTCAAAATAGTGTAGAGGCGAATGTTACCGCGATTAAATCTGCAGATGATGTACTTGGGACCCTCTTAGACATTAAGGCTTAAGTATATTTAAGCCTTCAAGACTACTGAGAAGTGAGCCATTTTCGTCATAATTTCTGAGTTCTTTACCAAGTTCTAAGCTGCTAAAAACTGATTTTCCAACTATTCTTCTGCCTTCCGTATCATTTTCTTTTGTCTTTACACCCCATACATTTTGGAATACAACTATCTCATTATTCATCCCTTCGCCTACATACAAAACAATGTGTCCAGGTTTATAAAGAAGTGTTTTAAATGGCTTTGCATATTTTTTTATAAGAACGATTTTTTCATCGTTAGATAAACCCTTTAATGAATAGTACTCCCCCTCTTCTATCTGTTTAGAAGAGTTTCTAGGAAGCCACAATCCAAAAGGTATGTAAAAATCTCGAATAGTAGATGAGCAGTCTCGCTCTCCATAAAGACCACCCCATCCATAATTTGTACTATATAATTGATTTAATATAAGATTTAAATTTTGCTCCTGAAAAGATAAAATGCCTTTATGCGCATCTATTTTTGATATTTTTGAATGTGTATAAACAGTACTGCTATCATAATCTTTTGTCACAGTTAAAACAGTATAAGTAGCATCATCTTCATTAATCAATGGCAAAAGCATACCTATACGAGATTTAAAAAGAAACTTTTCATTTACATCGTAAATTGGAATACCATCTTTAAGAATAAATACCTGTTTAGCAGCTTTCCAAAGCTCTGTATAATTCTCTTCAACATATGCTATTTCTGTACTTTTAACCCATCCAAATGCAAAACTAGAAGATACAAACACCCACTCTTTATCCTTTGAGTAATGTGAAACCAAAAGAGGTTTATTTGGAGATACAGTAGAGTTTTGTAAATAATCAAATGGAAACCCTTCCCCCGCTTTTTGAGGATCTCTAAAAAGTGGTTTATCTGTCGGAAATGCTCGAAGATTTACAAGAGTAAGAGAAACGGCACGTTTATTTATAGAAGCATAATTACTAAAATTTGAATTTTCATATACTGTTTTAAAAAAGTCTTCTGGTATGAGTTGTAAGTTTTCGCCATAACTCTCACCATATTTAAAAGCATCATATGCCCATTTGGCATCTTTAAAATTTATATCAAATATCTCAAGATTCCATATAGAAAAATACTTCTTCAAAAAGTCCTCTAGAGAGTAACTACCTGCATCTATACCCTTAGAGTAAAAAGAAGTATCCTGAGGAATCATTTGCAGGTCCCGTAAAGTCAACTCTACATCTTGTATCACCTTTTCAGACTCAGAAAATTTATACTGATGTGTAGAACAAGCTCCTAGAGTCAGTACAATAAGTAAAGTATAAAACTTTAACAAGTTTTCTCCTCTAAGCGACATCTCCAAAACGACTAATAACTCTTCCTATAACCTCAATTTCTTGTGGATCAAGTGTAAGAGTTGGATACACAGAGTTGTCTGATAGAACATCTATCTTTCCATCAACTCTTTTTTGAATTCTTTTTATAAAGAGGCCACTCTGTGTTCGTATAGTAAAGATACCTCCACGATTTATGTCAGTTTTAGATCTATTAATAAAAACTATATCATTATAGCTAAATGTAGGCTCCATAGAATCACCTGATACATTTATTGCTTCAATATTTTTCAACTCTCGTTCTCCACCGAGCATAAAAACAAAATGTTCTGGAATTTCTATCTCTTCTATCTCTTCATACTGTTCATCCGTACCACCTCCGGCACTAGCATTCACATCACCAAAATATTTAATCATATAAAACTTATTTGTTGCTTCTACCAAACTCTCTGGAGACTGCCCATACAACATCCAATTAATAGATATTGCTTTTTTAGCACAAAAATCCAAAAGTTCATTAAAAGGTATCTTGTCACGCTTTTTCATTGTTGCAAAATTCATTTGAGAAATTCCAAGAACCTCTGCAACATCTTTATCAAACACCTTTCTAGGAGAATAATCAGCGGAGATAATATTTTTAATCTCTTCTACAATATTAGCAAAACTATTCATCTAAGACTCCTTTATCTTGTTATCTTTAGGAGCAGTATATATAAAAAATGAAATAAAGTCAAAAAAAAATATGTCAAAATGAAATATATTTATAATAAAAATTTCAAAATGTGTATTATTTTTTCAAGATTAAATAAATTAAAGGATAAATAATGTCACTAATTATTAAAAATGCAGAAACGCTCTTTGAAAAGTTTGAAGCAAAAATTGAACTATGGGCAGAAAAAATATTTTAATTCTTCTCTTTAACATTAAGAGATTTTTCTTCTTTTTCTCTTTGCAGAGATTTGTTTTTATGGTAACCGCCAAATATAAAAAGCATAAACAAGAAAAAAAGTACTAACATTAAAACATCGATAAAAGAACCCATTTACACCATCTCAAATGTATCAAAATTTTGTCTAATTGCATCATAAAGCACAATACCAACACTAATAGCAAGATTGAGACTTCGACCATCTTTAGTCATTGGTATAGTCACATTACGTTCTTTATAGCGATTAAGAACTTCTTCTGGGATACCTGCAGTTTCACTTCCAAAGAATATAAAATCACCATCTTTGAAATCTGTTTGAAAATAAGGTTTTTTTGTTTTTGTAGTTGCAAAATGAGCATTGTTTCCAATTTTATTTTGTTCAAAAAACTCTTCGAGATTTTCCCAAACATGTAAGTCTAATTTATCCCAATAATCAAGTCCTGCTCTACGTACGGCTTTTTCATCAATATCAAAAGCAATTGGCTTTATAAGATGTAGAGAAGCCCCAGCATTTACACAAAGACGTCCGATTGCACCCGTATTATTAGGAATTTGTGGATGTACTAAAACTACATTAAATGACATTTACAGCCTTAAAAAATAACCGTTTTATTAGCATAAATAAAAATTCTATCTTCTAATGCTAGCTTTAACGCCCTTGAGAGAACGACTTTTTCCACATCACGACCTGAACGTTGCATTTCCTGCCAACTGTACGCATGATCTATATGAATTACATCCTGTTCAATAATAGGACCTTCATCAAGATTATTATTTACAAAATGGGCAGTAGCACCAATAATTTTAACACCTCTGTCATAAGCCTGTTTATAGGGATTTGCACCTATAAATGCAGGTAAAAATGAGTGATGTATATTAATAATTTTATTTTCAAAAGCTTCTACAAAACGAGGAGTTAAGATACGCATATATTTCGCAAGTACTATATAATCAACATCTTCAAAACTATTAATGGTCTCAATAATTTGCGTTTCATGATCTAAACGTTCCAAACCTTCATGTGAAATAGTTATATACGGAATATCAAACTTATTGACAAGTGATTCTAAAGTATCATAGTTAGAAATTACGGCTAAGATATTTGCTTCTAATTCACCTGCCTCGTGACGAATAAGAATATCTCCTAGTGCGTGTAGCTCTTTTGTCGCCATTAAAACAATGTTCTTCTTTTTAGGCTCAATAACGTTTACACTAGAGCCTTCTGGAAGTATTTCTTTCACTGCTTTTGTGAGCTCTTTTTTATTGACATCACCGTCAACCACACTTCTCATAAAGAATTTATTACTCTCCTTATCAACAAACTCACTATTTGATAAAATATTTAAATCAAAACCATAAAAAACACTCGAAACCTTGTGCACAAGCCCTTTTTCATCATTTGCATCTATTAAAATACGATATTGACTCATTATTTTGAGTTCCCTTTTTCCAATGTTTGAATTCTCGAATCAATCGTAGCAAGAGTATATTCAAGAAAGTTAAGTGTCATATCAATTTTTGCTTCCAAGTTGGCATTATTTGGAGACTGAAATCCTTCAAAAAGTACAAGTAAACGCTCACGAATTGAATTTAAGTAAGCAAGTTCATCATCTATGTGCTTCTCACTTTCATCCTCATTATGTATTTCGTTTTTTTCTTCTATATCTGGAACTTCACTTGAGTTATGCACAGAATTACTGCCACCCTCTTCTTCCATTTCAGCCAATGTTGAAAGTATTACATCTTTTAATTCCATGTTTTTAATAACCACCTTTCAAACTCTTTGAATTCAACTTCACTATCCATTTTTAAAAAATACTCTTTCATCTGTGTATTGACGTTAAGAAATTTTTTACGCATGCCAGAGAGCCTTCTTATAGCTATTTTTGCTTCACTATTATTCGGATCTTTTTTTAAAAGCTCTTTATAAATTTCAAGTGCTTCTTCTTTGAGTCCCTGAAGTTCGTAAATATTAGCCAATGTGAGGGTCTGCATGCTAAAAACTATCTACCTTTCTATATAATTGGCAATAATTGAGCCCATTTCACTTGTCGAACAGACCTCTTTTGCATCAAATTGTGCCAAATCACCTGTTCTATATCCTTCGCTAAGAGCTTTTTTAATAGCGTTATCAATTTTATCTGCCGCTTGTATTTCACCCAATGCGAAACGTAACATCATAGAAGCAGAAGCTATCGTAGCGATAGGATTTGCTATACCTTGTCCAGCAATATCCGGTGCACTTCCGTGAATTGGTTCATAAACACCAATTTTATCACCAACAGATGCAGAAGGAAGCAGTCCTATAGAACCACATAACATCGAAGCTTCATCACTTAAGATGTCTCCGAAGATATTTCCTGTTAAAATAACATCAAACTGTTTTGGATTTAAAACAAGTTGCATAGCAGCGTTATCAACATACATATGTGTCAATTTTACTTCTGGATATTGTGCTGAAACTTCAGTAACAACATCTCTCCAAAGCTGAGAAACATCAAGCACATTAGCCTTATCTACAGAACATACTCTTTTATCACGTTTCATAGCTATTTGAAATGCATGGTGGGCAATTCTTACAATTTCATCACGTGTATAAACCATAGTGTTCCAGCCTTTATCTTCCGTACGGCCTTTTGGTTCACCAAAGTATATACCACCAATAAGCTCACGCACAACCATAATATCAACGCCCTTAATAATTTCAGGCTTTAAAGAAGATGCATTTACAAGTTCATCATAAACAACAGCAGGACGAAGGTTTGCATACACACCAAGTTCTTTTCTAAAACGTAAAAGACCACTTTCAGGACGTTTTTCACGTGGTAATGTATCCCATTTTTCTCCACCGATTGCACCAAAAAGTACAGCATCAGACTGTAGTGCTTTTGTGATTGTTTCTTGTGGTAAAGGATCACCAGTAATATCATAAGCACAACCACCCATTAATGCTTCATCATACTCAAAGTGAAGTTCACAACATGATGCAACAGCATCTAAAACCTTTACAGCTTCATCTACTATTTCAGGACCGATACCGTCACCTTTAATTAATGTAATTTTATAATTTCTCATTTTTGACCTTCTATCTCTTTTTTTGCAAAATTCATTAATCCACCTGCATCGATCAGCTCTTGCATGAATGGAGGTATTGGCGTAAAGTTATACGTTTTTGCAGTAGTATTATTTGTAATTGTACCTGCATCCATATCTACAGTTACAGCATCACCTTCTGAAATTTCAGCACTCTCTTGAAGTTCAAAAATCGGTAGGCCCATATTAAAAGCATTTCTATAAAAAATTCTTGCAAATGTTGGTGCAATAACCGCTGCTACACCTGCTGCTTTTAGTGCTATTGGTGCATGTTCACGAGAGCTACCACAACCAAAATTTTCACCAGCAACAATAATATCACCTGCACTCATTTTCTTCACGAAATCTGGGTCAGCATCTTCCATTACATGTTTTGCCAACTCTTCAGGTACTGAAGTATTGAGATATCTTGCGGCAATAATTAAGTCTGTATCGATGTCTTTACCGAATCTCCAGACCTTGCCGTTTATATTTGCTTTTTTCATATAGATTCCTAATATGTTTTGTAAAATAATTTTGTGATTATAGCTAAAAGGAGGTTGAAGTTTTATAAAACTAAAAAAAGAGAGATGAAAATAGACTTCATATTACAAAGTATGAAGCCTAATTTAAAATATTATCGTTTTAAATTATTAACTGTTTGGAGCATCTCATCACTTGCAGTAATAACCTTTGAGTTTGAATCATATGCACGTTGTCCCGTGATTAAATCTGTCAATTCAACAACCAGTTCAACATTTGAAAGTTCCACAAAACCTTGACGAATAGTACCAAGTCCATCTACACCTGGAGTACCTTCTACTGGCTGTCCTGAACTGTCAGTTTCAACATAAAGGTTATCCCCTCTTGCATGTAAACCTGCAGGGTTTATAAAGTTTGTTGTATTGATCTGACCTATCTGCGTTGCTTGGGTTTGTCCAGCTTGAATAACACTTACAATACCATCTGTACCAATACTGATATCTGTAGCATCAGGTGGAACAACAATTTCAGGAATGAGCTTATATCCATCACTGTTTACGATAGTACCATTTTCATCGAGTTTAAATGCACCGTTTCTAGAATATACTTCAGTTCCATCAGGAAGTTCGAGTTTAAAGAAACCCTGTCCTGTAATAGCCATATCAAGGTTATTATCTGTCTGTTTTAATGAACCTTCAGAGAAAATTTTGTTAATTGCTGTCGGTCGTACACCAAGACCTACTTCCATACCAGTAGGACTTTTTGTAACATCACTTGTCGAAGTTCCTGCATACTCCATTACATGATACATCAAGTCTGCAAACTCTGCACGAGATTTTTTAAAACCTATTGTATTTACGTTGGCAATATTATTTGCTGTCGTATCAATTTGAGTCTGCATACCAAGCATACCTGTAGAGGCTGTGTAGAGTGACTGTATCATATATTAACTCCTTGTAAATATTTCATCTTTATGCCCTTTTTGCAAGTTTTTCTATTGCATCTCTATTCATATCATTCATTTGTGTATCCATAGCTTTTTGATACATACCAACAAGACGATTTGTCTCTATCAATGATGTCATCATATTAACTGCATTCACATTGCTTTTTTCAACAAAACCTTGTAAAACAGCTCCTGAATTCTCTACAGACTCCAAACTTGCTATTTCATCACTTTTATAGAGATTTGCACCCTCTTTTTGCAGCATTTTTAAGTTCTGTGGATTTGCTATAAAAAGCTTTTTATTTTGTACAAGAGAAACACCGTTTGGAACATTTGTAAAAAGTTGTCCGTTTTTATCAACTTCTACAACCGAATCTTGTGTTGCAAAACTTATATTGCCACCAGACTTAAAATAATCATCAGGAAGTACTTCATAGCCTTCTTTGGTAATTAAAACTCCCTCTTCATTCGTAGTAAAAGAACCATCACGTGTCAGACGAACTCCTTGAGGCGTCTTGACCGCAAAAAAAAGTCCTTCTTCCGAAAGTGCAAAGTCCAAGTTATTTGAACTTTTTTGCATTGCCCCTACAGAATAATCTGTATAAGCATCTACAACTTGTGGTGCTCTACTCATAGTACGGTTAATAAACGCAGCACCCTCTTTAGAGTTATTATCATTTGGGAGTGTATCTCTTGCCTCTTTATATAGACGCATAAAATCACCCACTATGACATTGTCTTGTTTAAACCCAATGGTATTTACATTTGCAAGATTATTAGAAATAGTTTCAATTCTATTGAACTGTGTAACCATTCCAGCTGCTGAAGAGTAGTAACCTGTCTGCATTTTTTGCCTTATATTGGTCTATTGATCAGTTAAAAGCAATGTGTGTTCCACTTTTCGTTTTAGTTATGCTTAAAACTATTTGGGTATAATCCACTCTTTCAAAAAACTTAAATCATGGAGCATACTCCGATATGACAGCAAAAGAACTCAACAAAGCACTAGAGACATTCTTTGAAGAGCACAAAAGTAAAGATTGTGTTACATACGAATCTCTCATAGGGTTTTTTGACAAACAACCCACAACAACGCAAGCCAAAAACATCCTAAAACTTCTTACAAAATACAAAAAATGTATTTATACTTCTAGCGAACATGCAAAAAAGCTTAATGACCAAGAGGCAGAAGCAAGACGTAGTGCACAAAGAAAAATGCTCGAAGATACAGATACAGATAACTTTGATATTTTAAAAGAGCATGAGCTTCTTGAGTGGTCACGTTCTGACTCGCCTGTTCGTATGTATCTTCGTGAAATGGGACAAATTCCACTTCTAACTAAAGAAGAAGAGATAGAGATTTCAAAAAAAATTGAAGGTGGAGAGAGCATTATTATAGATGCTATCTGTTCTGTTCCTTACCTTATAGATTTTATCTTAGACTACAAAGAGCCTCTTATCAATCGTGAACGTCGTGTAAAAGAACTTTTTAAGAGCTTTGAAGATGACAACGGTGATGATGATGACAACAATGACGATGATGACAATGGTGATGATACTGGTGAAGAAAGAGCACTCTCTGCAAAAGATAAAAGTAGAGTAGAAAAAGTTTCTACTAGTTTTAAAGCTCTTGAAAAAGCAAAAAAAGACTGGATTAAACTAACAGAAAAAGCTCCTGAAAATCTCGACGAAGAGTTAGATGAAGAGATTCTAACTTACTTTTTAACACTTACATTTAAAAAAAGTGTCCTAAAAGAAAAACTTTTAGACCTTGGTCCAACTTCAAAACTTATCAATGAACTTGTAAAAGCCATGGAAACTGCTCTTAAAAGTGATGATGGCTATACAAAAGAACTTCGTCGTCTTGAGTATAAACTACCACTTTTCAATGCAACACTCAAAGCAAATCACAATGTTCTTGTAAGTAAAATTCAAGATTTAAGTAAAGAAGATATCGCGAATATGGTTCCTGAAGCTACTATGGTTTCAACATATATGGAAATTAAAAAACTTGTACAAACAAAAGAGGCATCTAAAAACTCTTTCGACATGGAACCAGAAAAACTTGCAGATATTTTAGAGCAGATTAAACGTGGTAAAAACATCTCTGAAATCTCTAAAACAAAAATGGCAAAGTCGAACTTAAGACTTGTTGTTTCAATTGCAAAACGTTATACAAACCGTGGACTACCATTCCTTGACTTAATTCAGGAAGGAAATATCGGTCTTATGAAAGCCGTTGATAAGTTTGAATATCAAAAGGGATACAAATTTTCAACGTACGCTACATGGTGGATTCGCCAAGCAATTTCACGTGCTATCGCAGATCAAGCAAGAACAATCCGTATTCCAATTCATATGATTGAAACAATCAACCGTATTAATAAAATTATGCGTAAACACCTTCAAGAAAATGGTAAAGAGCCAGATGTTGAAACAATTGCAGCAGAAGTAGGACTGAGTGTTGAAAAGGTTAAAAACGTCATCAAAATAACAAAAGAGCCAATCTCTCTAGAAGCACCTATTGGTAGTGAAGAGGATGGTCGTTTTGGAGACTTTATCGAAGATAAAACGTCACTCTCTCCATCAGATGCAATTTTAAAAGATGACTTGCGTGTTCAAATAGAGACTGTATTAGAACAACTCAATGAAAGAGAAAAAGCAGTTATAAAACTTCGCTTTGGAATTATGGATGATGAAAGTGATAGAACTCTTGAAGAGATTGGAAAAGAACTTAGTGTGACTCGTGAAAGAGTACGTCAAATAGAGTCTTCAGCAATTAAAAAGCTTAAGCACCCAAAAGTCGGGCGTAGACTCAAAAATTATATAGAGGAGTAAACTCCTTTGATGACTTTTGAACAGCAGTGGATTGAATATGATTATAATCCATTCGTACTATTTAACTCTAGCGGGAAAATTATCTCTTTGAATGCAGAAGCGCAGTTCTTACTTGGTGCAACAACACCAAGTGAACTTTTCACACTTGCACAGACATATGCGAACATAAACTTTGGTTTTAAAACAAGTTTTATAGATTTGGAATATGGCAGATATAAATTTTTTGGTCTTACTGTGGGTTATGAAAATGAAGAAGAGATTGGTATAAAACTATACCAAATGCCATCAATGAAACTTAATACTAAAAAACCTGATGGTGAACTCACAAATATATTTACTATTACAGACTTATGTATCTCAACTAACTCCATTGGTTCAAGTATAGAATTTACTAAAACTTACGACCCTACAATCCCAGATATTGTTATAAACTCCAATGCACTTATCAAGGTTTTAAACAAGTCTTATCACTGTTTTTATGAAAATAAATCTATAGATACGAAAGTTTTTTATAGAGTTGGAGAACATGTGCGTTTTGAGGGCAAGAAATATAGTATATTTTCAATAACTATCAGTTCAGAGAACATGAATAAAAATAAGAGTAGCGAAGTCAAAAGCTTCGCTCAAAATAACGGTTTCTACATAGATATATCGAATGAAAGCATAACGCTTAACATTCCTATGATAACCGCTTAGAGATAACTGCTCCACCTACAATACCCATAAGAAGAGCCGGAAGGTAAAACTTCAGCTCTAAAAGGGCATTATTTTTTAAAGCTATAAAACCTAAAATCAAGAATAAATACGGGATGAGTCTATAAAGTGAAAAACCACCTTTTAGTCCATGTTTCATACTTGAAAAACTAAAGGTTTTAATTTTTGCTTTTTCCTCTTTTACTATCGTTTTAAGGTCTAACTCTTCAGCAGGCAGTTCATTAAGTACTTGCTCATCATAAAGTCCATACTTATCATCTATAGTATCAAGAATATCTTCTCGTTCTTCTTCATACTCTCCACTCTCTACTTTTGATAGAATCATATTTTTATATGCATATGAAGAGCCTAAAATAATAAATAAGGCACTTAAAAAAGCAATTTGAATATTCATAAAAGTAGCAAATGAGTAAAATAAACTAATTAGTATGAGAGACTCAAAAACTAAAAAAGTTTTAATACTTTGTAGCACCGTAGTCCTCATCATCATCTTCATCAAGCTCTTTTTTAATAGCATAACGTGGCTCATTTGCAAGCTCTTGCATCTCTTTATACTGCTTAGAGTATGCTTTGTAAACATTTAAAAAAGCAGCAGCAACACCTATAAAAACACCTATCCATAAAGTCCAAGATACACCAGTAAGTCCTTTTAACAACCAGCCTATTCCGACACCCATCAAGACGGCAACCACCATTGAAATACCCAAAGAAAGACTATCTGCCGCCTCAATAATTGGTTTTATACGAGGTTTTTCTTCTCTATTTTCCTTATCCATTTTTAATCGCTTTAAATACTCTTGACGCTGCTGCGATAGTATCTTCAACCATAGCATCAGTCACTGCTGTAGAGATAAATCCTGTTTCATACAATGAACAAGCAAAATAAAATCCCTCTTCCAACATTGCTGCATGAAACTTCGCAAAGAGTTCTGCATCAGATTTAGCGGCATCTGCAAAATTTTTAACAGGTGCCTCATTAAAGAAGAATCCAAACATACTGCCTCTCACATCTATCTGCATAACTATTCCCTCAGCTTCTGCAGCTTTTTGCATGCCTGTGACAAGTCTTTTTGCACGTTCTTCTAAAACAGCAATAACACGAGCATTATCTTTTAATTTCTTAAGTGCTGCATAACCAGCTGCCATTGCTACTGGATTACCACTTAGTGTCCCTGCTTGATATACAGGTCCTTCAGGAGAGAGCATAGCCATAATTTCACGACGTGCACCAAAAGCACCCACAGGCATACCGCCTCCAATTACTTTTCCAAGTGTTACCATATCAGGCTTTACACCAGTAATTGATTCTGCACCATTTATTGAAGCTCTAAAACCACTCATGACTTCATCAAAAATCAATAAAGAACCATGTTCATCACAAAGCTGGCGTAATTCATGCAAAAACTCTTTATCAGCAGGAACAAGACCCATATTTCCAGCTATTGGCTCAATAATTACACAAGCAATATTTTTAGAATCTGCAAAGCACTTTTTAACACTCTCAATATTATTATACTCGGCAAGCAGTGTATGTTTTGTAAAATCTGCGGGCACACCAGGACTTGAAGGGTTTCCAAATGTTGCCGCACCTGAACCAGCTTCTACTAAAAGTGCATCACTATGACCATGGTAACATCCAGTGAACTTAATAATGTCATCTTTACCAGTAAAACCTCGAGCAAGACGTATAGCAGACATAACTGCTTCTGTTCCACTACTTACAAAACGCACTTTATCTATAGAGTCAAAAAACGATACAACAAGTTTCGCAAGCTCTGTTTCAGCCTCTGTTGGAGCACCAAAACTCAAACCATGTTTTACAGCTTCAATTACTGCTGCTTCTATAGACTCATCTCTATGACCAAATATTAGAGGACCCCAAGACTGTACATAATCAACATAACTATTTCCATCAACATCTCGAAGATAAGCACCCTCACCTTCTGTAATAAAAATAGGCGTTCCCCCTACGCTTCTAAATGCTCTAACCGGAGAGTTCACTCCTCCTGGAATAAGCTCTTGCGCCTCTAAAAATGCTTTTTGAGATGTTTCTCTACTCATTTATATAACCTTGCATAATATGATTTTTCCAATTATATCGAAGTAGTATTAATGTTGATTTGATATAATCTGCCAAATAAAAAATAAATGGGTTTTTTTTGAGTAGATCTTCTTTTGCACTATTTGTAGCACTCTTAATTCATCTCGTCATTCTTCTACTCCTTTGGATTATTTTAACCCTCTCTCCACAGCCGCCAAAAGAACAGCCAGAAGAGAAAAGACTTAAAATCTCTCTTAAAGAATTACCAAAAAAATATAAAGACTCAGGGCTTACAAAAGAGAAAATTACACCTCCAAAGGTAGCTCCTCCTATGCCAAAAGGTTCACAACTTAAGGAGATAGTACAGCAACAAGTTAGGTTAAACCCGCAAGCAACACCAAAAACTCCAAAACTCAATCCACCTAAAAAAGTGCAAGAAACAAAGGTTACAAAACCAAAAATTGAACCTCTTCCACCGAAAAAGCCTTATATTCCATTACTCGCAAAAACCGAAGAAAAAAATACAACAAAAGAGAGCAAAGATAAAAGTGTAAATAGTGATCCTATGGCATGGCTTAGTGAAGACAGATCAACTGAACAAAATGAAAATAAAAAAAATAATGCTAACTCTGGAAGCAATGTATCAAGCGATTTAAAAGAACTTTATGGTGAAGAATTTGGAAAACTCTCTCCAGGACAGCAAAAATATATTTTGGATAATCAAGAATATATGCGACGTGTTACACAACAAGTTCTTAATAGAGTTGCAAGGGTCAATCTTGATGGAAGCCTTAACGTAAATAGAAATAATGTGGTGGAGTTTTATCTTCATCCAAACGGTGATATGAGTGATTTTAGATTTCTCTCAAAAAGTGGTTACTATACACTTGATGATATCACAAAAGAGACTATAGAGTATGCCTATAGTAAATACCCAAGACCGACTGAAAAGACATTAATACGCTATAATGTTTACTATCATTTATCACGATACTAAACAGGAAGCAATATAATGAAAACGTCTCTCTCTGTTGGGATGCTTACTCTACTCCTATTTTTAGGCTGTAGCCAAGAGAAGCAAACAACAACGCAACAAACAATTCCTCCACTCCCAGTTGAAACAATCACTGTCAAAAAAGAAAAAATTCCAATTTGGAAAAGCTATACAGGTATGACTAAAGCCAGTAGTGATCAAGATGTTAAGGCAAGAGTCTCTGGAGTTCTTGAAGCAATTTATTTTAAAGATGGGCAATATGTTACAAAAGGACAAAAGCTTTTTAAAATAGAACAAGGAGAGTACTTAGCTGCTCTTGATGCTGCCAAAGCAAAAAAAAGGCAAGATGAAGCATCCCTAGCGCTTGCAAAAGCCGATGTAAAAAGATATATGCCTCTTGTACAAGAGGGACTTGCACCACGTGCAACACTTGAACAGTACCAAGCTCAAGAAGCTGCTCTTGAGGCTGCAATTGCTGGAGATATTGCACAAATACAAAAAGCTGAACTCGAACTAAGCTACACAATAATTCATGCACCAATTAATGGTAATGCAAGTGCAAGAGCTGTAGATGTTGGAAACCTTGTAGGACAAGGTGAAGCTACACTACTTACTACAATTGTAAACATAGACCCTATTTACGCTTACTTTTCCCCCTCTCAAGCAGATGCAGACCTTTTTGGAAAATACAAAAGTAAAGAGAAACCAGATGCATTTGCAGAAGTTCCAAATGCAAACACAAAAGTAAGACTGAAAGGTTTTGTTGATTTTGAAAATAATAGCATCGATCCACTTACATCTACGCTGACTATGCGTGCAACCTTAGACAACAAAGAGCATAAAGTTCTTCCTGGAACCTTTGTATATGTAAATCTATTCATTAGTGATAAATATGAATTTTTGATGATTCCTCCAAAAGTTATATTTAATGACCAATTAGGGAGTTATGTATATATCGTAGATAATAATGCAACACTGCAAAGAGCAGATATCAAGACAAACTACTCTAACAAGTACTATGTAAGTATTACAGAGGGACTAAAAGATGGAGATAAAATCGCAGTCTCTGCTCTTATGAAACTCAAACCAGGGAGAGAAGTAAGTGCTACTGATGTCACAAAAACAAAAGGTATCAAGGCAATTTTACAAGAGAACAATCTTTTAGTACAGGAAAAATAGATGTTTTCTGTTACTTTTATTAAAAGACCTATTTTAGCGATTGTCATCTCTTTAATTATCATTACTGGTGGATTGGTATCTTTAGTTGTTTTACCTATTTCAGAGTATCCGGATGTAGCACCACCAACTGTCAGTGTGACTGCAACTTACACAGGGGCAAATGCTTACGTCGTAGAAGACACCGTCACAAGAGTTTTGGAAGATAAGCTCAATGGGATTAAAGGTGTAATCTATATGGAATCCTCTTCTGCTGCTAATGGAAAATCTAGTATCAATGTCTATTTTGAACCAGGCTACGATATAGATATAGGTGCAGTCGACGTACAAAACAAAGTCTCTACTGCAACTGCATCACTGCCTGCAGAAGTAACGGCTCAAGGAGTTATTGTTGATAAAAAGTCTCCTTCGATTGTATGTCTTATTGCAATTAGTGGGGATGACAGATATGATGGAAGTTTTCTCTCCAATTTTGTAAATATCAATGTTTTAGATGAAATAAAACGTATTCCCGGTGTGGGAAAAGCTGAAAACATGGGAGAAAAAAAATACGCTATACGTATTTGGTTGAATCCAGATAAATTAGCAGCACTGCAAATGACACCTATGGAAGTTATAAATGCTATCAAATCACAAAACAAACAAGCTTCTATAGGGAAAATTGGTGGAACTCCAAGCTATGATAATCAAAAACAGGAGTTTATTCTCTCTACTCAAGGAAGACTCTCCGATGTTCCAGAGTTTGAAAAAATTGTTCTAAAATATAAAAAAGATGGCTCTTTAGTTTACTTAAGCGATGTCTCAAAAGTTGAGCTAGGAAGTGAGTTTTACGACTGGAATGCCATAAGTGCAAAAAAACCTGCAGGTCTTATTGGAGTCTATCAGCTTGGTGATGCAAATGCACTCGAAATTAGGCAAAAGATTGAAGAGACTATGAAACGTTTGGAGAGTAGGTTTCCTGAGGGTGTAACCTATGCAGTACCTTATGACACAACGAAGTATGTTGCCGTAGCTATAGATAATGTTGTAAATAACCTTTTTATGGCTGTTGCTCTCGTTGTGTTAATTATATTTATTTTTCTTGGTTCTTGGCGTCCAACGGTCATTGCCTCTGTTGCTATTCCAGTATCTCTTATAGGTGCTTTTATGGCAATGAAACTAGCCGGTGGATTTAGTATAAACTTCCTTACTCTCTTTGGACTTATTTTGGCCATAGGAATTGTTGTTGACGACGTTATTTTAGTTGTTGAAAATGTTGAAGTTATTATGTATAGAGAACCTGAACTTACAATGCCTCAAGTGGTTAAAAAGGCCATGATAGAGCTTATTGGACCAATTATATCTACAACACTCGTTCTTGTTGCGGTGTTTGTGCCTGTATCACTACTCCCTGGTATAACCGGTGCGCTCTACCAACAGTTTGCTCTTACAATATCTTTTGCCGTTATGGTATCTTCACTTAATGCATTGACACTCTCTCCAGCAATTAGTGCAATTATTATTAAACGTAGAAAAGAGGGAGAAACCAAGTTTGTTCTTTTTGAAAAGTTTGATATTTTATTTGACTGGTTGACAGAAAAATATAAGAGTGTTATTACTTACTTTGTAAAAATTCGTTACTTTATAATTCTTGTCATGGGCTCTATTTTTTATCTTATGTACTATCTCTTTAGCATTACACCAACAGGTTTCGTACCTTCTGAAGATAAAGGTGTATTAATGGTTTCTATTAACGGGAAACCTGGAACTTCTATATCTCAAACAGTAAAAATAAGAAAAGATGTTGAAGATATTATTTACAAGATTAAAGGTGTCGAAAATATAATTAGTATTGAAGGGTATAATATTATTACATCTTCTATAGATGGTTCAGCACTTGCAATGTTCGTCTCTTTAAAAGATTGGAGTGAACGTACTACTAAAGAGGAGAGTGTTTATGGAATCATCAAACAGATTCAACAAAAAACAGCCTCTATAAGTGAAGCAAATGTAGCTGCCTTTAATATGCCTGGTATCCCAGGTGTTGGAAATGTAGGTGGTTTTGACTTTAGACTTCAGGACTATTTATCTGGTGATTTAAATACTTTTCAATACTATGCAAGTGAAATTATTAAAGAAGCTATAAAAGATCCTAGAATAGCTTACGCATTTACAACATTTGCTACTAACTATCCAATGTATGACATAAAAATAAACAGAGAAAAAGCAAATGCAATGGGTGTAAATATATCTGACCTCTTTACAACTATGCAGGCCTATTTAGGTTCTATATATGTAAATGATTTTACAAAATTTGGAAAAGTATTTCGTGTTTTTGTACAAGCAGATAAAGAGTTTAGAAGTTCAAAAGAAGACATAAATAAACTCTTTGTAAGAAACGTCAATGGAAAAATGGTTCCACTAAGTGCACTTTTAGAAGTCAAAGATATGATTGCACCACAAAACCTTACTCACTTTAACATGTACAGAAATATACAGATAAATGGTTCCGCTGCACCAGGATATAGCTCTGGTGATTCAATGAAGGCTATGGAAGAGATAGCACAAAAAGTACTTCCTGCCTCTTATGGATACGAATGGGCAGGTATGAGTTATCAAGAGAAACTAGCAGGAAATGCTCAGATATATGTTGTCATATTTGTCCTCCTTGTCGTATTTTTGGTGCTCTCTGCACAATATGAATCATGGATACTCCCTTTGATGATTTTACTCTCAGTGCCGATGGTTGTAGCAGGTGCCGTTGGAGGTCTTCATGCAGTCGGCTTGCCATTAAATACCTTTGCACAGGTAGGTCTTGTTTTACTTGTGGCACTGGCCGCTAAAAACGCCATTCTAATTGTAGAATTTGCAAAAGAACAAAGAGAAAGTGGAATAAGCATTATAGAATCTGCTATTAATGCAGGTACACTACGTTTTAGAGCAATTATGATGACAATTCTTTCGTTTTTATTTGGAATTTTTCCTCTTGCCTTTGCTACAGGTGCGGGTGCAATGACGCAGATGTCTATAGGTATAGTTCTTCTTTTCGGTATGGTCGCAGCCACGTTTATATCTACTCTCTTTGTTCCCGTTTTATATGTATTACTTGAAAGTATGCGTGAAAAATTTGTGAGTGTTGAAGATGAAGTAGCTAGAAGGGAGTCAATCTAATGAAAACAAATCATGTAACAAAATATCTGCTCAGTGCTTCTCTTATTGTTAATCTTCAAGCACAGACATTCACCATTGATGAGCTCATTATGCTCTCTTTAGAAAACTCTCCTGACCTGCAAGTGAGCCATTTAAACTATAAAGCATCACAAAGCCGTTATGACAGTGCATTTGCAAGCTATCTACCTCAAGTGGACTTGTTGGCTAGTGGCGGAAAAATTGCGATGAGTGATATGGCAAATCCAGCCTCAAATACTCTCTTAGAAGACACTCTTCTTCTAGGAAAACTCTCAGTAAATCAAATCCTGTATGATTTTGGAAAAAGAGGTGGTAATGTTGATAATCTTGAATATAGATCTCAAGCTTACAACTTCCAAGACAAACAAAATATCAGTAATAAAATAAAAGATGTTAAAGGTGCATACTATACTGTACTTAAAACAGCAGCCCTCATAGATGTACAAAAAGAGAATGTTAAACTCAATGAGGCACAGGTTTATCGTTCGCAAAAATACTTTGAAGCAGGTATCCGTACAAAAATAGATGTTTCCGATGCAAAAGTCTTTCTAATTCAAGCAAAATTACAACTCAAAAACGTCGAATATGAGCTTAAATCAGCTTATGCACTTTTAGATAAAACTGTTGGTTTTTTAGATACCCAAGAAGAGTACTCTCTTCAAACGCAAAAACTCAATCTCAACACACTCTATAATAGCCTTTATCAGTACGACCTATCACTTCAAGAATCCATAGACTTTGCATACAAAAATAGAGCTGAATTGCAAAAATATGCTATGGAGATTGAGGCTTCGACATCAAAAATCGAGCAATTTGATTCAGAATACTATCCTGAGCTCTTTTTAAGTGCAGACTATACAAAACAACAACTTGACACACTCAGTTCATTTACACCTGAAGACCAATGGCAAGCTACAGTAAATCTTAACTGGAATCTTTATGCTGGTGGTGCTAGCAATGCTCGAGTAGAAGAGAGTAAACTTCTTACCAAAAGTTCAGAGTATCAATACACCTACTCTAAACTGGCAATCAAAAAAGAGATAACGGACGCGTATATCAACGTTAACAGATCAAAAGATTTTGTAGAATTAGCACAATCTCTTGTACAAGTATCTGCACAAAAGTTTGAACAAGCATCAAAACGTTATGAACATGGTCTTTCAGACTATATAGAACTTCAACAAGCACGACAAGAGTATATAGATGCTAAAGCAAAGCTTGTGGCTGATTACTATGACTACTATATAGCCATTGCTAATTTAGATAATGCGATTGGTAAATAATAGGGGAAAGAGAATAAACTAAAGTATAGAACCTTATGTTCTATACTCATTGAGTAGTGCATTAAGTTGTGCTGTCATGTCAGATAGATTATCTGAAGCTTTAGCAATCCCCTCAACACTTTTAGCATTTTGTGAAGATATTTCATTGATTTTTTCAACTTGAGAAATCATATGATCTATTGTTTTTGAATTTGCAACATAACCCTCAACAGTTTTTTCTACTTTGATAACTGATGACTGCATAGCATTTACACTATTGTCAATTTCTACTTCAACATTTTCTGCATTGCTTGAAAGCTCTTCAATTTTATTTGCATTATCAGATATCTGATCACTTGTATCTTGAACAGACTGTACAATAATGCTAATAGTTGCGTTTATCTCAGAAAGGGACTTTTGTGTTCTCTCAGCTAATTTTCTTACTTCATCAGCAACAACCGCAAAACCACGTCCATGTTCACCTGCACGAGCCGCTTCAATAGCAGCATTTAAAGCAAGTAAATTTGTCTGATCAGCAATATCAGATATAACACTTAGAACTTCTTTTACTTGTTGTGTATCATGAGAGAGCTGTTGAAGCTTTTGTGCCATCTCACTTTCAACTTGTGAACGATCATAAACTTCTGATGCCAGCTCTTTAATACTCTCATTTGCTACAAGAAGCTGCTTACCAGTCTCTTCAATTTCAGACTTCACGCTCTGTGCATCATTAATAGCAACTTTAAGTACCTCTTGGAGTGCATTTCCTTCCTCGGTTACACCAGAAACAATATCTGCTTCTTTAATTGCCTTACCTTTAATCTCTCCTGATGTTTCAGAAAGATTATCAGCTATGGAAGCATTCTCTTTTGACATCTGTTTTGCTTTATCAACAGTTACACGTACCTTTTCTATAAATGCATTAATATTTGAACTTACTTCATGCATCTCATCACCCTGTGCCATCACAATATGACTCGTCAAGTCACCTTCACCTTTTGCAAGACCATATGCAGCTTCTTGCAGTAAAGTCAATTTGTTAATAACAAGTTTTTGAATCGCTATAACCATTACTAAAATAAGTACAACAATAATCACAAAAGCTAAGATTGAGATAACATTTCTCGCTTCTATAACGCTTGCAAGTGCTTCGTCTTCATTCATTTGAACAACTACACCCCATTTTGCTCCAAAAAAGTTTACAGGTGTAAAAGCATTTATAACACTTTTACCCTCATAATCTTTTACAAGCATAGCACCTGATTCACCCGCAATAACTTTCTCCGCAGCCGGCGTATCAACTTTAAATATGTCTATAGTAGTATGAAACTTTTGTACTAGCTCATTATTAATAGTCTCTACAAAACGACTATCAGTTTTCATGAACTTATCTTGTCCAATTAAAAATGCCTCTCCGGTCTCACCAAGACCTGCTTCGTCAAACTTGCCTTGAAAATTCATTGTTTGATTTAAAGCGCCTATTGGGAGTTGAAAAATGAGTGCACCTTCAAGATCTTCATGAAAATAAAGTGGCGTCGCTAAAAATGAAGCTGGTTTGTTAAAGCTAGGTTCATACGGTGCAAAATCATCAAAAGCCACTTTTCCTGACTCAAGTTTCATAGCCTTGTTATAAACACGTGCAAGTCCGCTATCTTTGTAAGGACCAGTTAAAAGATTTGTCCCAAAATCACGCTCTTTTTTTACACTATAAACAATAACACCGTCACCATTTACTAAAAAAATATCATAAAGACCAAACTCATCCAAAATTGCTTTAAATTTTCTGTGATACAGAGCATGCTGTTTTGAATAGTCATCTTTATGACCCTTATTTTGATGCAGTTCATCTTTATGTCCATCAGGATTTTCATTTTCTAAAATATAAAGAGCCTGTGCTAATTTTCCCAAATTTGTAGTAGGCAAATATTCACCTGTTACTTTTTTTGCGCTTACACCGGGAAACTCAAAGTTAACTTTTGAGAGATAATTTTCACTATAATCTTTTTCTAACTGTGCAGTTACTTCGTCAATATCCAAGTCAACTTCATCTTCAAAAAGTTCAAAGGCATCATTAAGACCCCAAAGTGTCTGAACAGTATTTATATCCCCTGCATTAGAGATAATTAAACCTTGAAAAAACTTCGTAAAATCAACGATACCTTCAGCCTTTGCCTCAGCAATGCTACTCAACTGATCCATTCTTGCTTTAATAATTGCATCTGAAGATTTATTCACTGCAACAATCGCTATAGATATACCAAGTAAAACTAAACCTGCAACCGTTAATGCAACAAGTTTAAATTTAATACTCTTAAAATTCATACGCTCTCCCTTGAGAAATTCAAATCATAGAGATTATAGCATCACTTTTACTTAACAAGCTTAATTAAATAGAATAACTTAATTTAATATTTATATTTTTGTAAAAATGCCAAAGCACCTTTATATATAGGCTCATCTATGAAGCCATACTCTTCATCAGTAAAACCTGTTATACCCTCATCTCTATACATTTCAAAAAGTTTTACGATTACTTGTGCTCTATTTATTTCTGCTTCTTCATCCATAAAAAATTCATTTACCATAGAAGCCTGTTGTGGAGAGAGGCACCCTTTTGCATCATATCCCATACTCTTTTCAAGAGTGAGCCACTCTTGAAAAAGTAGAATATTTTGATACTCTTGAAAAACGAAAGAGACAGGTTTCACTCCCATTGCTTTACATGTCATCAAAAAATGTGCAAGAATATACTGCATTGTAGGGTTATTTGGAGTGATAAGAGCTTGTGAGAGTTTCATATCTGCAAAAAGATCAAGTGCACCAAGATAAAATGCTTTTACTCTTTTACTTATTGCCAGTTGATTTAGATTATGCCATGCTAGTGCAGTCTCTATTGAGAGATGTAGTTCTATATCATCATTTAAAAGAGCTAAGACAGTCTCAATCTCTTTTGCATTTTTTATTTTAGGCACACGAATAGCATCTGGCATAAACTGATTTAAATAAGTTATCTCTTCATAACCACCCTCATCTAAAGCATTTACTCTCACTATCAGTTTTTTTTCACATTTGGCATGTTTGCTTAAATATATTGCACACAGGGCAAGTGCAAGTGGTTTTTCTTCTCTTGAAACACCATCTTCCAAATTTAAAATAATAGCATCAGCTTCAAGTGTATCTATTTTTTCAAGGTGCTTTATTTTATTGCATGAGAGCATTAACACAGATTTAAAAGAGCTGTCTCGATTGAGTTCTCGATATCTTGGAACAGCGAGAGCATCTAATGCCTCAATATCTCTTTGCTCATAAGCTTTTTGAACTTCTTGAAACATTTTCCTCTTCCCCCATTTTAATAGACTCATTTTGATGTATATGAAGATAGAGGGCCTCTATCTCTTCATCAGTTAAAAAGTATCTTGGCATAGCATTTTTTCTTACATTTAAGGCTTTATAAAAAGTTTGAAAATCCAAATTATTTATAGCAGGACCAACAAAGCTTTTTTCCTTTTTTTTATGTACATAGTTGGCTATAACTCGCCCTTCTCCCTTTTCTCCATGACAGAGTTGACATCCTATACCTCGAGGATTTTTATATAACTGTGCCGCATACTCTTTTTGTGTGATAAAACTGCCCCCTGACATGAGTAAAACGGGAGTAAGTAAAATGAGTATCTGCTTCATTATTAGCCTAATATTATTTTTAAAAGGTATAATAACAAAAATATTATTTATGGGGTTTAAATGCAGTTATTAGACGGTAAGTTACTTTCACAAAAAATTGAACAACAGGTAAACGAAGAGGTAAAAACACTAAAAGAGACGTGTGGATGTACTCCGGGACTTGCTGTCGTTCTCGTTGGTCAGGACCCTGCAAGTGCTGCATACGTTAATATGAAGAAAAAAGCTTGTGATCGTGTTGGTTTTTACTCTATTACACACGACATGCCTGAAAATATCTCCCAAGAAGCTATCGAACGTACCATTAAAAGTATGAATGAAAATGATAGTATTGACGGTATTTTAATTCAACTTCCACTTCCAGCTCACATAGATACGACAAAACTTCTTGAATTAGTAGATCCTGCAAAAGATGTAGATGGTTTTCACCCCTACAACGTTGGTCGTCTTGTAACTAACTTAGATGGATTTGTACCATGTACACCATTAGGTGTTATGGAACTTTTAAAAGAGTACAACATAGATGTTAAAGGAAAAAACTGTGTTGTTGTTGGTGCTTCTAACATCGTTGGTAAGCCTATGGCTTCTCTACTTCTCAATGCAGATGCAACTGTAGAAATCTGTCATATTCATACAGATGACTTAAAAAAACACACACTCGCTGCTGATGTCATTTTGGTGGGTGTTGGTGTGATTAACCTCATAACTGCTGATATGGTAAAAGATGACGTTGTTATTGTAGATATCGGTGTAAGTAGAACTCCAGAGGGTAAACTTGTTGGTGATGTTGACTTTGAAAACGTGAGTAAAAAAAGTTCGTACATTACCCCAAGCCCAGGTGGTGTTGGCCCAATGACAATAGCTATGCTACTGAGTAACACACTTAAAGCTGCAAAAATCAATGCACAAAAAAAGAAGAGTGAATAGATGAAAAACGTTCTATACAAAGCCTATAAATTTTCTAGTTCATGGACAGGAACTATTATCATAGTCCTTTTTGTCATCTTTTTTATTGCACAGGCGTTTAGAATACCAAGTGGAAGTATGAAAGACTCTTTACTCATAGGAGACCACCTTTTTGCGAAGAAATTCGCTTATGGGATTTCTATGCCACATATTCCATTTTTAGAATTATCAATTATGCCATGGAGTGATAAGTTACGTTTAGTAGATGGTGATAGACCACAACATGGTGATATAGTAATTTTCAGATATCCAGGTAATACAAAACAGCATTTTGTCAAACGTTGTGTTGCACTTCCTGGTGATGAGCTTTTTGTCGCAAATAAAGACCTTTTTATTCATTTTGCACAGGGTAATGACTGGATAAAAGAGAACTATAAAGATTTTGAAATTGCTCTATATGATGAAAAACTATGGGTAAAAAATCCTTACATGAAAGACCATCCAGGTATTCACCATGATGATAAAATCATAAATGATGGTAATTATCCAATGCCTGTTTTTTACATGAACCCTATTACAGTACAAGAAGATACATATTTTATGATGGGAGATAATAGAGACCACTCAAATGACAGTCGTTTTTGGGGTGCTGTTCCTTATGATAACATCGAAGGGACACCTTGGTTTATCTACTTCTCTATAGATGATAACTGGGAGATACGCTGGGATAGAGTTGGAAAAACACCAACTGATCTTGAAGCACCGGAACATTTAAACAAAGCTATAGAAGAGCGTCAAAGAACAGATAAAGAGTATTATGGAATCACTTGATATTATAAAAATTGCAGCAGCTGTTTTAGCACTGGCTGTAGCTATTATTGGGCATGAAATTATGCATGGATGGGTTGCTTATATGTATGGAGACACTACTGCAAAAAATGCAGGAAGACTTACTATAAATCCTATCAGTCATGTTGATTTGGTAGGTACTATTTTAGTACCAGCTGCACTCTATTTTCTGCCGATGCTTTTTGGTGCACAAAGCGGTTTTTTATTTGGCTGGGCAAAACCAGTTCCTATAAATACACGTACTGTCATCCAAAACGGTGGCTATAACGGTGCAATGCAGGTTGATTTAGCTGGAATCGTTTATAATTTTACTCTCGCAGTTTTTGCTTCTATCGCAATTATTGCTATGGCGCAACCAACAGTAGATGACTCAATAACTTACATACTGGCTTATATATTTATTTATCAGCTTCTTATCATTAACGTCGTGCTTGCAGTCTTTAATCTCTTACCTATTCCTCAGTTTGATGGTGCACACTTTTTAGCACATCTTAGTCTGAAATATGGCGTAAATAAAGTTGCAGAGTTCTTTTATAAATATGAATCATATGGCATAATCTTCGTTTTAGTTCTCTTGATGACACCACTCAAAGATTATGTTTTAATTTTACCGGTACAACTTGTACTGAGTCTGTTATTATCTCAATAAATAAGGAAAACAATGAAGTTTTATATTGCTACAGATCACGCTGGAATTGATTTAAAAGATTATACAGTTGAGCTTCTCAAAGAGAAAGGACATGAAGTTGTTGACTTAGGTCCATTCTCAAAAGATAGAGTAGATTACCCTGATTATGCACACAAAGTTGCTGAGTCTGTTTTGTCAGACAGTTCTGCACAGGGTATTTTAATTTGTGGAAGTGGAATCGGTATGAGTATGGCGGCAAATCGTCATGAAGGTATTCGTGCTGCGTTATGTCACGATGCTTATACTGCTACAGTAGCACGCGGACACAATGATGCAAATATTTTATGCTTTGGTGAACGTATAGTGGGTAAAGGTGTTGCGGAATCTATTTTAGATGCTTGGATTGCCGGTAGTTTTGAAGGTGGTCGCCACTGCGGCAGAGTTGAAAAAATAGAACTATAAACTATAAGGATACGTCATGTTTTGGAATTGGTCGCTTTTAACTATACTCTCAATTGTTTCTATATACCTCTTTGTAAAAATGTTTTACTTCAAAAGTATTACTAATAAAGAGCAAAGAAGTAACGATTTAATGAAGCTTACACTTCAAGAGGCTGAAATACTTATACGTAAATACCAAATTCAATTACAGCGTGCACTCGGTAATGTAGACATCTTAAGTGAAGAGCTTACAAAACTCAGAAACGAGTTAAAAGTTTTAAAACAACGTAACTCAAAACATAGACAAGAGACAGATAGACTCAATGGCAAGATTAAAGCCCTTGAGGGACGTATAGACGCACTTCTGTAAAACAAGGAATAATTATGAAAAAAGGTTCAGATATAAAACTGAGTTCAGTTGAACGCTCTATTATAGAAAATGCTATACGCGATATAAAAGATTTTCCAAAAGAGGGAATTATTTTTAAAGACATTACAACTCTTCTAGGAGATAAAGAAGCTTACGCTGTTTTAATGAACCATTTATACCAGAGATATAAAGAGTATAATCTTGACTATATAGCAGGTATAGATGCACGTGGATTCATTTTTGGTGCTGCTCTTGCTCAAATGTTACACGTAGGCTTTGTGCCAATACGTAAAAAAGGAAAACTCCCGTATACTACTATCTCAGAAAAATATGTTTTAGAGTATGGTGTTGATGAGATTGAAGTCCATATTGATGCATTTAAGCCAAATGCGAGAGTCTTACTTATTGATGACCTTATAGCAACTGGGGGTACGGCAAATGCAGCGGCGAAACTTATCAAACAGACAGGTGCAGAGTGTATAGAAGCTTGCTTTGTTCTGGGCTTGACATTCTTAGAAGGTATAAAAAAACTACAAGAGCAGACAGATGTCTACTCACTTATCGAGGTTAACTAATGTATATTCCAAAAGCTAGTAAATTTGATCCAGATATAAATGGACACTTTGGTAGTTTCAGTGACACAACAACAGCATTTGGTGGGCGTTATGTTCCAGAAACTCTTATGCCAGCTCTACTTAAACTTAAAGAAGAGTATGACTCAATTCGTTTCAATGAAGATTTTTGGAAAGAAGTAGATTACTACTTAAAAGATTATGTAGGTCGCCCTTCTCCTCTTTACTATGCCCAAAATATTTCAGAAGAATTAGGTGCAAAAATTTATCTTAAACGTGAAGATTTAAATCATACAGGTGCACATAAAGTAAATAATGTAATCGCTCAAGGACTTATGGCTAAACGTTTAGGATATAAAAAAGTTATAGCTGAAACAGGAGCTGGACAACACGGTGTTGCAACAGCAACGATTTGTGCCCTACTTGATTTAGAGTGTGAAATTTTCATGGGTGCAAAAGATGTTGCCAGACAAGAGCTTAACGTTTTTCGTATGAAACTCCTTGGTGCAAAAGTAAATGCAGTAGAGAGTGGTAGTTGCACCCTTAAAGATGCCATGAATGATGCAATTCGCCACTGGGTAACAAACGCGAGAGACACTTTTTACATCATAGGAACTGTAGCAGGTCCTCACCCATATCCACTTATGGTAAGAGACTTTCAGGCTATTATTGGCTGGGAAGCACGTAGACAGATTTTAGAAAAAGAGGGTCGTTTACCAGATAAAGTAGTTGCCTGTATAGGTGGTGGTTCAAACGCTATAGGTATGTTTCAACACTTCCTAGAAGATGAGAGTGTTGAATGTGTGGGAATTGAAGCTGGTGGTCTTGGAATTGAAACAGATAAACATGGTTGTTCACTTAAAAAAGGACGCCCAGGTGTTTTACATGGTCAGATGTCCTATCTACTTCAAGATGAAGATGGACAGATTTTAGAAGCACACTCTATTAGTGCTGGTCTAGACTATCCTGGAATTGGACCAGAACACGCTTTTCATAATGATAATAAATCTGTAAGTTATGATAATGCAACAGACCAAGAAGCACTTGATGCATTTGTATGGCTTTCACAAAAAGAGGGAATTATTCCAGCATTTGAGTCTGCACATGCTATTGCTTACCTCAGAAAAATGCCAGACATTACAAACAAACTCATCATAGTAAATCTCTCAGGACGTGGAGATAAAGATATGATTCAAGCAAAAAACATTTTACATTTTGACTAATTTCCAAGCTTAGGCTTGGAAACATCTACAATCCTTTAACTGCAGTACTCATGCACTGGATTATTCATATCTTCTTCGTTTTCGCTAGGCTCACTCGAATCTTCTAAAACCTCTTCTTCATGTTCCTCTTTAATCTTTTTTAATTGCTCATGCAGTGTATTTTCATCATCAAGTTGTTCATTAGTGGTATCTGTTGACATTTCATACTCCTTGCAACTAAGAAATTTACTACATTATACAGCCAAACAAATCAGCTAAAACATATTAAATAAATTTAATAATTTTTGTCAAGATTGTAGAGTCTCAAAGTTCACCCTAGTTTCCAAGATTTTTACAAAAAAGTATCAATATGAAACCATCCCAAATGTGATTTAGAAATAAATTGTAAAAGCTCAAGAGGTTATATAAACTTTTTATAGCTTCTTAAAGCATAAATGAGTTAGTATTCAAACAATAAACAAGAGGAATATTTATGAACATTCAACTTTTAAACCAAAATATATCTGATGCAAAAACAGACATTACTCTGCTTTACGTAACAGAAGAGCAACTTCAAAACTCTAAACACAAAAAAGCACTTAAACTTGCTGGCTTTAAAGCAGCAGGTGATACACTCTGCTTCTTACACACAAAAAATGTACTTGCGTGTGGTGTTGATGAATTTAGCGCAGAAGCTATTCGCTCCGTAACAACAAACGCTATAAAAGCACTACTTAAGACAAACTACAAAAGTGCAAACGTGGCAATAGAGGACAAAACACTCATTCCAGCACTTGTAGAGGGATTTATCCTTGGTGGTTACATTTTTGACAAATACCTAAGTAAAAAAGAGAAACCAACACTCAAAAACATTTCACTTATTTATGAGAAAGATGACTATAAAGATGCTATCAAAATCTTTAGCGATGCAGTCATTGTTGCAGATGCAACATGCTTCACACGCGACCTTGTAAATACTATACCTGAAGAGATTACACCACCAACACTAGCAAAAGTTGCAAAAAAACTTGCAAAAGAGAATGGTCTTGAGTGTACAGTACTAGGTGAAAAAGAACTACAAGAAGAGAAGTGTAACTCTATGCTTGCAGTTGGTCGTGCTTCTCGTCATGAGAGTAAACTTATACACCTTGCTTACAAACCAAAAAACGCTAAAAAAGTTGTTTCATTAATAGGAAAAGGTCTTACATACGATAGTGGAGGTCTTAGCCTGAAACCTGGAACTTCAATGGTTACAATGAAGATGGATAAAGCAGGAGCTTGTGGCGTACTTGGAATGATAAAAGCTGCAAGCGAGCTAAAACTTGATGTTGAAGTACATGCATTTATAGGTGCAGTAGAAAATATGATAGGCGGTGACGCGTATAAACCAGATGACGTACTCACAAGTAGAAGTGGTAAAACAATTGAAGTACGTAATACTGATGCTGAAGGGCGTTTAGTTCTCTGCGATGTACTTGATTTTGCACAAGAGAAAGTTGAAGCTGACTATATGTTTGACTTTGCAACGCTCACGGGTGCCTGTGTAGTAGCACTTGGACAGTACACTACAGGGATGATGGGACACTCACATCCACTTATGCATAAGTTTTATGATTCAGCAACTGCATCAGGAGAGCTTGTAGCACATCTCCCATTTAACAAACACCTCAAAAAACAGCTCAAAAGTGAGTTAGCTGATATATGTAATATTTCAAATAAACCTTATGGTGGTTCTATTACAGCAGGACTCTTTTTAGATGCCTTTATAAAAGAAGAGAACAAAGATAAGTGGCTTCACTTTGATATAGCAGGTTCTGCATATACTGAGTCTCCTTGGGACTGTAACGTTTATGGAGGAACAGGTGCAGGTGTACGTTTAATGAGTGACTTTCTCAAAAGCATCTGATGCTCTTTAAACTTTTTTTTACACTACTACTCGGATGTTCTCTAGGAGCAACCGAGTATCTTAAAAGCAACTACTTCATTCACAGTGACTCTGTTATGCTCTCAGATGTAGTAAATACACCACAGCAAGACACACTACTCTACTCTTTAGATGCAAATAAACATACAAAGCGTGTCAAGGCCTCTGAACTTATCACTCTCTTAAAAAATCATGGTTATAGGGAATACACTTCAAAACACACCTATATACAGTTTAGTAAAAAAAGCCCTGTTAATACTGCAAAAATAGAAAAAGCTCTCCTAGACTACTACAAAAAAAACTATAAAAACATACATATAAAATCATTAGAACTACACCCTCGTAGCTACCTGCAATCTCTGCCTAAAGAGTATAGTTTTGGAATAGAAAAGAGTGCTTACCTCTCAAATAAAGGGTACTGCTTTATCGTAACACCTAAAAGAAAAAAAATATTTTTTTCGTATACTCTATTTGCACATGTAGATGCCTATTTTACGAATCAAATGCTTTCTAGAGGTACAGAGCTATCAAATATAAACGCTAAAAAAAAGAGTATAATGCTACAAAAATTTAGGGCAATGCCACTCCAAGAGCTTCCTCTACATACTTTTGAAACAAAACATAGACTCAAACAAGAGAGTCTCATTACCTCAAGAGACATTGTTGGACTCTACCTAGTCAAACGTGGTGACAGTGTTAATGTAACACTCAAAAATGAAGGCATCGCAATCTCTTTTCAAGCAGAGGCCATCACAAATGGACGTTTTGGAGAAAGCATCCTCTTGAGAACAAAAGAGAATAAAAAGATAAATGCTAGAGTTGTCGGTACAAAAAAGGCGGAAATGTAATTTTGAAAAAAAATAAAAAGAGAAAAATAGTCGTTGCAACGAGTGGTGCAAGTGGTGTGAACTTAGGACTAAAAACTCTTGAACTTCTTCCAGACTCTATAGAAAAACACTTCATCATGTCTAAACACTCTCAAGTAGTTTTAAAAAAAGAGCTCAATGTTACAACCCACTCAAATAAAAACATAGGTGCGAGTATAGCATCTGGCTCTTTTGGCGTAGATGCGATGATAATAGCACCCTGCTCTATGAATACACTAGCAAAAATTGCTCATGGTATAGCTGATAATCTTGTAACGCGCTGTGCATCAGTTATCTTAAAAGAGCACAAAAAACTCATTCTCGCACCCCGAGAGATGCCGTTTTCAGCAATTGCCTTGGAAAACATGCATAAACTTGCCTCTTTAGGTGTCATCATAGCACCTCCTGTTATGGCGTACTACTCAGAGCAGCAAACACTCGATGAGATGGAGAACTTTGTCATAGGTAAATGGTTTGACCTTTTGGGCATAGAAAATAACTTATATAAAAGATGGGAGTAAGCGTGAAGAAAATCGCACTATATCCGGGAACATTTGACCCAATTACAAATGGACATTTTGACATTATAAAAAGGGCAACAAAACTCTTTGATGAAGTGATAGTCGCAGTAGCACTCTCGCAAGATAAAAAACCGATGTTTGTACTTGATGAGCGCATTACTATGGCAATAGAGGCTACAAAACATCTTGACAATGTCAAAGTAGTAGGCTTTGACAACCTTACTATAGATCTTGCACATGAGTACAATGCTTCAGTGCTCATTCGTGGACTTCGTGCGGTAAGTGACTTTGAGTACGAGCTTCAACTTGGATATCTCAATAACTCTCTTGATGAAACTATCGAAACAGTTTATCTTATGCCAAAACTACAACACGCATTCATTAGCTCATCTATTGTAAGAAACCTGCTTAAATTTAATGGCAAAACAGAACATCTACTTCCTTATGCTGTACAAAATATTATAGGACATATGAAATCATGTACATTGCAATAGAAGGTATAGACACAGCTGGAAAAAGTACACAAATCAGTGCCCTGCAATCTGCGTATCCAGATGCAATAATTACAAAAGAACCAGGTGCTACAGCGATAGGAAAAGAGATTCGTCAAATGGTTCTAAGTGCTAAAGCACAAAATAAAAAAGCCGAATTTCTTCTTTTTCTTGCAGATAGAGCTGAGCATATACATGAAGTCATCAAGCCAAACCTTGGCATAAAAGATATTATATCAGACAGAAGTGCTATAAGTGGTGTTGCATATGCACTCGTTCAAGGTTCAATTACTCCCCAAGAGCTTGTAACTCTCAACAACTTTGCAACAGAAAACATATATCCTCAAAAAGTTTTTCTTCTACGTTTAACAAAAGAAGAACTAGAGTATAGACTTTCTCAAAAAGAGTTAGACGGAATTGAACTTCGAGGTAGCGCCTATCTCCTCTCTATTCAAGATGCACTTGTAGAAGCTGCAAAACTTCTCAACATTCAACTCATTACTATAGATGCTTCACAGAGTAGAGAAAACATAACAAAAACAATCCTTAGCTATCTCTAACAGATGGATTTAATAGACCCCTCCTACATTAACGAAGAGGAAAAATATCTTGCCCAGATTTTTTTACATGACAACTCTGTTAAAAAATACATACTTGGTATCAATAAACTTACTCGCTCACTTTTAAAAAATATCAGTGTCACTGGAATTATTGACGACTTTACTCGCATACAACGTTCACGAAAAAAAGATGTCCTAAATATAAAAGATGCACTCATAGTTTGGACTGCTACAGGGAGCCCCTTAGAGGTTAAATATACTCTTGACACAATGGGTTTTAAACATATAAGTTACCTTGCACTATGTAAATATACAAAATTGCCCTTGGCTCCACATCCTTTTATAATGGATTTTAAAGCTGATTACACTCAAAATTATCTAGAATATAAAGAACTCTATACTACCCTTGCCGACAAAAAATCCAAAGAGACTTTTACACAAATCATTAATTTTAAGATTAGTTTTGACTATAACTTTATGCAAGGTTTTACAAATAGAAACGAAGAACAATATTTTGATAAAGAGCTTATTCCTCCACTTAAAGAAATAGTCTTTTTAGACGGAGGGGCTTATATAGGTGATACGGCAACAGAACTTATTAAAAACTATCCGGATTTTAAAAAACTTTATCTCATAGAACCAATTAGTGAAAATATGCGTATAGCAAAAAGAGAACTCCAGCAGTACAAACAGATAAACTTTATAGAGTGCGGTCTCTCTTCAACAAAACGAGAACTTTACTTTAATGAAGAGAAGTCTTTTTCATCAATGCAGACAAAAGGAAATCATACAATTTATGTAGACACTATAGACAACATTGTAACTCAGAAGGTTGATTATATAAAGTTAGACATAGAAGGTGCAGAACAAGAAGCCATAAAAGGTGCCAGAGAGACCATTATAAAATACAAACCTATACTAGCCGTTTGTATCTATCATAAAGCAGAAGACTGGTATAAAATCCCAAAACTAGTTTTAGAAATTTATAGTGGCTATAAGGTATATATACGCCACTATATGGAAGGAATATTTGAAACCGTTATGTATTTCATTCCTCCACAAAAAGATTATTGAAGGTTTTTCTTAATATCTTCAACAAACTCTGTTATATCATCATGTAAAGCTTGTAAATCCTCTTCATGCTCAACCTCATCAGCTAAAATCTGACTCACTAAATCATAGGTTACAATATCTTTGTTTCTTGTAAGCTCTACTATATCGCTATATGTTCTAATAGCACACTGTTCACCCTTAATGGCATCTTCTAAAATACTCACAACATCAAAGTCTTTTGGGGCATCATAACCGCAATTTGTCTGCTCTAACCACTCTTTTGGATGAAGAAGTGGTGTTCCACCTAGTTGAAGGATTCTATCTGCCACCATATTTGCATGTCGTAACTCATCCGCAGCATGTTGTGTTAGTTCTGCGATTGCAGCATCTTTCATAATGCCCTTAATAACTTTTCCTTCAATAAAATACTGGTAATATGCTAACCACTCATCTGCATATGCTTTGTTTAAAAGAGTAATTATCTCTCCAACTTCTAATCCCTTAATAATCGAATTTCCTACTCTTGCCATTATTAACTCCTTATTAGTTGTAAAGTTTTATACACACTATAGGAAAGATATAATTAAATTGAAGTTAAGAAATATATCCATTATTTACATTTCTTTAATCCTAATCTTCCTATAATTTAGCAAGACTAGCATGTGAGGATTGTTATGAGTAAAACCTATGTAACTATAGACGCCAATGAAGCAGTTGCCCGAGTTGCCCACAAAATAAATGAGGTCATTGCAATTTACCCCATTACTCCATCTTCTCCTATGTCTGAGCTTAGTGAAATATACTCAATGAAAGGTGAGAGAAACATTTTTGGTGGACTTCCAAAAATTATGGAGATGCAGAGTGAAGGAGGAGCAAGTGGATCGGTACACGGTTCTTTGCAAACTGGAGCCTTAACGACAACCTTTACCTCATCACAAGGTCTACTTTTAATGATTCCAAACATGTACAAGATTGCAGGAGAACTAACTCCTACAGTTTTTCATGTAGCAGCACGCTCTATTGCAGCACAAGCTCTCTCTATTTTTGGGGACCATAGTGATGTCATGTCTGTAAGACAGACTGGTTTTGCCCTGCTCTCTTCTAACTCGGTACAAGAGGCACATGATATGGCACTAATTGCCCAATCAGCTTCCCTACGCTCTCGAATTCCTTTTTTACACTTCTTTGATGGTTTTAGAACTTCACATGAGGTAAGTAAGATTGAACTTCTAGAAGAGTCCATACTTGAACAAATGATAGATGAAAAACTTGTACAAGAACATAGAGAGCGTGCTTTATCTCCAGATAAGCCAGTTATTCGCGGTACTTCTCAAAATCCTGATGTCTATTTCCAAGGTAGAGAGAGTGTTAATAGCTACTATGACAAACTCCCTGTAATCCTTCAGGATTCAATGAATAAGTTTGCCCAACTTACAGGACGACAGTATGAACTCTTTGAATACATTGGCGACGCAGAAGCAACAAAGATTATAATCATAATGGGTTCGGCTGCAGAGACTGTGCATGAAAGTGTTGAGTATTTAAATTCTCAAGGGGAAAAAGTCGGTCTTTTAAAAGTACGACTCTATAGACCATTTTCTATAAAACACTTTATATCTGCCTTACCAAAAACAACTGAAGCTATTGCCGTACTTGATAGAACAAAAGAGATTGGTGCATCAGGAGAGCCACTCTACCTTGATGTAGTAAATGCCCTCAATGAACTACGTTTTGACGAAATACTTGGCTTTGAGATGCCTAAAGTCATTGGCGGACGTTATGGACTCTCCTCTAAAGAGTTTACACCTTCCATGGTGAAAGCCGTATTTGAAGAGCTTACAAAAGAGAAGCCAAAAAACCATTTTACTATAGGAATATATGATGATGTAACACAAACATCTCTGGAGTGGGACAAAGACTTTACTCTACCTAAAGAAGAAACTCTTCAAGCTATGTTCTTTGGGCTTGGTAGTGATGGAACTGTAGGTGCAAATAAAAACTCAATTAAAATCATTGGCGAAGAGACTCCAAACTATGTACAGGGTTACTTTGTGTATGACTCCAATAAGTCAGGTTCCATGACAACTTCTCACCTACGTTTTGGTCCAAAATATATTCGTAGTACCTATCTAATAGAAGAGGCAGATTTTATTGCTTGCCATCAAAGTGTTTTCTTAGAAAAACTAGACATTCTCTCTCATGCAAAAAAAGGTGCAACATTTCTTCTAAACTCACCATTTTCAAAAGATATACTCTTTAGTAAACTGCCAAGAGTTGTTCAAGAGCAAATTATTGAAAAAGAGTTAGTTGTCTATGCCATTGATGGAGCAAAAGTATCAAAAGCAAGTGGAATGGGAAGAAGAATTAACACAGTAATGCAGACCTGTTTCTTCGCCATTTCAGGTGTACTGCCAAAAGATGAAGCAATAGAGAAAATAAAACACTCCATAGAGAAGAGTTATGGACGTAAAGGGAAACAGATAGTTGAGATGAACAACCTTGCAGTTGATAATGCCCTTGCAAATCTTCATAAAATAGAGATACCAAAAACCGTTAGCAGTAACATAAAGATGCAAGCGATTGTTAAAGGTGACTTTGATAATTTTGTTGCAGATATAACCGCCAAACTTATATCTGGACAAGGTGACCTACTTCCTGTTTCTGCTATGCCTGCTGATGGAACCTGGCCTACTGGAACAACACAGTATCAAAAACGTAACATTGCCCTTGAAGTTCCTGTTTGGGATGCCAATACATGTATACAGTGTAATAAATGTGTTATAGTCTGCCCTCACGCTGCTATACGTTCAAAAGTAGTTGATGAGTCAGTTCTAGGTGATGCTCCTGATATCTTCTCTTTTATAAATGCAAAAGGGAAAACTTTTGAAGAGCATGAAAAGTTCACTATTCAAGTAGCCGTTGAAGACTGTACAGGATGTGCTTTGTGTGTTGAGATGTGTCCTGCAAAAAATAAATCACAAACAAACCTCAAAGCCATTAACATGACTCCACAAGAACAGGCTCATAATGATGGCGTTATTAACTGGGACTATTTTACAAAGCTACCAAATTATGACAGAACTAAACTCAATCATGCAAAAGCAAAAGAGTCACAATTTTTAGAACCACTCTTTGAGTTCTCCGGCGCTTGTCCTGGATGTGGTGAAACACCGTATGTAAAACTAGCTTCTCAACTTTTTGGAGACAGGATGGTAATTGCAAACGCTACGGGCTGTTCTTCTATTTATGGTGGGAACCTTCCAACAACTCCTTGGAAGAAAAACAGTGAAGGGAGAGGTCCTGCATGGTCCAACTCACTTTTTGAAGACAATGCAGAGTTTGGACTTGGATTTAGACTCGCTATAGACAATCATACTGACAACGCAAGAACACTTCTCTTATCTCTTCAAGAGAATATTGGTAAGGAACTCACAGAAGCAATTTTAAATGCGCAACAATCAGATGAGGTCGAAATATTTGAACAGCGAAAACGCGTTGAAAAACTAAAATCTATTTTAGAACAAAAAGAAGATACACAATCAAAGAGACTTCTCTCTCTTGCAGATTATCTTGTAAAAAAATCTGTTTGGATGATGGGTGGTGATGGGTGGGCCTATGATATAGGTTACGGTGGACTTGACCATGTCTTAGCAAGTGGTAAAAATGTCAATATTTTGGTACTTGATACTCAGGTTTATTCCAATACTGGTGGACAACAATCAAAAGCAACACTGACGGGAGCTATAGCAAAATTTGCAGCCTCAGGAAAAGCGCAAGTACCAAAAGACTTAGCACTTATGGCAATAGCTTATGAAAATGTATACGTGGCAAGAGTAGCAATGGGTGCGAGTGATGAGCAGACAGTAAAAGCCTTTATCGAAGCAGAAAAGTATGATGGTCCTTCGATAATCATTGCCTATGCACACTGTGTTGCTCATGGTTATGATTTAAAGTACGGTATGGCACACCAAAAACTCGCAGTTGATTCTGGACTTTGGCCAACATTTAGATACAACCCTGCTCTCAAAGAAGTGGGTCAAAATCCTATGCATTTAGACTATAAAGGGCCAAAAATTGATGTCAAAAACTTTATGTACCAAGAGACACGTTTTAAAATGGCTGAGAAACTTGATGCAGACTCTGCAAAAGAGTATTTGGATACAGCCAGAACACATGCACAAGAGATGTATAAACGCTACCTAAACATTGAACAGATGTATGCAGTTGCAGAATTAACAGAGGAGAGTGAATAAAATGGATTTAACAACAACATATATGGGCTTAAAACTTAAAAACCCAATTATAGTCGGAGCTTCTCCTTTAACTGCTACATACGACTCAATAAAAGAACTTGAAGCAAATGGTGCAGCAGCAGTCGTTCTGCACTCTATCTTTGAAGAACAGATTAACCATGAACTTCATGAGATAGACCACTTTTTATTTAAAGGAAGTGAAGATTATGCTGAAGCACTTGGATATTTTCCAGAAGTTACACTCAGTAATTTGGAGTCACAAAACTATCTTGAAGAGATTAAAAAACTCAAAGAGAACCTCTCTATTCCAGTAATAGCATCACTCAACGGTGTCTCAAAAGGTGGTTGGCAAGAGTACGCAAAAAAACTCGAATCTGCTGGTGTTGATGCAATTGAGCTAAATATAACCTACATCCCCACAGATATAGAGACAGATGCAAGAGAGGTTGAAAAACTCTATCTTGAAGCTGTAGAGACTGTTAGAGCCTACGTAAGTATCCCAATAGCTGTAAAAATGAATGCCTACTTCTCTGCTCCAGCACAAATGTCTAAAAAACTGATAGATGCTGGAGCTAACGGACTCATTCTTTTTGACAGACCTGTTCATGTAGATATAGACCTTGAAAACTTAAATGCCACACAAACAATAACACCTAGCAGTTCTAATGATATGAGTGAATCCCTACGTTGGTGTGCTATCTTATATAAGAAACTAAATGCCTCTTTATGTGCTTCAACAGGGGTAAATACTCATGAAGATATTTTAAAAGCTATGATGAGTGGAGCGGATGCAGTACAAATGGTAACTGCTCTTAAAAAAAATGGTGCAGTACATATTAAAGAAGTTCTCGCAAATCTTCAAACGTGGATGGAAGAGAAAGAGTATATCTCCATTGAGCAGATGAAAGGGAGTATTTCTCTACACCACACTACAAATCCAGCGGCCTATCAGAGAGCCAACTATATGAGGCTTCTGACAGACTACAGATACTAATTTTATACCTTTTGGTATAAAACACGAAAGTGGGAATTTGAGACTTGAGACTCTTGTGTATGGACTTCAAAAGAGAGTTCTTTGAGTCCATGATTTTTAAAAAGGTCAACTTCTTCTTTTGTTAATGGCCAAGGCGGTCCCTCAAACTCTCTAGACTTTTTATGTGCTACAAGTAGTAATTTTCCATCTTGTGCAAGTGTATCTGCAACTGCTTCTATCATTTTTTCTCTAAACTTTACTGGTAAAGACTGTATAGTGAGTGCCTCAAAAACAAAATCAAAGTAGCCATTATATTTTTCTGGCATATCAAAAATATCTTGTTTCTCATAAATAATCGTTGAACCGACTGAACGCTCTCTTGCAATCTCTAAAGCAGCCTCGGAAACATCAATAGCGACTACATTATAACCTGCTACTTCAAGTGCATGTGCATCATCTCCAAGACCGCATCCTACGACAAGTGCACGCCCTTTATGTGTATGTGACGTATCGTCTAAATACGTTTGTAAAAGAGGATTTACAGCCTTTCTCGCCCAAGGAATATTTTCATGGCTATTCTTATGTTTTTTATAAAGCTCATCAAACCACTCTGTTGCTTTATTGTGTTCTTGCATATATTTACCTTTCCAATCTCAATTTTCGTAATTAATATTAAATAATTTACATAAATTTTTTGCCCTACAGAGAACCTGGGGATTATATCAAAAAGAAATAAAAGCTAAAAAATGCTATCCTTTCAAACTTTTATTTTCAGAAAATTTTACAATATAAAAAAAGGATAAAAATGGTCAAATCTCTAAGGGGAATGAACGATATTTTAAGCGAAGATTATGAACGTTTTACATATTTCATCGATTTAGCAAGCTCTGTTGCACAAAGGTACGGTTTTCATTTCATAGAGACACCTCTTCTCGAGGAGACCGCACTTTTTAAACGTTCTGTAGGTGAGTCTAGCGACATCGTTGGTAAAGAGATGTACCAGTTCATTGACAAAGGTGAAAATGATGTCTGTTTACGTCCTGAAGGAACAGCCGGAGTTGTTCGTGCTTTTATAGAGAAAAAACTTGACAAAGCTGGTGGTATACACCGCTTTTTTTATCACGGCTCAATGTTTCGTTATGAGCGACCTCAAAAAGGACGTTTAAGACAATTTCATCAGTTTGGTGTAGAGAGTTTTGGCCTTGATAGCGTTTATGAAGATGCAACAATGATTATGATGGTTGCAGATATTCTAAAACAGTGTGGTATAGGATATAGACTACAACTAAATTCTCTAGGTGATCAAAACTGTATGCCACAGTATCGTGACTCACTCGTAAAATTTATAGAGAGTGTTGAAGATGAAATTTGTGAAGATTGTAAACGTCGTAAGGAAACAAATCCTATTCGTGTTCTTGATTGTAAAAATGAAAAGTGTCAATCTCTTTATATTGAAGCACCTAAACTCATTAATGCTCTTTGTTCAGGATGTCAAAGTGATTTTGATAAACTCAAAGAAATCCTTGATGACAATGGCATAAAATATGAGATAGATACAAACCTAGTTCGTGGACTTGACTACTACTCAAAAACTGCTTTTGAATTTGTAAGTGACAACATTGGTAGCCAAAGTGCTATCGCTGGAGGAGGACGTTATGATAGACTTGTAGAGTTTTTAGACGGACGCCCTACTCCAGCAGTCGGTTTTGCAATGGGAATCGAGCGTTTAATGGAATTAATCGTGATGCCTGAAACAAAACCCCAAGGCTATTATATCGGTGCGATGGATGACGAATCTATAGATACTGTTATACGTCTAGCACAACAAAAAAGAGCTACTGATAAAGTTACTGTTGACTATAAGGCAAAAAGCTTTAAAAACCACATGAAAGGTGCTGATAAAGCGGGGGCAAAATATTTCTGTATTATTGGAAGTAATGAGCTAAAAAGCGGTACAATGATTGTCAAAAACTTAGAAGATAAAACAGAAACAACAATTGCATTTGGAGAGTTTTAATTGAAAAATTACGGTCTAGATATTTGGGCAAATGAAAATTTCGTTATTGATGAAGGTGAGCTTGTTCTAAACTACAAATCAAAACCATCTCTTTTAGATATAGTGGAAGGAATACGCTCTGATAATGTACGTGGTCCTATTATATTACGTTTTCCACATCTTATAAAAAAACAGATTGAAACACTCTATTACCATTTTGATAAAGCTATAAAACACAATCAATATCAAGGTGGATTTCATGCGGTTTTTCCACTTAAGGTCAACCAATTTCCAAGTGTTGTAGAAGCTGTTACTTCTGAAGGTGCTATCCATAATTATGGACTTGAAGCCGGTTCAAAAGCAGAACTAATTTTAGCAATGAGTGAAACACCACAAGGTGCACACATTACTGTAAACGGTTTTAAAGACAAAGAGATGATTACTCTAGGATTTATGGCGGCACAAAGCGGACATAACATTACTATAACTATTGAAGGGCTTGGTGAACTTGAGACTATTATTGAAGTCGCACAAGAGTGTAATTTAAAGATACCAAACGTTGGTATTCGTGTTAGATTACATAGTGCTGGTAGTGGTATTTGGGCAAAAAGCGGCGGAATGGATGCAAAATTTGGACTTACTTCTACAGAAATCATAGAGGCCGTTGCACTACTCAAAGAAGCAAATATGATTGAGAACCTTACAATGATTCACTTTCATATCGGTTCACAAATGTCAGATATTGCGCCACTCAAACGTGCACTTCGTGAAGCTGGAAATATCTATGCAGAACTTAAAAAGATGGGTACACCCTCTCTTAATAGTGTCAATATTGGTGGTGGTTTAGCTGTTGAATACGACCAACACGTTCAAGCGAGATCAAGAAACTACTCTATTGATGAGTTTTCAAGTACAGTTGTTTTCCTACTCGGTGAGATTATGAATGCAAAAAAAGTTGCACATCCAGATATTTTTACGGAATCTGGTCGTTTTATTGTCGCTTCACACAGCGTACTTATTACACCTGTTTTAGAACTTTTCACTCAAGATTATCAAGAGAGACTTCTAAACTTTAAACCAGTAAACCCACCTATTTTAGAAGAGTTACGTTATCTTGCAAAAATGTTAAATGAGCAAAACTGTACAGAGTATCTTCACGATGCACTTGACCATATGGAGTCCCTTCTTACACTCTTTGATTTAGGGTATATAGACCTTCAAGACCGCTCGAATGCAGAGATACTTGTCCATAACATTATTAAAAAAGCTCTCTATTTAAAAGTGGACAACCCAACAAATGAACTTGAAGAGTTACAAAGTAATTTACAAGAACGCTATCTAATTAATGCCTCTATTTTTCAATCACTTCCGGATTATTGGGGTCTAAAACAGCATTTTCCTGTTATGCCTCTACACCACTTAGAAGAAAAACCTCTTCGTGCAGCGTCTTTATGGGATATTACTTGTGATAGTGATGGTGAAATTGGTTTTGATAGTGAGAAACCTCTCTTTTTACATGATGTGGATTTAGACAATGAAGACTACTTTTTAGGTTTTTTCAATATAGGCGCATACCAAGAAACTTTAGGTATGGAACATAACCTCTTTACACATCCGAATGAATATACTGTTGAAATAACAGATGATTCTTATAAAATTATTCATCAAGTTGAGTCTAAAAATATTTTAAATATACTCGAATCAATAGGCTATAACAGTGATAAAATTTTAAACAAGCTTAAGTCAGAGCTACTCAAAAGCGAATTTATTACAGAAAAAGAAAAAAGTGATACACTTCTCAAACTAGAGACATTTATCAAGCAAAATGGCTATCTAAGAACCACAAACTAAGGTAATTTATGGGAATTTTTGCATCGATTAGAGAGGATTTTTCTAATGCTTATAAGAACGATCCTGCACTTAACTCAAAACTCGACTTTTTATTTAACTACCCAGGTGTATGGGCTATTGCATGGTATAGAATAGCGAATAAACTCCACAAGGCTAATTTTAAAAGATTAGCACGTATGATTATGGGTTTAACGCAAATTTTTACCAACATTGACATTCACCCTGCTGCCGAAATTGGAAACCGCGTTTTTATAGACCATGGAACAGGTGTAGTTATTGGTGAAACAACTATTATTGAAGATGATGTACTCATCTATCAAGGAGTCACTCTCGGAGGTGTCTCTCTTACACAAGGTAAACGCCACCCTACTATAAAACAGGGTGCGGTTATTGGTGCAGGTGCTAAAGTACTTGGAAATATAGTAATTGGTGAAAAAGCAAAAATTGGAGCAAATTCAGTCGTTGTAAAACCAGTCCCTGATTGCTCAACTGCTATAGGTATACCTGCTCATGTTATTGAAAAAGGTCGCTGTACAGATCCATTTATGCACAATATGCTTCCAGATATTAACAAAGAGATGTTTGAGTATATGCTTAAACGTATCGCTATCTTGGAGCATATCTTAGTTAAAGACAATAAAGAGCTTCTAGAACAAGACCTTAAACTTGAAAACATCTACGAATCTTTTATTACATCTATGAAGAGCTAGTTAGGCGACTTAGTTTTTTATCAAAGAGAATTTTAGTATAATCACATCACAGTTTTAAGAGAATTACAACCAAGGAAATTAGAATGCTTACAAACCGCATTAACACATTATCTGAGTCTATAACAATAGCTATTACAACATTAGCTCAAGAGTTAAAAGCTCAAGGAAAAGATATTCTTAGCTTTTCAGCAGGTGAACCAGACTTTGATACGCCACAAGTGATTAAAGACTCGGCGATTGCAGCTATTAATGAAGGTTTTACAAAATATACTGCGGTTGATGGTATTCCTGCATTAAAAGAAGCAATTGCTACTAAACTAAAACGTGACAATAACCTCAAATACGCTCCTAATCAAATTATTGCAAATAATGGTGCTAAACACTCACTATTTAACCTTTTCGCTGCGACTATAGACGTTGGTGATGAAGTTATTATTCCATCACCGTACTGGGTTACATATCCAGAACTTGTAAAATACTGTGGCGGAACAGTTGTAGAGATTGAAACACAAGATGACAGCGGATTTAAAATCACTGCTGAGCAACTCAAAAATGCAATCACTGCAAAAACAAAAATGCTCATTTTAACTACTCCTTCAAACCCTACAGGTTCTGTATACTCTAAAGAAGAGCTAACTGCTCTTGCAGAAGTTTTAAAAGGTACTGATATTATTGTAGCTAGTGATGAAATGTATGAAAAACTTGTTTATGAAGGTGAGTTTACTTCTGCAGCAGCTATAAGTGAAGATATGTACAACAGAACAGTTACTATTAATGGTTTAAGTAAATCTGTTGCAATGACTGGTTGGCGTTTTGGTTATATGGCTGCTGCTAATACAGAGCTTATAAAAGCTACAAAAAAACTTCAATCACAAAGTACGTCTAACATAAATTCTATCACGCAACATGCTGCTATTACAGGTCTTAACGGTAGTGCAGATGCAGATATAGAAATGATGCGTCAAGAGTTCAAAAAACGTCGTGATGAAGCAGTAAAACTTTTTAATGTGGTAGATGGACTTAGTGTAGTAAAACCAGATGGTGCTTTTTATCTTTTTGTTAATATCAAAGAAGTTGAACAAGACTCTATGAAGTTTTGTAAAGAACTTTTAGCAGAGCACGGTGTAGCTGTCGTTCCAGGCGTGGGCTTTGGAAGTGATGGTTATTTCAGATTTAGTTTTGCAACAGATATAGAGAGTATCCGTACTGGAATAGCTCGTATTGAAGAGTTTGTAAAAAGTCTTAAGAAGTAGGGAAAAACCTACTTCAATTCTTGTAATGCAGCTGTAACAGCATCAAGATTATCTAAAGGTATATGTACCTTCCACTCGGGATTTTCAGCATCCCCTACTAACGATATCCCAATACTCGCTACAGTAGCACTTTTTGGCCCATATGGCTCATCTATTTTAGTTACAGATATAACACCGTTTTTTGTTCCACTCAATGGAATTGTAGTCATAGTCAGACTCCTTATCAAGTTTATTTGATAAGTCTAGCGAGTTTTGCCTGAATTTTGAGCCATAGTTTATGTTCCATAAAAGGAAAGCCGGCAAATGTTTTCCCACTCTCTTCTATAGTTTTCGTTACACCTGTTCGTGCAGCAAATGTATTAAAAGGCGCTATACTCAGGTGTCCAGCGACACCTGATTGCGCTCCAAAAACATTGCTTCGACCTACTATACTTGAACCGGCAAAGCCTGTCTGTGCTGCAACAACACTCCCCTCGCCTATTTCACAATTATGAGCAACTTGAATGAGGTTATCGAGTCTTGCACCTTTTTTTATAAGTGTTGTACCAAATACAGCTCTATCAATAGTTGTACATGCACCAATTTCAACATCATCTTCAATGACAGCATTGCCGTTGTGGTAAATTTTTTTATGCTCACCCAAACGGTTTGATGCAAATCCAAAACCATCACTTCCAATTGCAGTTGAAGCATGAATAATACAGTTTGCACCTATATGACACTCTCTATAAAGTGTTACATTAGGATAAAGAATAGTATTATCGCCAACAGTTGCGTTTGTACCTATATAAACACCCGGCATGATAGTACAGTTTTTACCAATTACAGAGCCCTTTGCCAAATAAGCAGTTGTAGCGATACTACTTCCTTCTCCAATCACAGGCGCATCACCATCTGCATCTTCTATAGTAGGAGCAAACTCTTTTGAAAGTTTTGCCATCTCCCAGTATGGAGATTCAACTACTAAAGCAACACATCCTTGAGGAACCTTGTGACTACTTTTAGCATCTACGATAATTGCTGCCGCATTGGATGTTGTAACATCTTTAAGATATTTTGCATTTGCTACAAAAGAGAGCTCAGATGCATTTGCATCTTTAAGTGTATTCATCGCCGAGATTTCTACCTCTTCTCCATGAAATTCTGCACCAATAAGTTTAGCAATTTCACTGAGTTTCATATACTATCTCTCTAATGCGACTGCGCCGCTTCTTACAATCTCTTTTGGGTTATAGCGTTTAATAACAGTTAAAAAGTTATCAACACGTTGTGGTTCATCTGCAACCATAGCGATAACCACATTTTCACTTGAATTTACAATTTTTCCATTATATGCACGACATAAAGTGTCTATATCTGTAAGATTTTCAGTTACAGGAAACTTCACAAGAGCCATCTCTTTTTCAACCATATCACAGTGCTCATAAACACGTAAAACAGGAACAAGCTTATGAAGCTGTTTTGTAATCTGCTCTATAACACGCACTGAACCAGCAGTAACAATTGTTAAACGTGAGTACTTAGTATCTGGAATTGGAGCTACAGTCAATGATGTAATGTTATAACCACGTCCAGAGAAAAGGTTTGTAATACGAGAGAGAACACTCGCCTCGTTTATAACAATAACAGAAACAACTCTTCTTTCATTACTTTCAGTCACTATTTTGTCTCCTTTTTCTCTAATAACATCATATTAAACAGACTTCCACCTGCTGGAACCATTGGCATAACGTTTTCATGTCTCTCAACCATAACTTCAATAAACGCAACTACATTTTTTTCTACTGCATCTTTAAGTGCTGCATCAAACTCTTCTTTTGTTGTAACTCTATACCCTATACCACCAAAAGCCTCTGAGAGCTTTACAAAGTCGGGTTGTACTGATAAGTCAGTTTCAGAGTGACGTTTGTCATAAAAAAGCGTCTGCCACTGACGTACCATACCAAGGTAGTTATTATTTAAAATGATATTTATAACTGGTATTTTTTTCTCAACTGCCGTCATAAGTTCTTGAACATTCATAAGAATAGAACCATCACCCGTGAAGTTAATTGAAACTTTTTCAGGAGCCGCTACTTTGACACCCATAGCCGCTGGAAAACCAAATCCCATAGTCCCAAGTCCACCAGAACTTATCCATTGACGTGGACGAGAAAATGGATAGAACTGTGCTGCCCACATCTGGTGCTGTCCAACGTCTGTAGAGATATTTGCATCATCACCTAAAAGTTGACCAACTCTTTCAATTACCCATTGTGGCTTAATTCGCTCACTATCTTCATGATACATTAAAGGATGTAATTCATCAAAATTCGCTATAGTCTCTCTCCAGCCCTCATAACGTGTACTGTCTACAAGATTTACACTCTCCAGCATATCTTCTACAACACTTTTTACATCACCAACAATTGGATAGTCTGCGTTTACAAGCTTTGAGATAGAAGCAGGATCAATATCAACATGGATAATATCTGCACCTTTAGCAAATTCAGAAAGTTTTCCCGTAACACGGTCATCAAATCTTGCACCTAAAGCAATAACTAAATCTGTTTCACTCATAGCCATATTAGCTGCATATGAACCGTGCATTCCAAGCATAGAGATTAGCATAGGATCATCGTATGAAAGTACACCTCTAGCCATAAATGTTTCAACCGCAGGAATTTGTGTTTTTTGCACTAACTCTCGAACCTCATACGCTGCATTTGAGTTAATGATTCCACCACCAAGATAAAAGAGTGGACGTCTTGCTTTTGCAATCGCTTCCATTGCCTTTTTAATTTGGCGTGGATTCCCTTTTATGTGTGGCTTATATGTCTCTAAGTCAAGTTCAATATCATAATTAAACTCTTCAATCTGAGCTGTTACATCTTTTGGAATGTCAACATGAACAGGACCTGGACGACCAGAATTAGCAATATAAAATGCTTCTTTGAGTATACGTGGTAAATCTTTTGCATCAGTAACTAAATAGTTGTGTTTCGTACATGGACGTGAAATACCAATTGCATCTATCTCCTGAAAACCGTCCGTACCTATAAGACTCATAGGCACTTGACCAGAGATAACGACTAATGGAATTGAGTCCATATAAGCATCTGCAAGACCTGTTACAGCATTTGTAAAACCTGGTCCAGATGTAATCATTGCTACGCCAACTTTTCCGCTCGCTTTTGCATAACCTTCTGCAGCATGGACTGCTGCTTGCTCGTGGCGCGTTAAGATATGCTCAAATCCATCTTGTTTATAGATTTCATCATAGACATTCATAATAGCTCCGCCAGGGTAACCAAATACTGTTGTTACACCCTCTGCGATAAAGGCCTCAATGACCATTTGCGCACCGCTTATTTGCATGAAAAGTCTCCTATGTAAAATTATAATTTTTCAAAAAATTACGCGATTATACAGAAATTGAACTATGATTGAGGTTAAAGAGGGATTTATATAACTATCTAAAAGCTATTCTAAGATTGAGTGAACAATCATTGAGGGTCTCCACATATTAATTGAACCCTGAGTAAGATGTTCCAACGAGAGTTTTGATTGTGGATAAGTCTCTTTAAAATAATAAAAAAAGTTTTCAATTTGATCTTGCAAACCGAAATTCAGCATATAGTTTTTAATTCCATTTTCCACTACTGCTTGGGGTTGCTTTTCATTTATTGCTTTTTCAAGTTGTGCCATATAGCAAAGACCAAAAATTGTACCTATAGCAACATATTTTGAAGATATTTTCATATATGCTTCGAGAGACTTTTCTAAACCTACGATATCTCCATCAACTGCATACTTATTAGCTTTTGCAAGAACTTTATTCCACTCTTCTTGTAAAGTTTTTCCGTCTTCAGTCTCTTGTAGATCTTCAGTCTTTGCCATCATGTTGTATGCGGTTGCCATATCTTTTTCTTCAACTGCTTTAAAAAACTTTTGACGTGCATCTATATCTTGCATTAGTTCTCTAACTTCAAGCGCGAAATCCGGAAAATCAATTAAAACACGTAATACTCTAAGAGCTCCATGAGTATCACCATTTTGAATAAGTGTTTGGGATTTAATATATAAAGTGTCTGCATAACGCATTAAAGATTCATACTCAGGAAACTCTTGTAAAAATGGATGTTGCTTCAAAAGTTCAAAACTAATTTTAAAATCTTTTTGTCCAATTGAGACACGAAAACGTTTGTAAACTTCTCCCTGTGTTAAAAGTTCCTGAATTAATTTCGTTTTTTCACTTATACCTCTATAAGGTGATAAAATCTCTTTTGCTTTTTCTGCACCTTTAATTTCTAGTGAATATTTTTGTGCCAATGTAAAAGTTTTTTGCCAATTTACTTCCATCTGTTTATAGAGTTTTGAGTCTTTATAAATAGGATATTTATTTGCTAATGAATAAGCTAGTGGGAGTTTTCCTTGTTGTATAAAAAGTTTAAATTTATCAAACTCTTCATAATCCTTTATAACTTGTTGCATAATTCTATTTTTCGAAGGAACATTTTTAAAGTTTTTAAAGAGAAGAACTGCCTTGTTTTTATCCCCATTTTGCAGAGCCACAACTGCTTTTTCAAGTGTTTTTTCCCATAAATTAGCAACTAAATCGTAAATCGCTGTATATGCTAGAATTGGATTATACTCAGTGGAGTTTTGAATGGCTTCAAACTCTTTTTGTACGAGAAGTTCTTTGAGTTTATCTTCTCCTTCATAAATGTCATAGGCAATTAAAAAACCATCTTCCGTTCCCAAAAGCAGGTGATGACTCTCATCATCAAACTCCATTGCAGTAATTGGAGAGGTAATTTTGATATATTTTGGTGAGAGCAACTCATAGGTATGAAGATTATAAACCAGTACATATCCTAAAGCAGTTCCTAAAAAAAGAAACTTCTCATCTCCACTGATACACATTTTTATAACATCATCATGAATTCCCTGAAGCCTATCAATAACTGAAAGTGTTGTTAAATCCCAAATAATTGCATTAGCATCTTTATCAATACTAATGAGCTTATTTTTATGAAAAAATGCAACATGCATTATAGGTGCACTATGGGCTTTTAACTTCCCTTTTGGAGTCATAGTAACGAGATTAAAGATAGAAACCTTTCTATCATAGCTAACCGTTGCTACCCAGTTTCCATTATCGCTAAATGCTATATCATTAATTGTATCAATATGAACTGGCAGCGTAAAAACAAGATTTCCGTTTTTAGTGTCCATAGCAAATGTTTTACCGTCATCACCACATGAGAACATATATCTGTTAAGAGGATCAATACCTACACAAGAGGCTTCTCCATGGTGTCTATCAACCTTGGTAATCATCTTTTTTGTCTCTGTACTGTAGAGTCTGGATTCTCGACAATCAGACGTGAGAGTAGCAAAATACTCACCATTATTGCTAAAGGTAAAAATAGGAGCTTTATAGCGAAGATGAGTAATACTTGCTTTAAAACCATTAAGCATATCAAAGCTATCTTTATCTAAAAAACGTATTGTCGTATCGGCATCAACAACAGCTAAGCGCTTGTCGTCAAATATTTTAAGTGATACTATAGCTCTTTTAATGCTTTTAGATTTTAAAATTTTCATACACTACCTGCTTCTAAGATAACCCTCTTTTTGCAAGGTATCACGTATTTGCTTTTGGTGTTCCTTGCCTTTTGTTTCCATATGTACAGTCACGTTTGCATCCCCATAATCTAAGGAGATTGCTGTTCTGTCATAAGAGATATGGACTATATTTGCATTTAAGTCTTGTAAAATCTGAGTAAAACGCATAAGTGAACCAGGCTTATCTATAAGCGTTACAGTCAACTTCATCTTACGTCCTGACTTTAAAAGACCTTTTTCAATAATGACAGAGAGAAGTGTTACATCCATATTGCCACCGCTTAAGACAACAGCAACTTTTTTATTTTTAATATCTGTAACTTTATTATGTAAAAGCGCAGCCACACCAACGGCACCTGCCCCTTCAACAACAAGCTTTTGCTTCTCTAAAAGATATAAAATTGCACTTGCTATCTCCTCATCATCTACAGAGATAACTTCATCAACATATTTGAGTGCATACTCCAAAGTTATAGACGATGTATCGCGAACAGCTATACCATCTGCAATGGTTCTTACACTTGTCGAATCAATAGGTGTTTTTAACTCAAAAGAGTTTTTAAAAGCCGGTGCGCCACTTGCACTCACCCCAATAACACGTATAGAAGGATTACTCTGTTTAATAGCAGTTGCAACACCTGCAATAAGTCCTCCACCACCGATTGGTACGATGATAGTATCAAGCTCTTCACAGTTTTCAAGAATCTCTAAACCAATGGTTCCCTGCCCCGCAATAACTTCCGCATCTTCAAATGGATGTACAAAAGTTAAAGAGTGTTTTGTTCCATACTCTATTGCGTAAGCATAGGCTTCATCGTAATTTCCACCCGCTAAAATAACCTCTGCACCATAATGTTTTACACCATTAATTTTTGTCAAGGGTGTTGATTCTGGCATAACAATAACTGCACGAATATTAAACAAGGATGCAGAGAGTGCAACGCCCTGTGCATGATTTCCTGCACTTGCTGCAATCACACCACAAGCTCTTTGATCTTCGGTTAAAGAGGCTATTTTATTATATGCTCCACGAATTTTAAAAGCGCCCGTAATTTGAAGGTTCTCTTTTTTTAAATAAATCTCTGCGGAACTTATCTCACTCAAATAAGGGGCGTAGGCGAGAGGTGTTCTTGCAATAACACTCTCTATAGCTTTACGGGCATCTTGAATTTTTTCTAAATGTATCAACTAATCTCTCGTTTTACAGGTTTCTATGTTCTACCATACTACAATGGCTTTGTACGACTTTCATCCCAGCATCTTCAGCTTTTTGTGCTGCAGCATTATTCACAATACCCTTTTGTGTCCAAAAAACTTTTACATTTCCTTTTTCAATACAGGCATCTGCAATTGCACCAAGAGCATCTGGCTTTCTAAAAATATCTACCATATCAACATCAAAAGGAATTTCTAATAGAGAACGGTACACTTTTTCACCTAAGATGGTCTCTTCTTTTGGATATACGGGAATTATTGTATATCCAGCCTCTTTTAAATATTTTGCAACTTTATGAGAATCTTTTGTCTCATCTGGTGAGAGTCCTAAAATAGCTATAGTTTTTACTGTGTCAAAAATCTCTTTAATCTCTTCTTTGTTTGAATTAACACTTGGAAATTCACACTCCACAACGGCTCCTTAAAATATATATATGTTTAATTAAAACATTTATTATAGCGAAAAGCTACAGGATTTTCTCTTGCCCTAGCCTATAAAGCGCAAAATCATACTTTAGCGGATCATCACCATCAAACTCTTTGAGTTTTTCAGTCAGTTCAATAGCAGCCTGCAAATCATACGTTTTTCTCTTCAGTAAACCTAATCTTTGACTTGTATGAAAAGTATGTGTATCTAAAGGAATAATCAAATCACTCAAGGTGACTCCTTGCCACAATCCCATATCAATAGCATCATCTCTCACCATCCAACGTAAATACATCATCCAGCGTTTGAGTGCACCTGCACCTTTTGTTTTATCTGAAACTTTTGAGAGTAAAAAATCATATCCGCTTGAGTTGTGCGTATAGTATTGCCGCAATCTCTCAATGAGCCTGGAAAGACCATCTAAAACACTTCTTTTCTGGAGATACCCTTCTAAAAAAACAGCTTCTAAACTACTATGTACATTGAAACGTTTAAGAGCTATAAATAGTGCTATTATGTCCTCACTTTTTTGAAAACGGTAGTAATGGTTTTGCAGGGCATCTCTTATTACATCATCACTCTTTGTAAGCAGAGAAAAATCTAATGACTCTAAAAACTTTACAATTTGCTTGACACTACCGTATGAAAAAAGTGCACAGATAAGTGCAACACTCTCATCATTATACTTGTGTGCCACAATAATTGGATCTAGCTTCTCCTGATTTACTTCTGTAGCTATATTACGCTTTTTAACCTCTTTGTCGAGTATTTCTTTTATATTCAACTATAGACCTAGTTGGTAAAGTTTTTTACGTTCACTTGAACCTGCAATATTTAACTGTTTTCTATATTTAGCAATCGTTCTTCGTACCATTTTTACTTTGAACTTATCTTGTATAAGTTCTAAAAGCTTCATGTCACTTAAAGGTTTTTCTCTGCTCTCTTCTTTGATGAGTCCTTGTAAAAACTCTTTAATTGCGGCATTTGAAACATCTTCATCGATTGCAGTTGTAAAAAACTCTTTCATGGCAAAAACACCACGGTCGCAAGCTATATACTTGTTTGCTATAGCCCGAGAAATGGTTGAAGGATTATGTCCGAACTCATCTGCTAAAGTTTTCAAAGTCAAGGGCATTATCTGCCCACCTGTAAAAAACTCATACTGATACTCGACAATCATAAGTCCTACTTTATAAAGTGTGGCTTTTCTCATCTCAAGTGCATCCACCAAAGATTTTGCTTCTTTAATCTTCTGTGAAATAAACTCATGTTCAACACCATAATTGGTATCAATATGTATACTTGGATAGTAAGCATCATTAAGCTTTACTTCTATATTTTCATCCTCATTGAAGTAAATCATCAAATCGGGCACAATCTGTGCTGATTCTTCTTGATACTCTAAATTCGGAGGATTTTTAAACGTTGAGATAACTTTCATAACCTCTGCAAAATGTTCATGTTTAGAGTAACTATATATCTCTTGTATATTATTAATTATCTCTAAGGCTAAACTATACGCACCATCAGAAATTTCAGCGTTTTCGAGTTGAAACAGGAAAGATTCAGCCAAATTACATGCGCCTATTCCAAGAGGTTCCAAATGTGCAAAACGGCGTCTTATTTTTTCAAAGTCATTACTGCTAATCCCTTCTGATTGACAAAATTTTTCACTGTCTCCTTCATAATAGCCATTTTCATCCAAGTTTTCTATAACAAACAAGGCTATTTTTTGGGAAATTGGAGTTGGAAAGAGTGGTGCTTGTATCTGTTCATCAAGTACCTCATAGAGTGTTCTACTTTGAAGTGTTAGTGCTTCTATCTGTTCTGTACGAGAATTACTGACACTGCCTGAGATAACCTTCTTTGGAATTTTTTTCTCAAAATCCTCTTCATAGCCTGAAGAGACTTCAACAACCGGGTTTGCTTCTACAAACGGTGCCATTGCCTCACCTAAATCTGAAAGACTGGAGTGTAAAATAGGCAACCAGTTACGTAGAGTATTTGAAAGTTTATGTTTTGTTTCTACGCTCTGTGTTTGCCTTAATACTGCCATTTACTACTCTTACAGCCTAAAATTTTCGCCTAAATAGTGCTTACGAACATCTTCATTTTGTCCTATCTCTGCACTCGTACCACTTGCCAAAAGCTGTCCGGATTTAATAACATACGCCCTATCGCACACATCGAGTGTTTCACGAACATTATGGTCGGTAATGAGGACACCAATATCATAAGAGACTAACTGATGGATAACTTTTTGAATATCCATAACCGCGATAGGGTCAACCCCTGCAAAAGGTTCATCCAAAAGAAGAAACTTTGGTTTATTTACAAGTGCACGTGCAATCTCTACACGACGTCTTTCTCCCCCTGAAAGAGAGATACCTTTACGATAGCGTATAGGCTCAATGTTAAACATATCTAATAACTCAACTATACGTGCTTCTTGTTCCTCTTTATCCTTAATACCGACCTCTGCTGCTACCAACAGATTTTCTTCTACTGTTAAATCCTTAAATATTGAGGCTTCTTGAGGCAAGTAGCCAATTCCTTTGAGTGCTCTTTGATGTAAAGGCATACCCACCAAGTCCTCTCCATCAAATAAAACACGTCCGTCACTCGCTTCGACTAAACCACATATCATATAAAACGTAGTCGTTTTTCCTGCGCCGTTTGGTCCAAGAAGTCCAACAACTTCACCGCTTTTTACCTCAAGGCTCATTCCCCGTACAATTTCTAACTCTTTGATTCTCTTTTTGAGATCGACTGCCTTAAGCGTGTGCATAATCTACCTTGTACTCCCTCTGCGTATTAGAAACTTTTTCAATTTCAATAATAAGTGTATTTATACCTGCAGAATCTAAAATATCTACAAGCTCTTCATCACCCCACTCTACAAAATGTAGCCCCTCTTTATCAAGTTCTTCAAGCATTCCCAAAGAGATAAAATGCTCAAGTCCATGATTGTAGATATCGTAATGATAGATATTATTGTCATAACACTGTTGTAATGAAAAGGTAGGAGAAGTTACCTCGTCATTGCCACCCAAAACTTTCACAAACTCTTTGACAAGTGTTGTTTTTCCTGCCGCCAAATCTCCTCGTAAAACAATGACACCACTGTTAAACTCTTTTAAAACAGCTTCGACGAGTGTTGAAAGTTCTTCTAAAGGTAAGATATATCTGCTCATAATTTTTGTGAAACCTCAATAATTTGTTTGAGTTTTTTGAGTGTTCTTTTATTTGCTATAGCTTCACGTGCTATTTCAAATCCATCTTGCATATCTCTTGCCATACCATCAACCATTAGTGATGCAGCAGCATTCACCAGGACAATGTCCCTCTGTGCTTCAGTAGCACCTCCAGCAAATATATTTCTTAATATATGTGCATTCTCTTTACCATCGCCACCAACAATAGCCTCCAGTGGAGCCTTTTTCAGTCCATATATCTGTGGGTCAATTTCAAACTCACTGACCACTCCGTTTGAAAGTCTTGCAGCGTATGTAATATCGCTGATACTAATCTCATCCATACCCTCTTTAGAACTGACTACCATTGCAGAAGTTGCACCTCCAAGCTCTAATGCTTCAAGCATTTTTGGAACAAATTCTTTATTAAATACACCAAGCATAGATTTTTGTACACTAGCGGGATTTGTAAGCGGACCAAGTATATTAAAGATAGTTTTATCAGGAATACTTTTACGTATAGGCATGATAAAACGCATCGCAGGATGATGATTTTGTGCAAACATAAAAGTAAAACCTGTCTCTTCTAGAAGTCTTGCACTCTGCTCTACACTAAGGTCAAGACGAACTCCTAAAGCTTCAAACATATCTGCACTTCCACTCTTAGAAGTCACAGAACGGCTTCCATGCTTTGCTACACTACAACCACATGATGCTACAAGTAAAGCAACAGTTGAAGAGATATTAAATGAGCCTATTTTATCTCCACCTGTTCCAACAATATCTAAGGCTTTAAGACGCATCTCTTCAGAGATTGGAAGAGAGATTGCGAAGCTTCTCATTACTTCTGCTGCTGCGGCTATTGCTTCTACTGAGGTTTTTTCATCCAATCGCATACTAACTAAAAAATCATGCATCGCAGCATCACTCATCTCATGCTGAAAAAGTGCCGTAAACTCTTTTTTTGCCTCTTCATATCTCATAGTTTAAAGCTCCTCTATATACTCATTTTGCAAAGATTTCGGTGTAGATTTTGTTGTTGGAATCTGTAGTACTTTATACTTTATACTACTCTCTAAATAATTGATAGTAATAATATCTCCAAGCTCAACACCTTTGCTTGCTTTTGCCACTTTGTCGTTTATCAAAACGACTCCATTACTTAACATATCTTGGGCGACAGAACGACGTTTTGTTATGTTTACCGAGTTTAAAAATTTATCTATTCGCATAGTCAAATATAACTTCTTTTTTTTCTTTTATTGTAGTGAATTTAAACTGAGAGGAATGTAAGAGAAGAGGAAGTTGGAACGATAATTGCGTGTTATATCGCTCTTTTTATAAGAGTTTTTCAAACTCCTCTTTGGAAACAGATTTTGAAAAGAGAAAACCTTGATAAAGATCACAATCCAAATCTGAGAGAAAATCTTTTTGATACTCCTCTTCTACACCCTCAGCTACTATACTTAAGTTAAGATTTTTAGAGATATCTATAATTGTTTTTACAAGTAGTGCTTGATGTGTATCTGTCAATGAAGATATAAAAGATTTATCAATTTTAAGCTCATCCACAGGTATTTCTCTTAAATAAGAGAGTGAAGAGTAGCCTGTTCCAAAATCATCCATTGAAAAAGAGATATTATACTCTTTGAGATGATTGATTATATTTATAAGTTTTGGTATATCATCCGAAGTAGAACTCTCTGTAATCTCAAAAATAACTTTTGTATCACAAGCTGCTATGTTGTACTTCTTAAAAAGGTTGGTAACACTTTTAATAAAGCCTTGATGCAGTAACTGTCGCATACTGATATTTATAGAAAGTTGTTGTAATCCTAAGTTTTTTTGATGCCAATCAACAAGTGTTTTGAGAGCTTCTTCTAATATATACTCTCCAAGCGTTACTATATATCCTGTGCTCTCTGCAATAGGAATGAAAACATCTGGTCCTATCATACCAAGTTTATGATTGTTCCATCTAATAAGAACTTCACAGCCTATAATTTTATTTTGCACGTTTACCTGAGGTTGATAAGAGAGAAAAATTTCTCCACGTTCAATAGCATGGTTAAGCATTAGCTCAATATCAAGTTTTGCTTCTATAATGCTACAGAGTTCTGAGTTAAAAACTATAACGCCATCACGACCTTTATTTTTTGCCTCATACATTGCTATATCAGCCTCTTTTAAAAACTCACTCGCTTTTAGTTTTGGATTGTTGATAATACTTATACCTATACTGGCACTTATATAGAGGTTATTTCCATCAATGAGATAGTTTTGTTTCAACTCACTTAAAAGCTGTTTAGAGAAAATTTCTGCCTCATAAAGACACTCTTTATCAGTGTTATATTCCCTACTTAATACACAAAACTCATCACCGCCAAGCCTTGCAACCGCATTGCCATAAGTACGACATAAAGATTTCATTCTTGATGAAACTTCGATGAGTAACTCATCACCAACATCATGTCCAAGGGTGTCATTAATCGTTTTAAAATAATCAAGGTCAATGAGAAGTAAATAAGTGTATTTGTCGTAATTTTTTTGTACAGAGCTCTCTAAAAGCTCTATAAAATAACGTCTGTTCCCAAGTGTAGTCAGATGATCATGATAAGCCTGATACCTACTTTTTAATAAATAATCATGTGTATTTTTAGCTGCATAGAGTAAAACTCCGCTAAGTACAATGGTAAAAAATGCCAAAAGATAGCTATATGGTGTATCTATAAGGAAAAAATAGAGTGCCAGAGGAAACATCAAACTTGTTACAGTAGAGATAACAAGATTTTTTTGTGATGCTAAAATAGTTGCTGCAACAACTGCACTACCAAACTGTGTGGCAATACCAACATAGTGCATATTTATATCATCAAGTGTCACGTACGTTACAAACATTATTGTCCAGATAGAGAAGTAACTAAACATGAAGAGACGAACTTTATTGAGCCATAGATCTTTTTCATCTATTGTCATCTCGGAATTAAAAGACATATAGAGGCGAAATCCGCACATAGAGACGATTAACAAAAGTATAAACCACAGTGACTCTGTAACCATCGACGTGTAAAGGTAGCCCATGAAAAGATATCCAGGACCTGTTCCAACAAATAGCGCAATGACGACAAGAATCTGTTTATGCATAAATTTATAAAAATTTATATTCTCATTCATCTACAAATCTCCGAAATCCGAGTAAAATCTTCTCTATTGTATCACATTTCTATCACATAGAGCTGATGGAACAGATATTGCAAGGAAAAAATTATGCGAACATATCATAATTACACATTAGAAAAAATAATATTTGAACTCCAACAAGAACTCAGTGATCTTGAAAATAAAGAAATCTTTGAATTTAGCGTTATAAACCCTGATATAGCCTCATCAACCTACAACGGAACTGAGCTCTTGATTGATGGGAAAAAGTCCTTCTACAGAGGATATAAAACTTGGATTGAACTAGCGCAACTTCTTGGTTGCCGTATGTTGACTCCCAAAGAACTCAATGCGACATACATCATTATTCGCTATGAAAAATTAAACAGTGATTCCTCTTTTCATAATGTTATCACAGACAAAGAAGAAAAATATGGTACTGATTCTATATTTACACAGATACATAAAAATGAAGAAGCTTCTTTTATTTACTACTACTTACAAGCACTCAAAAATGTAAATATCAAAGAAAAAAAACGTATTTTAAACTTAGGAGTCAATAGTGGTGATGAATTTGAAGCTATTATTGATTTTCTCCAAAACACAGATAATATGGAGTTTATCGGCATAGATTTTTGTGCCTCTGCAATTTCTCAAGCAAGAGAAAAGTTCTCTTCCTATGATAATTTTACTTTCATACAACATGATATAAATGAACTCAACGTATTAAAACTTGGGGAGTTTGACCTTATTATAAGTATAGGTACCCTACAAAGTTCGAATCTACACTACAACACACTACTTATGTCTATAGTACAAAATCAACTTAAACGTGACGGTGCAATGATTTTAGGTTTTCCAAATTGTAGATGGATTGATGGAGAGATGGTTTATGGTGCAAGAGTAAAAAACTATAACTTCTCAGAGATGGGTCTTCTCTACAAAGATGTTATCTTCGCAAAGAAGTATCTTCAACAAAAAAAATTTCGAGTCACATTAACTGGAAAAGATTACGTCTTTTTAACTGCTACTTCCATTAAAAAATAGACGCACTATAGAGAACTACTTATGAAGCAAAACCACTGACAAACTTATCTTTTTTGATAACTATCTCTTTTTGCTTCTCTTTACGACGCATATCTTTTTCAACAAAGATTTTTTTACGTGTTACTGGATCCATCTCCGTATAATACATAACAGCCGAATACGTTGATGGTGTTGGTGTAAAGATTTGGGCTTGTTCTGGATTCATCTGTAACTCTTCAGATGTAAAACGCTTCAACTCGTGCATATCTTTCTCATTACACCCAGGATGTGCTGCTATAAGATAGTAAGTCAAAAACTGCTGCTTACCCTCTTCACGGTTAAGTCTGTCATACATCTCTTTAAAATCTACAAGCGTACTTTTTGCAGGTTTTCCCATAAGGTCAAGAACATGCTGTTGAGTATGTTCAGGGGCAACTTTCATCTGTCCAGAGATATGATGCTTCACTAACTCTTTAAGGTATGAGTATCCATGCTCTTTATCTGCTGTTATGAAGTCATAACGGATTCCAGAGGCAACGAAGGCTTTTCTTACACCCTCTACATCACGAATTTGACGTAAAAGATTTATGTTTCTCTCATGGTTAACTTCCATACTTCCACATAGATGTCGTGAGTCAACACAGCGTTGATGTGCACAAGTTCCGAGTTTGAGCTTTTTATTGCACTCATACCCATACATATTTGCCGTTGGTCCGCCAACATCTGAGATGATTCCCTTATAGTCTTTATACTTGTTAAAAGATTTTGCCTCAGCTAAGATGTTCTCTTCACTACGTGTACGAATAGTACGCCCTTGATGCACACCAATTGCACAAAAGTTACACTCTCCCCAACACCCTTGATGCGTCATTATGGAAAACTTAATTGTCTCTAAACACTTCACTTTTCCCATTTTTTCATAGTATGGGTGTTGCTCTCTTGTAAAAGGAAGGTTTGAGTTTGCATCCATTTCATCTTCATTCAAATAATCACATGGAGGATTTTGAATTAAATATCGTGTGTCCACAGGCTGACAAAGGCCTCTTGCAGAGATTGGGTCATTGTTATCGTAAAAATCATCAAAAAGGTCAATGTAACGCTCAGGTGTATCTATACACTCTTGGTGCGACGGAAGTTGAATGTACTCCTCTTTGGGCTCTTTAGAGATGTAACATATTCCACGTATATCCCTGTACTCTTCTCCTTTTTCAAGTGCACGTGTCAACTCTTCTATAGCCATTTCACCCATTCCATAGACTAAGATGTCTGCTTTAGCATCAAAAAGAATAGGCTTGCGCATTTTATTTGTCCAATAATCATAATGACTCGTACGTCTTAAACTTGCTTCTATACCCCCAAGAACTAAAGGAACAGTATTTTTATAATAACGACGGATGAGATTGCAGTAAACATTCACAGCTCTGTCTGGTCTTCTGTCATTTTTACCACCCGGTGTATAGTCGTCACTATTACGAAATTTTTTTGTTGCCGTATAGTTACTCACCATACTGTCGACACTGCCGCCACTAATTCCCCAGTATATTTTAGGCTCTCCCAGACGCATTATGTCATCTGCCGAGTTCACATCAGGCTGGGCAATAACACCAACTCGATAACCCATTCTCTCGAGCATACGTCCAACCATAGCAATTCCAATGAAAGGAGAGTCTATATAAGAGTCACCACTTACTAAAATAACATCACAGAAATCCCATCCACGTGCATCCATTTCAGCACGAGTAGTAGGAAGAAAATCTTTTTCTGTAAAAGTAACTGTTTCACGTTTGTTATTTTGGTGTTTATTTTTATTTCTTCTACTCAAAACAGAGCCCTCTTTTGTAACTTTTAAGTCACTTATGAAATTTAATAAGTATAATAATACTCAATTCAAATATACAAAGAGATTAGAGATGACATATCCTTATGAAAACTTAGAAAACTTTACACTTCCAGCACTTTTTAATCGCTCGGTGCAACTCTATGGGCAAAGAGCTGCTTTAGGAAATGTAGGGTCAGAAGCTTTTACCTACCAAGAGCTAGAAGCAAAAGTTCTCTCAATGGTTACACTGCTACAAAATAATGGTATTAAAAAAGGTGACAAGGTAGTAATTCTGAGTGAAAATATGCCTTACTGGGCTGTTGCTTACTTTAGTATCACTTATTTTGGTGGAGTTGTGGTTCCTGTACTTGCAGATTTTCATCCATCAGATGTGCACCATATTTTAAGACACTCTGAAGCAAAGGCTGTTTTTGTTTCTGAAAAACACCTCTCAACTATTGAAGAGGCTGAAGATAATGAGTTGAAGTTTGTTATACAACTTGATAATCTAGAACTTGTCAAGTCACTCAGTAGTGAAAGTTACTTTGAAAAACTCAAATCAAAAATCTCAAAACCACAAGAGAATCCAACTGTTCCAGATGAAAATGATCTCGCGTCATTGCTTTACACTTCCGGAACAACTGGACACTCAAAAGGTGTTATGCTCTCTCATAAAAACTTGGTAACAAATGCACTGAGTGCATATGAGAAAGTAAGCATTAAACCTGATGATGTTTTTCTCTCTATTTTACCACTGGCACATACACTCGAATGTACTGTTGGGCTCACCATTCCTCTTTTACACGGTTCAAGTGTCTACTACATCGATAAAGCACCGACACCAAGTGTCTTACTCAAAGCCTTTGAAGTAGTAAAACCAACTATGATGCTCAGTGTTCCACTGATTATAGAAAAAATATATAAAGGGAAGATACTACCAAAATTTACAGACTCTTTTGCTATGCGAACACTCTACTCTTTTGCGCCCTTACGTAAGCAACTTAACAAAATTGCTGGTAAAAAACTCATAGAGACATTTGGAGGGAGACTTCGCTTCTTTGGTATTGGTGGAGCAGCACTCTCTCCTACAGTTGAAGAGTTTTTAAAAGAGGCGAAATTTCCTTACATTGTAGGGTATGGACTCACAGAGACTGCACCCCTGCTTGCAGGCTCAGTCCTTGGTGATAAAATCAAGCTCAAATCAACAGGAACTGCGATGGCAGGTGTTGAACTAGCCATAAAGGACAAAAATCCAGAAACTGGGGAGGGAGAGATTATCGCAAAATCTCCAAGTGTTATGATGGGTTACTACAAAGACGAGGTAAAAACTGCCGAAGTCATGGAAGATGGATGGTTTCTAACAGGAGACCTTGGCTACATAGATGATGATGGGTTCTTGTTTATCAGTGGACGAAGTAAAAATGTCATCATAGGACCATCTGGAAAAAATATATATCCTGAACAAATAGAAGCTACCATTAACCAAAATGAAGTTGTTCTAGACTCTTTAGTTATGGATATAGAAGGAAAATTAATTGCAAGAGTGCATCTTGACTATGAGAAGATAGACAAGATGTATCAAGGTGTTGATAGAACCTCAGATGAAGTACAAAAAAAGATTTTAGAACTTCTCGAAGAAATGCGTCTAGATGTTAATAATAGAGTCGCTTCATACTCTAAAATAGTCAAATTTGTAGAGCAGATTGAGCCCTTTATTAAGACACCAACGAAAAAAATAAAACGTTATCTTTATACAAACTAGAGAGAGTGCATGGATAAGATAAATAAAATTCTTCGTGAAAACGAAAGTATACTTGTCAGTGCAGAAATCTCAAAACACTTCTATAACCCTCTTGTAAAACTCTATGCATTAGGAGTTTTATTACTCTTTATGGGTTACGAACTTGAAATTGGAGTGATAGGAATAGTACTTATTTTACGAACACTCTATGTGCATGTACATGAATTTAAAGAGAAAAAATCTTACCATGCCTTTTTAACGCAAGAGCGACTCATCATCTCAAAAGGTCATGCAGTACCTGAGATATTTCCTATAGAACTGAGTGAAATTCGTACTATTTACATTAAGCCAGTAAGTGAGCGATTTAAAAAGTTGATAGATGTAGGGACACTTGAAGTTTTAACGACTTCTGGAGGAAGATACGTTATACGTAATATCAAAGAACCCTATCTTTACCATAGGGCAATTATCGGAGATGTTGTGAGTGCAACCCACTACTCCAATAAAAAACGATCAATTATTAGCTAAATTGTGGCTGTACAAAAGGAATTACCTGTTTTTTACGGCTTAGCACACCTGGTAACCACACTTGGTGATTTTCAAGTTTTACATTAAATGCATTCTCAATTTTACTTACATCATCACTGAGACAGAGAAGTTGTGAACCCTCTTTCATAATATCTGTAAGAAGAACTATCATAGTGTGAAGGCCATCCTCTTCTTTCATTGCTGCCATATCATCTAAAATTTCTTGGTTTCTATCATCAAGTGCAGAAATATCTATCATCTCAAGTTGATTTACACCAACTTTCATACCATTCATTTCAAATGCTTTATAGTCTCTTGTGTTTAAATTACGAGCAGATGCACCTTCAGTTGCAGATTTTACTATGAACATCTCCATAGCAAGTTTTTTATAATCCTCTACACCACAAATTTTTGAAAGCTCTTTTACTGCTTTCGTATCAACTTTTGTACATGTAGGTGATTTGAAAATTACTGTATCACTTAAAATAGCCATCATCATCATTCCGGCAATGTGCTTTGGAATTTCAATGTCGTGTGCTTTATACATTTCATATACAACTGTATTTGAACATCCAATAGGTCTGATCCAGCACTCTAAAGGTGTGTCAGTTGTAAGGTCTCCAAGTTTATGGTGGTCAACTATACCTAAAATAGTCGCTTCCATAATGTCTTTTGGAGCTTGTGCTTTATCTGAGAAATCAATTAAGTATACTTTCTCCCCTGCCACAGAAGTTTTTAGTTCTGGAAGAGTACCACCAAAAGTATCTAAAATAAACTGTGTTTCAGCAGAGATTTCTCCCTGACGTGTAGGAACACAATCTTCTCCAAGTTGATTTTTTAAATAAGATAAAGAGATAGCACCTACAATTGAATCGCTGTCGGGACTAGTGTGTCCAAAAACATATGTTGACATAAGAAAAACCTTTTAAATAATTTTTGAAATTATACAAAAAAAAGCTCTTAAAAGGCTTATATGTTTAAAACTCGTAAGGAGACTTTAAAGAGCTCAGCTTTAGAAATCGGTTTTTTTAAAAATCCTTTTGGAGTCAATGGTGTATTTGAGAAGTCAAGCTCTTTAACCCTACTATGAATTAAAGGTACAACAGCTATACCTGTTCTTCCTGCAAGAACTTTTGCAACTGCTCCTTCATCATTTGTAAGAATTTCAACATCAATTAAAATCATATTGATTTTTTGTGTTTGTAATAGAGGCATAATATCCCTAAAATCCGAATAAGCCAAAAGTGTGACATTACTGTTTTCAAAAGACTCGACTATGGTTTCATAATTTTTATTATACTCAGCAACTAAAAGTACTTTTGTATCCTCTTTTAATAAATTGAAATCAGGTGCCTTTTGTTCTGAGTCGTCACTTTCATTATGTAATACCATCTCAACATCAGAAAGTCTAAAACGAAATACACTTCCTTTAGAGTTTTCACTTTTAAAAGTTATATCACCACCCATTGCAAGTGCAATTTTTTTATCAATTGCAAGACCCAAACCGATAGTTTGTGCACTCTCATTCTCCGCCTGATTCACGTGTTCAAATACACTAAAAACCTTATCTTGAAACTCTTGCGTAATCCCGGCACCTGTATCCTCTACATAAAATGAAACACCTATAGTATTTGTTGTAGGCTCTACATTATCTACTAAAACATTCAACTTAACGTAACCCTCTTGAGTATACTTAATGGCATTTTCAATAAGATTTTCTAAAATTTGTTCTACTTTAGTTCCGTCAATATATAAAAAATCAGGTACTTTTTCATCTATTTCAAAAATGAGTTTCAAGGACTTTTTTTCTGCTAAGGAAGCAAATCTTTTTATTACAGAACTTAATAAATAGTGTACATCTACAATATTTTCACTTACTTCAAAACTTTTGGCCTGCAATTTTGAAAGGTCAACTATATCAGTTAGTAATTGTAGAAGATGATTTGCATTTACAGAAATATGTGTAAGCGTATTTAAAGAACTCTGTTCCTTGAGACTTTTTTGAAGTGTCTGAGTGTCATTTAAAACCTTGTACAGAGGACGTGTTATCTCTTCTGTAACTTTAGAGAGAAAATGTTGTTGTGCCATAGTTGCATTTTGAGCAATAACTTTCAACTCTCTGAGTCTTTTTTTCTGTTTAGCAACTTCAGATTCTAAGAACTCTATTTTTTTAGTCTGCTCTATCACTAGGGTACTTTTCGAACCTTTGACATCTTCTTTTGAAGATACACCAAACGACTCCACCTTTTTTTTAAGTGATTCACTCTCATGTAAAGAGGCGATAAGTTTCTTCTCTAAAACCTTCTGCTTAGAAGTGAAATAGAGATATAAAAAAAGATACGTAACAACAAAGACAGTGACAATCAGCGCAATAGTAAGTCCATTTTCCATAACAAAAATTATATCACAACATCTCTGCACTCATAACTATTTTTGATTTTTATGCTTTTTAACTATAATTTTGCAAAAAAACGAGCCCATGGACAACTTTCTTCTTATATTTATTACCTTTACAGCAGGTTATCTACTTAAAAATATCTTTGCACATAACACTTCACTTATACTCAATCAGTTTATACTTTACATCTCTTTACCAGCAATGATGTTACTACAAATTCCTCGTCTGAGTTTCTCTTTTGATGTTTTTATTCCAATTATTATAGCATGGCTTGTTATGGCAATAAGTGCTATCATTATTTTTTACTTAAGTAAGTTTTTCAGCTTCTCTCGTGAAGTGACTGGAGCATTACTCCTTGTAGGTGTTTTAGGAAACACGTCATTTATTGGTATTCCTATCACACAAGCGTACTATGGTGATTCATCACTTGCATACGTTTTAATGTATGACCAATTAGGCTCATTTATAGCCCTTTCAACTTACGGTACTTTCATATCAGTTTACTATTCAAACGGAGAAGATGTTAACATCAAAGCCATAGCAAAAAAAATCCTTACATTCCCTACATTTATAGCACTCATAATATCTGTAGCCTTTATAGGAACTACTTTTAACCCTATTGTTACATCAGTCCTTGAATCTCTTGCAATGACTATTGTACCTTTAGCTCTTGTTTCGGTAGGTCTACAACTTAACTTCAAGCTTCCTAAAGAGGAGTTAAAACCCATGCTAAGTGCATTAGGCGTAAAAATAATTCTAGCTCCACTAATAGCAATTGGAATTGTATATATATTTTCATGGGAAGGTTTTATAGCAAATATAGCGATTATGGAAGCTTCTATGGGACCTATGATTACAGCGGGTGCAGTTGCCTCAATGGCAGGTCTTGCACCAAGGCTAAGCTCTGCCATAGTAGGTTATGGAACTATAATCGCCTTTTTAACTACTTGGATTGTATATAAAATTTTAGCTATGTAATGCCAGCTCTTTTTTAAGATACTCACCTGTATGAGAACCTGTCTGCGGATAGTTTTCTGCTAAATTCTCAGGCGTACCTTCAGCAATGACAAGTCCGCCACCACTACCACCTTCTGGACCCATATCTATAATCCAGTCAGCATTTTTTATCATGTCAAGATTATGCTCGATTATGAGCATAGAGTTTCCAAGCTCAACAAATCTATGAAGTACTCCTGTGAGTCTATCTACATCTGCAAAGTGAAGCCCTGTAGTTGGTTCATCTAAAATGTAAAGTGTTTTTCCAGTATCTTTACGACTTAGCTCTTTTGCAAGCTTGATACGTTGTGCTTCACCACCTGAGAGTGTTACTGCATTTTGCCCAAGTGTAATGTAGCCAAGACCTACGTCTACAAGTGTTTTGAGCTTTTGGTTTATCTTTGGAATAGGAGCAAAAAACTCATAAGCCTCATCAACAGACATTTTTAAAACATCTGAAATTGTTTTCCCTTTATAGAGTACTTCAAGAGTCTGAAGATTGTAACGTGTACCATGGCATGTATCACACTTCACCATAATGTCGGGTAAGAAGTGCATCTCAATTTTAATCTCACCCTCTCCCTGACACTTCTCACAGCGTCCGCCTTTTACATTAAAACTAAAACGTGAGCTTGTATAGCCACGAATTTGCGACTCTTTTGTTTGAGCGAATAAGTTACGTATCTCATCCATAACACCAGTATATGTCGCAGGATTTGAACGTGGAGTTCTTCCAATAGGGCTCTGATCTAGATAAATAACTTTATCTACTTGTTCAAGTCCAGTTATCTCCACACCTGCAACTTTATTTACCTTTCTTGCATGATTAAGCAGTTCTCGTGCTGTAGGGAGTAGTGTCTGTAACATCAAAGAACTTTTTCCACTTCCGCTCACACCTGTAATACAGACAAAGTTATTGAGTGGAATCTCAACACTTAAATTATTAATATTATTTAATGTAACATTTTTAATCCCTATAAAGTTCTCTTGTGGACGTCTATAAAAATACTCAATTTTCTTTCTTCCGTAAAGATAATCTGCTGTCAATGTTTTTGCTTTTTTCAGCTCTTTAAGCGTTCCACTAAAAACAACTTCTCCACCAAATTTTCCCGCACCATTTCCAATATCCACTATAAAATCTGCATGTTCTATAGTCTCTTTGTCATGTTCAACAACAATAACACTATTTCCTTTTTCTTGAAGACTTCTAAGTGTACGGATAAGTTTTAAAGTATCACGTTCATGTAAACCTATACTTGGTTCATCGAGAACATACATAACTCCCGTCAGTCCAGAACCTATCTGTGAAGCGATACGAATCCTTTGCGCTTCGCCTCCACTAATCGTTCTTGCATCACGACCGAGTGTAATGTAACCTAAACCGACATCATGCAAGAAAAAAAGACGCTCACGAATTTCATTTAAAATTGGAGCAGAAATTTGCTTGTTTTGTGAATCTAAGTAAGAGAAATTTTTATCCTCAGCAAACCATTCATAAGTCTTACTAATTGGCATATCAAGAAGCTCAGATATACCTTTGTGACCAACTCTAACTGCCAAGGATTCTCTTTTTAATCTATGGGAACCACATACACTACACACTTTTTCACTCATGTAGTCTGCAAGCTCTTTTTCATCTTTAAACATATCATATGCTATACGAATAATTCCTGGAAAAAGTCTCTTCACCTTGTGGTTTTTCCACATGAACTCAACTTCATCCACGTTTCCATGTAAAATAGCTTTCTTTTGATACTCTTCTAAATCTGAGTATGGAACAGTAATATCTATATTATTGTGTTCACAAAAGCCTTTTAAAAATGTAAAATAATATCCTTTATTAAATCCGTATACAATCTTTACAGCACCCTTTTCTATACTTAAATCAGTATCAATAATTTTATCCTGATCAAGAGCGTAACGTAATCCCAAACCATCACATTCGGGGCAAGCACCTTTTGGGGAGTTAAATGAAAACGAAAGTGGTTCCAAAGGCTCAAAGCTGATTTTACAGTCAAAACAAGCATTGTGTTCTGAGTAGTGCATATGTTCTTTACAGCCAAGTTCTTGATGGTTTAAAATGTCAATTTCTAACTCACCATACGACTCTTTTAAAGCCTTCTCTACATCAGCTGCAATTCTCTCTTTATTCTCTTCTTTGACAACAACGCGGTCAATTACTACCTTAATGGTATGTTTTTTACTTTTTGAAAGTTCAATATCTTCATCAAGACGTACCATAACACCATCTATCATAGCCCGAACATAACCTTTATGTACTAAGGATTCTAGTAAGTCTGCATAACTCCCTTTATTCTCTTTAACAAGTGGTGCAAGTAGAACAAGTTTAGCTCCTTCTGGAAGCTTTGCCACTTCGGCAATAATATCTGAAGCTGACATTTGAGAAATAACTTTATTACATTTATGACAGTGTTGTATACCAACACGAGCATATAGAAGACGAAAATAATCATAAATTTCAGTAATCGTACCTACTGTTGATCGAGGGTTTTTTGAAGTTGTTTTTTGATCTATGGCTATTGCAGGTGTGAGTCCTTCGATCTTATCAACATTTGGCTTTCCGACTCTATCAAGAAACTGACGTGCATAAGATGAAAGAGACTCCATATAACGACGTTGTCCCTCTGCATAGAGAGTATCAAAAGCCAGTGTTGACTTTCCACTTCCACTCAAGCCAGTCATAACAATTAACTCATTTTTTGGTATTGTTAGATCGATATTTTTGAGATTATTCTCTTTTGCACCTGTGATTGTTATTACATCTTTGTTACTCAAATTTGTCCCTTAATTAAAAAAATACTCTTTTCGCTAAATATAGTACTACAAGCAGGTAAAAACCAACTAAAAGCTTTCTTTGTAATTGTACGCTTACAGCATCTTTTAACCTTATACCTATATATACTCCAACGAGTGATGCTAAACCTATATATACACCACTTGATAAATCCATTACTCCATTTATATAATGCGATATAAATCCAGACACAGAAGAAAAAACCACAAAAAAGAGCCCTGCTGATGTTGCTTTTTTGAGAGGTACATGTAAAAACCCAACTAAAATAGGTACAAGAATAATACTTCCCCCTACCCCTATAGTCATACTAAAAATACCGAGTGGAAAACCTATAAAAAATAGCAGGAGTCTTGAAAGTTGCTTATGTTCTGCATGCTCTTGTGTTTTTATAAAGACACGACTCAAAGCAAAAAGAGCAAATAGTAAAAAAATGATTTCTAAAGTTAAGGCATTAAAAACAGAAGCAACATAGCCGCTTAAAAGTCCACCTAAAAAGCCTCCAAGTCCAATAAAAAGAACCATATTAACATCAAGTGTGCCTTTTTTTTGGTTTAAATAACTCCCAAAAATAGAGCTAAAAACCATTTGAATGACAGAGATTCCAATCGCAGTTTTAATATCAAAACCAAGCAGTAAAAGCAGAGGTACCAAAATAGTACCACCACCTATACCAAAAAAGCCAGAAAGTGTACCAACAGCAGTACCAAGTAAAAGTAGTTCTAGCATGCACAGCCCAATATTTTTGGGGAATTATAGCATATGATTTAATTTTCATTTGAGATTCATTCAAGTATAATCGAAGATTATCATACAAGGGTATAAAATGTTAAAAACTATAGAAAAAGCTTCTACAAATTTCTGTATACACCAAATTCGTGAAACACATACTGTAAAAGATGGCCTAACACAAAAGAGAACACTTATTGCTTATATAGATGTGGATACTAAAAATGGAGCTCAATATAGAGTTTATATAGCTTCTGACAAAGAGTTTATGCAACGTGTCTCAAAACTCTTCTTGGAAGAGGATGAGAGTGATGATGAAACACTTATCGATATGACGCTAGAGACAGCAAATCTTATTATTGGAAGTGCGAAGGTCATAGCTGAAGAAGAGGACTCTAACCCTTTTACAATTTCAACTCCAAATTATGAAAAATTTGACATCTTTGATTTAGAGTATGATGAAGCAAAAACACTTGCAATTGACAATGATGAAATATCTATAGCAATTAAGGAACTACATGGCTAAGGCAAAAAAATACAACTATTCAAAAGAGGAAGTTCCTTTTGATGCACAAAAAGAGTTATCATGGATGGACTACTCTGGTATTCTTGATATGGAAGTTGAGTTTGTGTCAGATCTAGGAGAAACAGAGCTAAGCGTTCGTGAAATACTGAAACTCGAAAAAGGTTCTATAATTGACTTGAAAAAACCAGCAGGAGAGTCTGTCGAGTCTTATGTTAACGGTCGCATACTCGGTAAAGGCGAAGTCATGGTTTATGAGAAAAACTTAGCTATTCGTATCAATGAAGTACTCGACTCTAGTGCCGTTTTATACCACCTTTCTAAAGAGAGATTATGAAAAAACAGATACTTTTTACCCTACTTTTACTTCCCTTATCACTCTTCGCATCTAAGATATTAAGCTATAACATCTATGATAGAACCGACCGCGTCGATATGATGATAACTTTTGATACACCTTTTGACGGGCGAATTACACAGAGTACAACAAATGATAAAATAGTTATTAAACTTGAAGGTGCATCAATAGAATCTCCAAAAGTTAAAAAGGTAAACTCTCCATTTTTACACTCACTTTCAATAACTCCAATGTCAAAACAGACACAGGTTGTTGCTTCCGTACCTGCAAACATAAAACTCATGGCATCACGAACTTCAGATGGATATGGACTACGTTTACGTTTTAAAACAGCTAACAATGTACCTACTTCAGGTTCGACTCCAAGCATACAAAACAGTGCAAATAGTAATTTTCTGAGTAATCTTCCTACAAAGAAGGATGAAGGTATCTCGGACCGTTACTATATCGTTGTAGGTTTTTTACTTATTGCAGTCATCGCTCTTTTTTACTTTAAACGTAAAATAGTAAAACAGCAGTCAAAAGCACAAAACACCCCATGGCTTTTTCAGTCAAATGAGTCATCTCAAACTACTTCATCAGCAGCTGTTCCTAAAAAAATAGACAATGAACAAGTTTCAATTAGATTTCAAAAAGCTATTAATAATGAAAACAGTGTAGTAATGCTTGACTTTGGCTCGCAAAGTTATTTAGTCTTAATGGGAAAAAGTAGTATTTTACTTGATAAATTTGTTGATAACATTCCAACAACTGAACAGGAGTTTCAAACTATTTTACAAAGTAGACATGAACAACTTGAAGAGTTTTTAGGAAAAAACCACGACAATAACACTATTAATTCAAAAGAACCTCTACAGGCTTATAAAGAGCGTGCAGCATCTCTACTCTATAATGAAGAAGTATAAAGAACAAAAAAACTATTTTTGCTCTCTCTCATAACGCTCTTTAAGTAATTTCTTTATTGTATGTAGACTTCCTATATCTAAAAGGTATGTCTCATCCATTAGCTTATCTATATGAAACACCTCTGTAACCGTAATTCCATAAGGATCTTTTTTCTCTTTTGTGAGTTTTCCATCATCATCAAAGCTGTATAAGTAGAGTCTTTTTCTAGCTGTTTGAATATAATATGTAAGCACAATCTCATCTGAATGTTTTTTTTCAATTGCGACAATAACTCTTTGCTCTTTTTTATAAGTGTCCGCCAACTGTAATTTTTCACGTAATGCTTCTACAGGGATATAACCTATATAAAATTTATTGTAAAGATCTTGATAACGCTGAATTTTATCATTCATTAAAAAGCTCATATCTAAAACATGCTTCTTATGCGCGCGAAGTGTTTTGGTAATCCAAGCCATAGTATTGTAATATCGAAACGGATGTAACTTTAAAGTATGTGCTTCTATCATCTTAGGAGCTTTTATTTTTACTTTTGGAAGAAGCTGACGTTTATTTTTTGCCTGAATATACTCAAGAACATCTTCTGCTGAAAACTCTTTAGTAAACCATACATCACAATAATCCGGAAACTGTTTTGTTCCCATTGCCCCTTCATTTAAAATAATAAGCGCCTTAATTTCGTAATTTGGAAAAATAGTCTCTAAAAGTGCTTTTTTCTTACGTAATCTTCTTCGTAATTTTAAAACAGATTTTACTAGAGTCATCTCTACAAAATAAAGCTCATTGTTTTTAGTTACAAACATAGCATCAAATTCGCTAATTTCACGACTTTTTGTTCTGTAAACAATCTGCTCTTTTTCACTAATAGAGAGTGTATTTGCATGTGCCTTATGACGATTTTGATGAAAACCTTTAAGAACAAACTTCTCTATATCATCATTTTCAACTGCATAACGTAGCAGTTTTTCATAAAGAAAATTTTCGTAAACCTCTCCTTCAAAAGAGCGGTACGAGCTTAAATATGAGGGATCATCATTTGCAACTCCTTTGCGTATAAGAGAGAGGAGATGTTTTGTATTGTAATCATAATGCAGAAGGTTATCAGCAATATCATCTCTGCTTAAAGTCTGAATTGATTTGCTTATTTTTAACATCAGAGCGTCATCTCTGCGTTTTTAAAAAAATCGTCTATTAGTGCCCTATACTCTGTAACATCTGTAATCGTATTTACTTCATTTCTTAAAACAGAAGCACCACGAAATCCTTTTGAGTAAGTATGTGTATGTTTTCTAAACATAGGAACACCATGTTCACCATAAAACTCTATCATCTTGTCAAAATGTTCCATAATGATAGAGTGTTTTACAGACTGGGCGACATCAGAGTTTCCAGTACGGAGTTGGTGAAATATCCAAGGAGCTCCTACGGCACCACGACCTATCATCACTCCATCTGCACCTGTGTGTTCCAAAACCCACTTCGCTTTTTCAAATGAATCAATATCACCATTTGCAATTACAGGAATTGAGACAGCTTTTTTCATCTCTTTAATAGCATCATAATCAACAGCAGCTTTAAATTTACCCACACGTGTTCTTCCATGTACGGCAATAAAATCTGCTCCACTATCTTCTACCATTTTCGCAATATCTATATGGTTCTTTCCTTCAAATCCAAGTCTTACTTTTACACTTGTAAGCTCTTTATTTGATTTATCTTTGATGGTTCTGATTATTTTTCCCATAAGTGGTAAATCTAGTAACAAAGAGCTTCCACTTCCATGTCCAACAACTTTTGGTACAGGACACCCACAATTAAGATCAATTATATCTATCCCAGCTTGCTGATTTAACACTTCTACGGCCTGTGTAACAACATCTACATCAGCACCTGCAATTTGTACAGAATAAGGATCTTCCAAAGGAGATTTTTCTAACATATGAAATGTTTTTTGTGAACCATGTGCAAGAGCATTTGAGCTAAGCATCTCACTGACAGTAAGATCAGCTCCAAATTTTTTGACAACACTTCTAAATGGAAGATCTGTATAGCCCGCTAAAGGGGCTAAAACGTAAATAGGATTGTCAAAGGAGAGGTTTTTCAACATAACTACTTACACAAAAAGATAGATACTAAAGTTCTGGTTACACTCTTTAAGCGCACGGTATGCTTTAAAATTTTGATATTCACTTGGTTGTGAATTGTCTAAAATAGCTTCAGCAGGAGCAAGCATTTCTAAATCAAAAAGAGTGAAAAGATAAGCGTCCATAATCTCATCACTTTTTTCAGAAAGCATTTCAAAAAGTTTAATTCTCTGTTCGGGAATCATTCCACCTGTAGAGAGAATAGATGAAAGTTTTATATACTCATCTTTGCTTAAATCAAGTTTTTCTAGAAAAGAGATAATTGTTTCCGTACTAATCTCAAGAGTAAAATCATCAGCATTTACTCTTGCCAAAATTGTATATAAAGCCTCTTTACTTAAAAATGATTGATACTTTTCTATTGCGTGAAGCGGTGCTTTTGCAACAAAGTCGACATAAACTTCTTTACATAACACATCTGCATATTTAGACGAGTTTGAAAGAATATCCTCAGCACTTATTTCTTCTGCTTTATACCTATTACGTTCGTTTTGTATCGTCAACTCATTATCAATAGGAAGATTATATTTTTTTAGGTCTTCAATTTGAGCATTTTTAATGTTTTCTATTGTTTGTAAAGCACTGTTTAATTTCTCACTCTGTGTAGAACCTGCAAGCTCTTTCTTTGGAAACAGAGTTGTATTTTCAAGTAAAGCACCCAATAGTTTATATCTCTCTGTTTTAAAACTATAGTGCCTCTCTCTTTTACCCATATATGCGTCAACAATAGCATCTATGAGGTTTTGAAAATCTTTTTCAAATCTACGGAGTTTTAAACTACTCATAATAGAGTAAAAAAGCATATGTGCAACACTAGCGATGTATAAAATAAAAAGAGGTACAACAACCCATAAAGCTATAGACAATGGTGGTAGTGGTATACCAAAAAAGTCAAGTGACATTGTCTCTTGTGTTATGTATGAAAAAACATATCCACCCACTAAGGCCATCAGTATTAAAGCGGCTATCGTATATCTTTTTATGTACATTATTACATCTCCTATTTAGATTTTTCTACTATTTCTCTACAGTCAATACAATAAATTGCATGTGGTTTTACCTTGAGTCTTTGAAATCCTATATCATCTTCACACATTTCACAGACTCCATACTCTCCATGAGATATCTTACCTAAAGCAACATCTATCTCTCCTAACTCTTTTGTCTGTTGCTGTACAATAGCACTTTCAATCATAGAGTTCGAGTTCGCTGCAGCGTGATCACCCTCATCATTTAGCTCTAAAGAGTTTAATAAATTTAACTCTGTATTCACCCCATCAATGTTTTTCATAATCTGTTTTTTTCTACTTAGTAGTATCTCTTTGAAATAATTCAACTCACTTGTCTGCACTTACGTAATTCCCTTCTATTTATGGTATGGATGATTGCTCAATATTGAAAAACCTCTATAAATCTGCTCTAAAAGAACAGCCTTAGCAATTTTATGACTCATTGTAATTTTTCCTAAACTTACAACAGCATCACTTCTCTTTATAAAGTCATCCTCGAAGCCATAAGCTCCACCAATGAAAAATTTAATCGCAATTTTATCATTTATAAGCTTACTAAACTCATAACTGTCGATTATTTTTCCATCAGGATGTAACATTACGCAATACTCTTTACCAACATATGGCTCTAAAGCTTTAGAATAAGCCGCCTGAGAGGCTTGTGGAGAGATAGTGTGTGCTTTTGCTACATCTTTTGGAAAAATTTCGGTATCTGTTACTTTTGCGAAGCGTCCTATCATTTTAATAAGGTCTTTATAGAGAGGATCGTAAATACTTTTCTCTTTTTTTGCAATACTTACTATCTCAATATTCACACTAACAGTCCACTTCCTATAACATTATAAGTGACGTGTTCAAAGGTATCATCAAGTTTTACACCACCTATGGCAGCAACTAAGTGTGTTGAATGCGCAGCAATAGTATCAAGAGAGTCCCCTAAAATTGTGCTTACATCTGTTTTAGTAGTTGTACCTCTGTACGCACCGAGACCTATATAGTTTAAATCCATTGTATTTGCTTGTAGTACTTCTTCTTCATTATGTGTAGATATGCCTAGAATTTTATCACTTGTAATGACACTTCTTAAGATTTTAACAGCTTTGACAATATCTTGATCAATAGCCTGTAAATCCTCTTGTCCAACATGTACACCATCACAAAACTCTACAAGCTCATACGCATCATTTACAATTAAAAAGCCGTCATATATTTTTCTTATTTTAATAAGTTGTTGCTTCATAAATGCGATATCCGCATTCTTATTACGATACTGAATAATCTCTGCATTGTGTGATTGTGCTATAGTGACAAACTCTTCAACAGAGACGCCTTTAGCATCAAGCATATCCTGATCGCAGAGTGCATAAAGTTTCATATTAAACTTTTAACAGTGTAAAGAGATCTGCAAGTGTTTTTTTAAGGTCATTACGATTTACAATCATATCTATTGAACCTTTTTCAAGCAAGAACTCAGCTCTTTGAAAACCATCAGGTAGTGCAGAACCAATAGTCTGTTCAATTACACGTGCACCGGCGAATCCTATAAGTGCTCCTGGCTCTGCAATTACAATATCACCAAGGTTTGCAAAAGATGCCGATACACCACCCATAGTTGGGTCTGTAAGCACAGAGATAAATGGTAAGTTGTGTTTCCCAAGTTTTGCAAGTGCTGCAGAAGTTTTACTCATTTGTAAAAGTGAAAACGTCGATTCTTGCATTCTTGCTCCACCTGAAGCAGAAAAAATAACCAGACCTTCTCTGTTTTCTATAGCACGATTTACAGCACGAACAATCTTCTCACCTTCTACTGAACCAAGAGAACCACCCATGAACGCAAAATCAAAAATAACAACTTGTGCAGGAACACCATTCATTTTGCAGCTTCCAGCGACTACTGATGATTTTCTTCCCGTTTTATTAAATCCCTCTTCAATTCTCTCTGTATAAGGTTTTGAGTCAACAAACTTTAATGGATCAATAGGTGCTAAAGTTGCATCATGCTCAACAAATGTCCCCTCATCTGCTAGTAATGCTATACGTTCTTTAACGCCTATACGAATGTGAAAACCACATTTAGGGCAAACATAATTTTGATTTTCCACCTCTTTGTAATACATCGTTGAATGACACGATTTACACTTAATCCAATGTGAAGATGCCTCTGCTTTTACAGGCTGTTTATTATCAAAAGTTTTATGAAATAGATCTAGTAGGTTCAAAAAAAATCCTTAAATTATATAAATGCACGAATTATAGCAAATTAATACTTATTTTAAAAAATTATATAAAGGATTTTGGAGAAATAGATATTGCCTGCGTTTAAACGCAGGTCTTAAGGAAAGCTGTTAACTACTCTCCTTTTTTACTCGCTTCAAGAGTAGGTCTTGCACCTCTTGGAATAATCATCCAAATTTTTCTTACTTCACTTCTAAAGCTATGTAAAATATCTTGTGCTTTTTGGCTTCCTGTTTTTTCTACGAAATCTTTTAAGAGATTTTTTAGTTCAAACATATCAGCATCAAATTCATCATCATCAAGTCTAATAGCTTCTACAAGTTCTGTATTTATTTTTTCATAAAATGTTCTATCTTCATCATAAACAAATGCTTTACCACCAGTCATACCAGCACCAAAGTTCACACCAGTTTTTCCTAAAATTACAACCGTACCGCCTGTCATATACTCACAAGGATGGTCTCCAGTACCTTCAACAATTGTTATAGCACCTGAGTTTCTTACAGCAAATCTCTCACCAACTTGACCGTTAATATAGAGTGAACCTCCTGTTGCACCATAGAGACAAGTATTTCCACCAAGTGCAAATTTTTGACCGCTTTTCTCAGCAGTAATTACGATATTTCCACCATTCATACCTTTACCGATATAGTCGTTTGCTGCACCATAAAGATTAATATTAATACCCTTAGACATAAATGCACCAAGTGATTGTCCAGCAACACCTTTCATATTTAATGTAATCGTATTATCTGGAAGACCATCATTACCATATCTTTTTGCAATTTCACCAGAAATTCTCGTTGCAAAACTTCTGTTTAAATTCGAAATTTCTTTCTCTAAAACAATTGGTTTTTCAGGATTTTCAATTGTCGGTAAGAGCTCTTTTAGAATTGCTTTTTCATACTCATTTTGATCATATGGTTCATTAAATGGTACTTGACATGTATTAACACCCTCTATTCTATGAATAAGAGATTCAAAATCAAATTTTTGAGCAAATTCATCGTCAATTACTTTAAGAAGATGATCTTGACCAATAATCTCTTCTAAAGATTTATAACCAAGTGAAGCGAGAATTTCACGTACATCTTCAGCTAAAAGCGTAAAGTAGTTCACTACTTTTTCGACATTACCATTAAATTTAGCTCTAAATTTTTCATCTTGTGTTGCAACACCAACCGCACATGTATTCATGTGACAGATTCTAAGCATTATACATCCGACAATTACAAGCGCACCCGTACCAAACGCATACTCTTCAGCACCCATAATAGCTGCCTTAACAACATCAAGACCAGTTTTTAAACCACCGTCTGTTTCAAGTCTCACCTGACCTCTTAAGTTGTTTACTTTGAGTGCATTGTGTGCCTCTATAAGCCCAAGTTCCCAAGGATTACCAGCAAATCTAATAGAACCTATAGGTGCAGCACCTGTACCACCATCTCCACCTGAGATAATAATTTTATCTGCATATGCTTTTGCTACACCAGAGGCAATAGTTCCAACACCAGCAGAAGAAACAAGCTTCACTGCGACTTTTGCTCTCGGATTAGCCTGTTTCAGGTCAAAAATAAGTTGTGCCAAATCCTCAATCGAGTAAATATCGTGATGTGGCGGTGGTGAAATCAGTGTAACACCCGGTTTTGTATAACGAAGTGTTGCAATAAGTGGAGAAACTTTTGATCCTGGCAATTGTCCACCTTCACCTGGTTTTGCACCTTGAGCAACTTTAATCTGTAACTCTTCAGCAGATTGTAAATACTCCGGCGTAACACCAAATCTTCCTGAAGCAACTTGCTTAATTTTAGAGTTTCTATCACTTCCAAGTCTCTCTTTAGCTTCACCACCCTCACCTGAGTTTGATCTACCGCCAATTTTATTCATAGCAGCCGCTAGAGTCTCATGAGCTTCTTGTGAAATAGAACCCATTGACATAGCCGCTGTAGAGAATCTTTTAAAAATTTCAGATGTAGATTCAACTTCATCAATAGAAATTGGTGCTTTATCACTTTTAATATCAAAGAAGTCTCTAATAAATTTTTTATCTCTACAATTTACAAGCTCTTTGAGTTTATTCCAATCCTCTTTCGAACCAGACGCTGCTGCATCTTGAATTGCAGCGATTGTTGGTTTAGAAAGGTCATGGAACTCTTCACCTTTTTTATATTTATAGTATCCACCTTTGTAAAGTGCTTTATCTTGCCCTTCAAAAACATCTGTATATGCTCTAGCATGATTTGAGTTTAATCTCTCATCAATATCTGTATATGAAAGACCAGATAATAAAGACCTACTTCCAGCAAAACAGTCATTCACTATATCATCACTCAATCCAATAACGTCAAAGAGTCTTGAGTTTCTATATGAAGAGAGCGTTGAAATACCCATTTTTGACATAACTTTTGAGATACCTGCACCCATAGCTCTTCTAAATCTTCTAAGGTTAAATGCTATATCTTCTGCGTACTCAGTACCTTCAGCCAACTGCTCTACAGTATAGTACAGTAGATAAGGGAATATAGCAGCTGCACCGTATCCTATCATACAAGCCGCAGAGTGTGGATCAAAGACTTCACCCGTAACAGCTACGATACTTACTAAATGTCTTAATCTTGCATCAAGAAGTCTCTGACTAGACGCTCCAATTATCATGAGCATCGGAATTACTTTATTATTTGCATCCAACTCTCTGTCGTCTAAGATAACTGTTCTTACTCCATTATCTCTTACATCAACAATGATTTTTTCGATTAAGGCATCTAAAGAAGCTTTTAAATCACCAGTGTACGTTGTAGAGTATTGAGCGTACTTATATGCAGCATCATACTTTGGAGATGCTTCATCGCCAAACTCTTTTAAAATAGAGAATTTTTCCGCAGACATGATTGGAAGTACTGTTTTTAATCTTTTTGCATGTTCTGGATCATCTGCAAGTACATTTCTTATCTCACCAAAACCAGTATTTAAACTCATAACTGTTTTTTCTCTGATTGGATCGATTGGTGGATTTGTTACCTGAGCAAACTTCTGTTTAAAAAAATCTGTAAAGTTTCTCTGCTCTGTTGAGAAAGCTGCTAGAGGAGTATCATCACCCATGGCACCTGTTGTCTCTTTACCCTCTTTTAACATTGGGAAGATAACCTGTTTTGTTACCTCTTGAGTATAGTTGAAGTATCTTTGTTTCGCTTCCATCTCACTTTTTTCGAATTTACAACTTTCAACTTCTGCTGTAATTGCATGTTCTTGGAGATAAAGCATATTTTCAGAGAGCCATTTGTCATAGTTGTGCATTGACTTAAGATGGTCATTAATATCTTTGTTTTTAAGAACTTTTCCATACTTTAAGTCGATTCCAATCATTTCACCAGACTGTAATCTACCTCTCTCAGCAATCTCTTCTTCAGGAAGCTCAAGTACACCATATTCAGATGAAATAAGCATTCTATTATCTATCGTTCTAATGTATTTAGATGGTCTTAATCCATTTCTGTCGATAACACATCCAATGTATCTTCCATTTGTCATACTTACTGCGGCTGGTCCATCCCATGGCTCAAAACATGTACTTGCATACTCATAAAATGCTCTTAGTTTTGAATCCATTGCATGATCATTGTGCCATGGCGCAGGAATCAATGAACGTGCAGCTTTAAAGAAATCGACTCCATTTACCTGTAAAAACTCCATGAAGTTGTCTAAACTTGCAGAGTCACTCATTCCATCTTGAATAACATCCATAAGTCTACTCATCTCTTCGTCAGTAAAGATGCCCGACTTTACTGCAGCCATTTTTGCTTTCACGTTTAATCTGTTTGCAGTTACAGAGTTTATCTCTCCATTGTGTGCAATCATTCTAAACGGCTGTGCAAGTTTCCATTGTGGTAGAGTATTTGTCGAAAATCTCTGGTGAAATAGACAAAAAGATATTTTGAAGTCTTCAGATGCCAAATCTTTATAAAACTCTTTAATGTGCGTTGGCATCACAAGACCTTTATAAGAAACTACAACTGTTGAAAAAGATGGGATATAAAATGTGTTATCAGACTTTAACTTTGCTTCAATCTCTTTTCTTGATAAATACACAAGTGCATCAAGTCTTTCAGTAGCAACTGGAGAAGCAGGTACAACAAAAAGCTGTTTAATTGTTGGTAACATTGAGAGTGCCTGCTCACCTAAAGCATTAGTGTTAACAGGTACTTCTCTTGTATAAATAACCTTAAGGTCATTATTTTTACATACTGAATCAATAACAGCAAAATCATTCTCATTTGTCGAAAACACCATTGCTACTGCGTACTGTTCAGGTATCTCTATACCGTTTTTAGAAAGTTCTTTTTCAAAAAATGATTTTGGTATTGAAAGAAGTAGACCTGAACCGTCACCTGTTTTACCATCTGCTGCGATGGCACCCCTATGCATCATTCTCGATAAAGAGGTAATTGCATCCTCTAAGTTTTTATGAGTAGGTGTATTGTCTATTGAGGCTAACAGTCCAAATCCACAGTTGTCTTTAAAGGAAGTTAATAAATCTAAATTGCGTCCCATGATATTCCTTCTTAATTGTAGATAATTACTTTTTTTGTCTGTAAATGTCGAAGGGTACCCAAGAAAGCATTAAAACAAGGTTAAATGCGGTATACTCCCTCTATGGAAGGCTATATTATAAACCTAAACAAGGTCAAAGATGAGGACTTAATTGTCTATATTTTAACCAAGAGAAACATACATACACTTTATCGATTTTATGGTGCTCGTCATGGCACGATTAATATGGGTTTTAAGATAGATTATGAGATAGAACCCTCTGCAAAATCAACCATTGGAAGACTCAAAGATGTTATTCATATTGGTTTTCCGTGGATTAACAATAATCAACTTTTACAACTTTGGCAAAATTTTTTACAGCTCTTTTATCCTCACTTAAAAGATAGTGAAGATATAGGAGATTTTTACTATGATTTACTTGAAAGCGCAGCCTATGAATGGAATAAGCAAAACCCTAAACGTGTCGCAATAGAATCATATGTAAAACTTTTAGAGCATGAAGGAAGACTTCATAAAGAGTTTGAATGTTTTTTATGCTCACAAAAAATTGAAGCGAGTGTCTCTCTTATTCGTGCATATTTACCTGTTCATGAAGAGTGTACACATACTTTATCCATAAATATTCAAGGACTTTTGGAACTCTACAATAATAAGAGTACCCTCTTTTTAAATGATATAGAAGTTGAAAGACTCTGGAGAGTCCTTTTGGAAGGACTTTAAATGGCTACCCTTTTAAAAGATTTATACAATAAAAAGTATGTAGAACTACTTGCAAACTCTCTGCAGGCATTAGATAAAACATTCTCATCTAAACAGTTTTATGCGGATGTATTTGACACTTTTTGGAAAGAAAAAGAGCTCAAAGCTAGAATGACACATTTAGCACTCTGCTTACATAAAAATCTCACTGAAAACTATGTTCAAAATATAGAAATTTTAACTGCTACGTTTGCACAAATGAACTATGCATACTCTCTTGAAAACATGCTTTTTTCAACCTATGTAGGTATTTATGGAAAAAATGATTTTAAACTTTCTATGCAGGCTTTACAGGCTTTTACAATTAACTCTTCATCTGAGTTTGCAATACGAGAGTTCTTACTACTTTATGAAAAAGAGACACTAAAAGAGATACAAAAATGGGTTTCTCATGAAAATGAGCATATTCGACGACTTGCAAGTGAAGGGTGTCGTCCTAGACTTCCTTGGGCACTCTCACTACCAAACTTTAAAAAAGACCCTACTCCTATTTTAGAGATACTAGAGGCACTCAAAAATGATACGAGTCCTTATGTTAGAAAGAGTGTAGCCAATGCTTTAAATGATATTTCAAAGGACAATCCTGAAATTACACTCCTGATTGCCAAAAGATGGTTACAGGAGGAAGTAAATGAATCACTTATAAAACATGGGTGCAGAACACTCTTAAAGAGTTCAAATACAGATGCACTCAGCTTATTTGGTTATAGAGCGAAACAGAGTCTGATTTTAACGGAACTTATCTTTGCATCTGAAGTACAAATGGGGCAAGATCTAGAGTTTTCTTTCAAACTCTCAGACAATCACACTTTGGGGCATCTTCGGATAGAATTTGCTCTTCATCTGCTTAGAAAAAATGGAAACTATAATACAAAAGTATTTCAAATTGCACAAAAAGAGTATAACACACAAAGTATAGAACTTAAAAAGTCTTATTCTTTTAAAAAAATAACAACACGTAACTACTATACAGGTGAACAAGCCATTAGTATTATTGTTAACGGTCTAGTTCTTACAAAATTCTTTTTTACACTACACGACTAAAGAGTTATTTACTCTTTGGTCTAAATACTTTTATAACATCCTTGTTTGTCTCTATAAAAGGACCCTCAATAAGGTCAATACAATACGGAACTGCCGGAAACACTGCATCAAGACACTCACGTATAGACTTTGGCTTTCCTGGTAAGTTTATAATAAGCGATTTGCCTCTAATTCCTGCAGTCTGACGTGAAAGTATTGCTGTAGGAACATACTGAAGGCTTACTTGACGCATTAATTCTCCAAATCCAGGCATCATTTTCTCACATACATTCTCTGTAGCCTCAGGTGTCACATCACGAAGTGCTGGACCTGTTCCACCTGTTGTCACCACTAAACAACATCCTGATTCATCACACAACTCCATCATTGTTTTTTCTAACATCTCTTGCTCATCTGGAATACATCTATAAACTATTTCAAAGTCACTTTTTAAATACTCTTTCATTGTATCTTGTATTGCCACACCTGAAATATCTTCGTATATTCCTTGACTTGCTCTATCACTTGCAGTGATTACACCAATTTTTATCTCACTCATCTATACTCCCTAACTACTGTAATTGTAAAAAATGATTTGCATCTTTTATGTATGTTAATGTTGCAACATTTACAAAAAATTCATAAGCACCTTGAACATCTATAATGGCATCCTTTCCACCAATATAAACTTCTATTTTGACACCTTTTTCTTCTAAATACAAAAATTTTTCGGTATCCCAAACATATTCTAAAAGTTCTTGAAGCTCTTCAAAAGAGTTTGTAGTTCGCTTGACTATCTTTTCATTATAAGGTGCAAAACAAGAGCGTATAAACTCTTTTAAGTAAAGCTCTTTATTTATTTTATAAGTACGTAACTGTAAACGTTTAAATTTTTCATCTTTTGTTTGGAAAAAAGCAGGAGAAAAAAGCTGTAAAGTGTCTACTCTCTGTGCATTTTGAAGCATCTGATATGCAGTGTTTAAAGCCTTGATCGCTCCATAACTAAATCCACATACAGTATAATTACTCTCTAATGTAAAGTCACTAAAGAGATACTCCTCATCTAGCAAAGAAAAACCACTATAAAATTTCATCTAAAAAACTCGAAACTTCTGCCTTAGTTATACTCTCACGCTCAAGTAAAACAGCTTCTACTTTTTGCATCACATCATTTAAAGATCCAAGTAAAATAGTACACTCTTCATAAAAACGTTTGAGTATAAGTTCTTGTTCAGCCTCTAAAGGCAGTAGTGAAGATGCCATACCATACTCATTACACATCTGCTCTACAAGTTTTTTTGCTTCATCAAGATCATTTTTCACACTACTAGAGTGCTCAGAATAGCGGATATGACAAGCAACCATTCCAGCTAAGAGCATTTTAACTCTAAACTCAATTTCCTGTTTTATAAGCGGCTCATCTGTTGCAGGTGTTAAATGTTCGTTTGAAAGTATGAGCTTTTCAAAAGGCAGATTATAATAAGTTGCAACAATAACTTTTCCGGCTTGATAGGTAATTCTATAAGCCTTTTGCTTATCATTGAGCATCTGCAGTTTTTTCTTTCCAAACATTACCTTATCTTTAACCTGCTCAAAATGTTCAATTGTTACTTGAAAATCATTCTGTCTTAAAGATAAAAGAGCTGCTTCATTTACAAGTGCTGCAAGAGAGGCACCATTAAAGCCTACTGTCATATTTGCAACTGTTCTGACATCGACTTCATGAGGAATTTCAGAGAGATATTTTTTTAAAATTGATTCACGTTCACGTTTTGTTGGAAGTTCTACAAAAATACGTCTGTCAAATCTTCCTGCACGCAGTAGTGCGGAATCAAGTACATCTATTTTATTCGTTGCAGCGATAACTATAACGCCGCTTGAGCCCTCAAAACCATCCATTTCTGTAAGTAATTGATTTAAAGTTGCCTCACGTTCATCATTGCGCTGTCCTTCACGTTTTTTCCCAACAGCATCAATCTCATCTATAAAGATGATAGATGGCGCATTTTTCTTTGCTGCTGCAAAAAGTTCATGAACACGTTTAGCACCCATACCCACATAAATTTGAACAAATGAAGCTCCACTCTGGTAATAAAATGGTACTTCGGCTGCATGAGCAACTGCTTTTGCTATCATAGTTTTTCCAACACCTGGAGGCCCTACTAGTAAGACACCACGAGGCATTCTCGCGCCAAAACTTTTATAGCGTTTTGGATTTTTCATAAAATCTATAATCTCTTCAAGTTCTGCCTTAACATCACTAATCCCTCCAATATCTGAAAAGCTTACATCACTTTTTGTCGCTTGAATAACTGAAGATGCTTCTAGAGGATTTGTAGATGCAACATTTTTTATAATACCTGAAGTCCCAATACTCACACCACTTAGTTTCTGCCAATAACGTAGACCTAAAGAACCCAAACCTAAAAAGAGTACTAAAAAGAGTATATAAATCAGCCAGTTTGATTCATTGCCAACTTCAACTTTATAATCGACAAACATTGCAGGTGTAACCTGTGAAGAGGCTATTTTAAAGAAGTTTTGAGAAGTTTTGAGATAAACGTACTCTTTTGTCACAACTACTTTTGTAACATTACGGTTTTGTAAAAGTGTTTTTGCATCTTTAAGAGTTATTGCTTCAGCATTGTCTCTTAAAATAGCAAAGAGTACAAGAGCTATAATGATAAAAGCTGAAACATATAGAGCAATTCTAGTTGTCTTAGATGCAGGCATAGTTAGCATCCTCCCTTACTTCGTATTTGGAGATATTTATCCAGTTTCCAACAAGATCCTCTTTGGAATCTACAACAATTTTATTAAAATGTTGGTCAAGTCCATGATAAAGACCATCTTTATAAGACTCTATAAGTACATCCAACTCCCCAGAAAAACTTTTTCTGAAGGCTAAATTTTTCTCTTGCACTAAAGACTCTATCTCGTGTAGACGCTCTTTTGCGACTTTACCATTTACTTCTGGTTTCATTGTTGCAGATGGTGTTCCATCACGTTTAGAGTATGTAAAGGCATGCAGATGTGTTAAAGGCAACTCTCTTGCATTTTGCATCGCTTCACTCCACAACTCTTCACTCTCACCCGGATGCCCTGTGATAAAATCCGTTCCAATTGCAAAACCCTTTGAAGCTAAAAACTCAAAAAGCTCTCTATCTTGTTTATAGACATTACGTCTATTCATGAGTTTAAGCATCTGTGGTGCCGTATGTTGCAGTGCTATATGCATATGCTTCTCAAGCCAAGGCTCATCTAAAATCTCTTTAAATTCGTCACTTATCTGTATAGGTTCAACACTTCCGAGTCGGATGCGTCTAACCCCACGGATTTGAGACATTTTTTTCATTAAACGTGCTAGTGAACTGCGTCTGTCCTGACCATAAGAACCTACGTTTGTTCCAGTAAGAATAAACTCCCCAAAACCATTGAGTGCAAGTGTACTAATCTGTTCAAGAATCTTCTCCTCATCCATACTTCTAGCATCACCGCGAACATAGGGGATAATACAGTATGAACAACGAAAGTTACACCCTTCTTGAATTTTAATAAATGCCCTGCTTTTACCAACAAACTCATTAACGACTGTATCGTCTATATGGTTTAAGTCACCTGGGTCATAAAAAGGCTGTTCAGTCTTTAAAAGTGTATCTATTTTTTGTTTTTCACTCTGACCAAAAACGCCATGTACTCTTCCCTCTTTTAAAAGTGATTCCCCTTTTGTATGCGCTCCACATCCTGTCAAAAAGATTTTGGCTTTATTGTGACTCTTTTCCACTCCCGAAATATAAGTACGTACATGTGTATCTGCACCATTGGTTACTGTACATGAATTAATTACAATCGCATCTGCTTCACTCTCATTATGCGTAATCTCATAATCCTTCATTGCACTCATCATAACCTGTGAATCATAAAGGTTTGTACGACAACCGAATGTTTTAAAATATACTTTTTTCTTCATCTACACAATCTCATGCTGATGTGGACTTGTCTCTTGAGAACGCATAGAGACATTGAGTTTTTGTGTAGGATATGCAATAGTAATATCATCTTCTTTATTAAATGCATCGATTATTTCCGTTGAAATAACCGTACGTAGTGTCAAGGTTGCATAGGCATTGGTCAGATACCACGTTTCAATACTTAAACCATTTTCAATTATAAGTGCATTGACACGAGGTTCAACATTTGTATTTTTTAAACTATAGTGCTGTCTCAGTTTATTAAGCTGTTTTCTCGTAATATCTGTATAACCTTTTGAAAACTTTTTAGCAATTTCTCGTGTTAAATGCATCGCTTTTTTATGGTTAGAGTCAAAAGTAATTGTAATTGCTATACCATCCCACACTGTTTTTAAAGAGTTATGTGTATAGTTAGAAATCATACGAGTAAAGACATAGTTGTTTGGAATAAATATAATACGTCCTGCACGGCGATTATCCAGTACGGAAGTAAGGGTTACATCTTCTAAGAGTGTCATTCTAAGCAGCGAAATGTCCATAACATCCCCCACGTACTTCATTCCGTCCATATCAACACGAATTCTATCGCCTACGTTTATACTTCCACCAATAACAATCACAAGCCAGCCTAAGATACTCATAAACCAGTCTTTCATTGCAATTGCAATACCCGCGGAAGCAAAACCTAAAATGGTTACTAAATAACCTGCATTTTCGATGTAATTAAAAAAGAGTATGAGTAATATAAGTGAAAAGTTAGCAAATGTAATAATCTTGTTTGCCATATAAAAACGCTGATTATCTGTAATATATTTTTTAATAACAAGTTTTAAAAGAAACGAAATTAGGAATACAAAAAGGATAATAGTTCCGATTTTTGCAAGTCTATATACCTGCGTTTCAATACTTTTGTTTATATTTGTCTCAACAATCTCTAAACGCTGCTCATAAACATTGAGCGTAACGCTCATGGTATCTAAAGCTGTTTCAAAACGCTCAAGTTGTGTTTTTTTCTCTTTTGCGGCATCTTTAAACTGCTCTTTTGTATCTAAGGAAACTAAATCTGAATATATCTCACTCTCTTTTCTCAAGAGTAAAACGAGATCATTTAAATTCTCCTGCTTCTTTTTATACTCATCAACATTTTCATTGAGCGTTTTTATAAGAGAAAGCCCTGTAAAAATATCAAATGGATTTGAAATCTCTATATTTTCATGAATTGCAGGTGGTGTTATGAGCTTTGAAAAAGGAGCATCACTTTCACCTTTTAGTTTTTCAACCTGTAATGAGAGAATGTTCTCCTTAGAAATAAGTGCGTTAAGTTCATCCCTATCACTTGTACTTTTTGCATATTTTGCGAGGTAGTCAATTCTTTTTTTAATTTTTTCAAGAGAGTTTTTAATCTCTAAAGAAGTTAAATACGAAGAGTAACTTTTCATCCAGACATTATTGTCATCTATTTCATTTTCAATACTCTGTAAATTTTTTTTAAGATTTGTAATACGCTCTTGTAGGGCAAGTTCTTTGTTTTGCGCCAACTCCTCAGCCGTTAGTTTAGGCTCAGCTTCTGCAAAGAGTGAAGTAGTGAAAAAAATTGATATTAAAAGGAGCGAAAAAACAAAACGCATCAGCTGACTCCATGGTTTTGCAAAACTTTCAATACCAACTCTCTATCAATATCATCAGGCATCTCAACACCACCAATATGTAGTGGCAAGATAAAGGTTACATTAGTATCAGAACTCTTTTTATCGAGAAAAAATGTTTCATAAAAGCTTTCAATATTGGCAATTTTATAACTCGTTGGAAGTGCATACTTTTCCAAAACTCTTTTCACTCTCAGAGCTTCATTTTCTGTCATTCGACCCGTTGTAACTGCCATTTCATTAGCCATTACCATTCCTATCGCAACTGCTTCTCCATGTAAATATTTTTTATAAGCCGTCTCATTTTCTATAACGTGACCAAAAGTGTGTCCATAGTTTAAAGCCGCACGTAAACCATGCTCTTTTTCATCTTGTGCTACAACTCCAGCTTTCGTCTGTACAGCTTGTTTAATAGCCTCTTGAAGAACCTTCTCATCTCTTAAGTCAGCTGATTCTAAATAGTCAAAAAAGTCACTATTAAAAGTAACTGCCATCTTCACAACTTCTGCTACACCAGCACCAAATTCACGACTAGGAAGTGTTTTTAAAAAGTAGGGGTCAATATATACAGCCTTAGGTTGATGAAAAGCTCCTATCAAATTTTTTCCATAGCTATTATTCATACCTGTTTTTCCACCTACACTAGCATCAACTTGTGAAAGTAATGTTGTAGGAATCTGTACAAAATCAATACCTCTTTGGTAAATACTAGCAGCATAACCTGTCATATCACCAATAACACCACCACCAAACGCAATAAGCATAGACTTTCTGTTAAAACGATGATTAAAAAGTGACTCAAGAATAGTATTGATAGAGTCTTGATTTTTATACTCTTCACCATCTGGCACAGTGATAATATAAAGCTCTTTAGCACTAATTTTTGAAAGAAGATAGCCAAGATGTAGGCCAGCAACCTTAGGGTTAGTAACTATAGCTACTTTTGTATCGAAATAAGTCTCAGGAATTGTATCAATTGTAATATCGTATGAGTTGTCTATAGTCTTTTTTAGGGGGATGTTTACTTGCATGTCTTATCCAAAATTTATATGACTTAGATAATACTTTATTTTTACTAAAAAATGGCTAAATTAGCCAAATTTTAGAGTTGTACAGGAATAAACACCTGATGAAAATCATCTAATTTATGATACAGGCGCTCACTGTCAGTCGAAAAAATTGTATACATTTTTGGAGTTGTCAATTTCTGCGTAAAAGGTAAAATCTGAACAAAATTCTCTTTTTGTTTGAGTACACGTATAGGGTTTTCATTCTCTTGAAACACCTTAATAGACTTAGAAAAAATAGTTGATAGATTATAATAATGCTCTATAACCTGCTCTTTTTCACTCTGATGCTCATTTAAGAAGTTATAGAGTTCTAAATTAAAGCCCATCTGTTCTGAGATATCAAAAATTGTTGCAGACACCTTCTCCAAATCTCTATTGTCCGAGAGAATAACGGCAGCATCTTTTACTGTAGAGAACTGTTTATTCGAGAGCTTCATAACTGGGACATGCGCATCATAAAGTACTTTTCTTACATTGTTGTTCGCAAACATCTCTTTAGAAACAATCACCAAACCGACATGATATGTTTTAATATCTGAATGAAACTGCTCGTCTATATTTACACTGTCATAATCTATATTTACTACGATGTTGACATCTCTAAAACTCTTAATGTATTCAAGAATCTCAATATTGGAAGGATTAACAATCTTAATGACCAAATCATACTTGAATTTTTTATAAACAAAAATAGCACGACGAACCAGTTCGGGAATGATATCGTGACTTACTATATTCATGTCAATGTAGAGCATAACATTTGTTCCAAAAGGCTCTGGAAACTGACCTAATTCACGTTTAATCGACCTGTAAACAGACTTTAACACGGTAGGATCACCTACAAGTACCAAAATGTCATTAGGTTGTATCATTCTACGGCGTGAAGGCATTAATAGCTTTCTGTTTCTATAAAGGGCTACAATTCTCCAGTTTTTTTGCTCAATAACACCTAAATGCTTATAAACAAAAGAGCTTCCAAATGGTACAAGAACCTCCATGATTTCGCCCTCTCCAAGCCCAACATTTTGCGCTATAACGGGTACATTTGGAAGATAATCAATAAAACGCGACGCTAAAATCTCATTGGAATTCACTAAAGCGACATTGGGGTCTTCATTAGTCATTTGCCATTGATTGAGAACAATAATACGCAACTGCTTTTTAATTGCTCTAATATTTTTAATAGTAATTTCTACATCTTGTTGGTTTTCTAAAATTATAAAAACCTGTACAAACTCCATTTTTAAAAGGTTTGCAAGTTTATAAAAACTGGTAGAATCAAATTCATAAAATTTAAAACGTGCAGGATTTATATCTTCATACTTCTTCTCTTTAGCTTGTACAACGTAGTAAATATTTTCGCTTGTGTAGGTCTCATTAACCCTTTGAACGAAATGCTCACCAACTTTTCCATCACTAATAATCAGTATCTTTTTCATAAAGCCATTATAACCAAAAAAGAGCTACACCTAATGAGGCATAACATCCTCTACTTTAACCCACAATTCATCTTTTGGGCTTGTCCATACTTTGTCAACAAAGTAACCGCTAATTCGTATCCAACCATTTACTCTATAGTTTGAAGTAAATGATGTTCTCTCTTCCCATTCTATCACCTTTGGACCATTTGTAGACCTATAAAGTGATGCTATTTTGTTCAGTCTATATGTTCTTGCTGTCGTATCAATGGAACTGCTTTGAGCTACTACTGGAGACTCATTTCTCATTTGCAATTTTGGAAAAATGCTTTTTTTACCTCTTTGATTTTCACTACAAATCTCAACTTTTTCTTTGATTATTTTAACTTCTTCTTTTTTATTTATATTAATATTTTTATTATTTTTTATTTTATTTTCCAAATTTTTTATTTTATTATATTTTACTTCTAATTCTTTTAATAAAATTTCATTTTTTTGTTTTTCATCTTTTAGTTCTATCTCTAAAAGCATAAGTTTATCTTGTACATTCTCATAATCTAAACGTAGCTTTTGAATATCAGAAACAATTGATTCTATTCTCTCTATCTCATCAGCGTCTAATAAAGAGAAAATTAACGTGATAATAAATAATAACTTCATTACATACCTCTTCTTACGAGTTTAACACCCATTTCTGCATGATGTGTATATGGAAACTGATCAAAAAGTGCCATGGATACAACATCATGCGTCTCTGTTAAAATTTCCAAATCTCTGTAAAGTGTTTCTGGATTACAAGAGATATAAAGTATTTCACTATATCGCATACTAAAACGTGCAGAAGTTTCATCCATCCCACTTCTTGGCGGATCGACAAAAATGGTGCTGATATTATAGTTACTTACATCCACATCTTTCATACGACGAAACTCTCGTACACCATCAAGTGCTGAAACAAATTCCTCTACACTCATCCGTACAAACTCTATGTTACTAACATCATTGAGAGACATATTCTCTTTTGCAGCATTTATTGATGACTTAGATATCTCAGTTGCAAGTACTCTATCAAAATGTTTTGCAAAAGGAATTGTAAAGTTCCCAGCACCGCAATAGAGCTCAAGTAAGTCACCATTAGTTGGAGTAATCATATTCAAAGCCCATCCAACCATTTTTTCATTTACTCTCGGATTTGGCTGGGTGAAACTATTTTCTATATGCTTAAAAGTATAATTTTCTTGATTTATAGCAAGTTTTTCAGTTATAAAATCTTGTCCTATTACAACTTTTTGTTTTCTAGAGCGCCCAATAATGTAAATCCCTAACTCTTGTGCTATTTGTGTCGCAACTAAAGACCACTCTTCATCTAGAGGCCTATGATAAAGAAGTGAAACTACTATTTCACCTTCACTACTGCTTAAAAAGTCTGCACCAAAAAGTTTAAAATCTATTTTTTTTTCTTTTATTTGTTCAAGTAACTTTGGCATTAAAGCAGCAATATGTTCATTTACTTGCGGACATGCATCAATTAGAACAATACCGCTCTTTTCTTGATGATTCATAGCATAAAATATTTCGTTTTCTTTATGCCATATTTTAAATTCACTACGTGCACGATAATGAGATTCTGGAGAACTAAAAACTTCGATATCACCCTTAAAATAAGGTAAAAAACGGCTCTTATTTAGTGCTACTTTACTCTCTAGCTGTCCTGTGTAACCAGAATCATAAACTTTACAAGCACCACACTCTCCAAAATAGCTACAATCCAATTCTTCTTTCCTTACTTTATACTTGCTATTAAATTACCAATGAGAAGATTCCAACCATCAATGAGTACAAATATAAGTATTTTAAAAGGGAGAGAAATCATAACGGGTGGAAGCATCATCATACCCATAGACATTAATATAGAAGCGACAACCATATCAATAACTAAAAATGGTAAAAAGAGTAAAAAACCTATTTCAAATGCCGTTTTTAACTCACTAATGACGAATGCAGGAATCACAACTGAGAGTGGAACATCTGCAATCGTTTGTGGATTTTCCATTTTTCTAATACGAAAAAAAAGTGCTAAATCTTTTTCACGTGTATTTCTAATCATAAAGTTTTTAAATGGTAAAGCTGTCTTTGTGAAAGCCTCTTCATATCCTATTTTCTCTTCAACATAGGGTTTAATACCACTCTCATACGCTTTTGTTCCTATAGGTTCCATTACAAAAAAAGTAAGTATCATAGCTAACATGACGAGTAGTTGCGTTGGTGGCACCTGTTGTGTTCCAAGAGCTTGACGTAAAAAGCCAAACACGATGACAAAACGTGTGAAAGTTGTCATAACTAAAACCATTGAAGGAGCCAATACAAGAAGCGTTAAGACAACTAAAACATTCAGTGAAGATACAAGCTGTTGAGGGGTATCGGGTGCTGAGAGTTCAAAATTCATTGTCGGCACAGTAACACTCTCTGCCGAAAATGCAAAGCTACTCAATAAAAGTAGCACAATAAGGCTACGCAACATTACTTAGCCGCCGCCTTATCTAAAACCGAAGTTGTGGTCTTTGCACCCTCTTGATTTTTCTTACCATAGAAGTGAAGTTCTACTCTACGATTTTTCTCACGTCCTGACTTTGTTGCATTTGTCGCAACAGGTTGATATTCACCATAGCCAGCAGCACTAATTCTATTTGGAGCCACACCATCTAAAATTAGTTCATGAAGTACAGATATAGCACGGGCACTTGAGAGTTCCCAATTGTCTTTAAAAGGGCTATCTCTTCCTGGACCACTATCATCAGTATGTCCTTGAACACTTACCTGCATATCATTTGGCAATTCTTCAATGATAAGTGCTACTCTCTTTAAAAATAAAAGTGCATCTTGATTTTCAATAGTTGCACTTCCCGGTTTAAACAAAAGAGCTGCAGGAAGTTCTATAACAAAGCCCTCTTGAGCTTCTTCTACGGTAATAGCAGGCCCTTTTGTCTGCTCCATCATCTCATTAGCGTCTCCAGCAGCCTGCTGTACACGATTTACTATTTCACTCGTCTCATCACGAGACTCGATAGGTGTAGACTCTTGAATACGCTGTTTAGAAATTTCTGTTTTGGTACCACCCTCCAAAACACTCATAGCCCCTGATAATGAACCAATAGCCTCTGAAATTTTCTTTGCATCCATACTTGACATTGAAAGAAGTAAAACGAAGAAACACAGAAGAAGAGACATAAGGTCTCCAAAAGCTGCAAGCCAAGCAGGCAGACACTCTTCACATTCAGGACACTTTTGCTTACCCATAAACTACTTCTCTAGTCAAATTGACTTACACGGTCAGAAGGTGCAAGGTAAGCAAGTAATTTTGCTTCTAATACACGTGGTGCATCACCTGATTGAATAGACATAATTCCAGAGATAATCATCTCTTTTACAACTGTCTCTTCCTCATTTCTAATCGATAAAATATTATAAATCGGTGTACCAAAGATATTACCAATCATCGCACCATACATGGTTGTAAGGAGAGCAACCGCCATAGAAGGACCAATTGCAGAAGGGTCAGCCATATTTAAAAGCATCGCAACAAGACCGATAAGTGTACCAATCATACCCATTGCCCCTGCAAGTCCTGCCCAGTTGTTAAATATAGACGCATACGTTTTATGACGACCACTTGTTTGTTCCATATCTATCTCTAAAAGTTCACGGATAGTATCAGGTTCACTCCCATCTATCGCCATAGAGAGTCCCTTTTTTAAAAACTCATTCTCTTCATTGTTAACTTCACTCTCAAGTGCCAAGATACCGTCTTTTCTAGCTTTAGTAGCAAACTCTACTAGCTTTTTTATTAGCTCGTTTACATCCTCTTCACCAGGTTTAACTGCCTTCATAAAAACTTTTGTAAACTTTTTCATCTGTGCCGGTTTAAAAGATACCATTAAGGCACCAATACTACCACCGACAACAATTAGTACTGAAGGAATATCGATATAAGCGCCAACACCGACACCCATAGCCATAGCCCCAAGAAGGAGAGCAAGAATTAAAACTAAACCAATGACTGTACCTAAATCCATTCAAATACCTTGTATAAATTTATATGTGGCTTATAATACCACAAAACTTATTAGCTCCGCTTTATCTTGAGAGGAAGATTGAAACCTTGCTAATAATCAAGGTATGTTTGGAGAAGTTTTTCCATATAAACATTCCCTTTAATTCGCAATCCATCTGCTTTTCCATTTTCCAAAAGTACTCTATTTTGTCTCAGATCATATGAAAGATTCCCTTCGGGTGTAATGAATCCAAAACCATTGTCTACAAGGATATAGGCACTTGGTTTATACTCATCTGCAAAAAGATCACGACTCCAAATAAATTTTGAATGATCCAAATTCATCTGTGAGAGTAAAGTAGCAGCTATATCTCTTTGAGAAGCTATTTTCTCATACTGATACCCTCTATACTCTTGCTTTATAACATCTCCGTAAAACATCATTGGGATGTGATGCCATCTTGGGTCATGTCTCTGCCAACCAAAAGGAGTATGATGCGAATGGTCTGCTACGATGATAAAAAGTGTATTTTTATACCATGGCTCTTTTTTCGCAGACTCAAAAAACTCGCCCAAAGATTTATCTGTATAATAAACAGAGTTTAAATATCCTTTGTCAGAGTCTCCCCACTCTATGACATCTTTCATTGGTTGATCATATGGGGAGTGCGAGCTTAGAGTAAACATAGAACTAAAAAAAGGCTCTTTAAGTTGTGAAGTTTTTTGAACAAGATACTGCATCATATAACCATCATGATAACCCAAAACTCCCTCTTGCTCAGAAGGTAAGTTAATATTGCTATTTTCTTCGATAATGTCAAACCCATTTCCATACATATATGAAGTGAGATTTCCATAACGCAACTGCCCTCCAAAAAGAAACATACTTGTATATCCACTCTCTTTTAGGGACTGTGTTAAAAAAGGGAGTTTATAAAACTTTGAAGGAAGATTTGTCATATAGGTTCCTTCTATTGCCGGCCAGCCTGAAAGAACGGAAGGAAGTCCTTCATGAGAGAGTGTTGCGCTTGAGTAAGCATTTGTAAACAAAATCCCGTTTTTAGAGAGTTTCATAAAATTGGGAATAACCTCTTGATAATGTGTTGTATTTATAAAATCTCCGGCTAAACTCTCCCAAAAAATCAATACAACGTTTGGACGCTCTGTGCTTAAGAAACTCTCTCTTGGTGCACCTTGCGTAGTTGCCATGAGTTCTTGAAGTATTTTCTCTTTTTTCTCCTCTTCCAAATCTATCGCATAATGGTTAATACCATCAATAACCACTTGATTTTCAGTAATACTATGCCCAAAGTTATAGACTGTACTAATAGCCAAATCATTAAAGACTTTATGTTTAGAAAAATAGACACTTGCTTGAGAAATTGGAATCTCTTTATAACCTCCGCGTGCACCTAAAAAAATAAGCGGTGCGAGTAAAAAAATTAAAAATGTTGCAAAATAGTTTCTTGGTGTAGTAAGTTTATAGCTACTGTAAAGTGATTTTGTAAGTTTATAAAAGACTCCAAAAACTATAAGCATAATCACTGTTAAAAGTATTGTTAAAAGTATTGGATTAGAAGCGATAGCCTCATCAGGGTGCTTTAAATAGTTAAAAATTTTAAAAGTCGGTTTCTCTTCCCATTCATTGTAAATACCCAATTCTATGATGTATATAAACGTAGAGATAAGTAAAACACCTAAGGTATACACAAAGAGCAAAGCCTTTAAATATTTTGACTTAACAAGAGAATTTATTGTCAAAATAAGCCAGGGAATAACAATCAAAATTGAGGCAGAAGCGATATCAAGGCTAAGGGCATTATAGTAGGCTAAAATTGTTTCATAGTAAGGATTAGAAGCTACTTGAAGTTTATCCCAATAATAAACGACAAAGATAGTTCTAAAAGTCTCAATGAAAAGTAAAAAAAGTAAAAAATGTTTTAAAAGGGTATAAAAAATATTTTGCAACTCTATTTTAAAATTACTCTGCATATAAGACCCCACTTAAATGAACTAAATGCGGAAGTATACTTTTTTAGTGATAATAGTTTGTTAACTTCTATAGAACCTTTTCTTGTGTATAATAAAGAATTTTATTCTCAGGATATTCTTTCATAATGCTAGAAAAACTTTACAACACACCACAAAAAAGTGCTTATATTATTATTCTCTTGCTTGCACTTGGTTCAACAATTTACAATATTTATCTGCCTATTCATGGTGATGAAGCATATTACTGGATGTGGAGTCATCATATAGAGTCTGGTTACTATGACCACCCTCCTATGATTGCCTACATGATCTATTTTACAAATTTCATCTCCCAAGATGTTTGGGGTGTAAGGCTTGTAAATATTTTTAGTATGAGTATCGCTTTTCTCTATATGTACAAACTTGCAAGGCTTGTATCTAATGAGAGAACTGCTCTCACGACAATACTTATTTTTTCATCTGTCATCTTGACACATGCAGGGTTTATTTTTGCAACTCCAGATGCTCCTCTCACACTCTTTTGGACACTGACACTTTATTACACATACAAGGCTCTATTTGAAGAGAAAGCTTTAGACTTTTTACTTGCGGGTATTTTTTTAGGTGCTATGATGCTTAGTAAATACTCTGCTATTTTATTTGTTGCGGGAGTAATTATTTTTGCACTTGTTAAAAAGCGCTCTCTTTTTATAAATATACATTTTTATATAGCGCTTCTTGCTTCAGTTATTGTCATAGCACCTATGCTTTACTGGAACTACAAACATGAATGGATTAGTTTTCTATTTCAAATCAATCATGGAACAACACAAGACTTTGTTATCAAACCCTGGCTTATTTTTGAATTTCTCAGTTCACAGTTTGCTGTTTTTTCACCTGTATTTATGGGTGTTTTACTCTTCTACCTCATAAAAGACAAGCTCTATTTTCAAGATGACAAACTCTTTTTTTTGGCACTTAGTACAGTTGTAACCCTACTCTTTTTTACATATAAAAGTTTTTATATGAGTATGGCACCTAGCTATAGCGCTCCTGCCTATATAAGCGGTGCTGTTTTACTTGCAATCATCTTTGAACGCTATGAACTCAAAAAGACATTTGCCATAGGCCTTATAATTGCCCTAATATTTACACTTTTAGCACGCTATATTTTACTCTTTCACCTTCCTGAAGTGCAACGTTTTATGTACAAAACAAAAGAGGTTGTAGCACAGTTTGCAACTCATGCAAGAAAGGGAGACCACTTTTATGGAGCACACCTGACAACTGCGGCATCATTACAGTTTTTTCTGTCTGGACATCCACAAACGGATGTAGCTATAGACGATAGATATTCTCAATACGATATGTGGCGTGATGAGAAGGAGTGGCATAAAGAAGGACTGGTTCTTGCCCGTAACACTAAACGTGATGCAGATCTAAAAAAGTACTATAAAACTGTTGAACTTATAGACACAAATGTAGTGCTTCCAAATAGAGTTTTTTATACTTATAGAGTTAGTGAGCCTTACACACAAGAAGAACTCAAAGCGAGACAAAAATGAAAGATATTATCACACTTCTTCGCCCCCATCAATATATAAAAAATCTTTTTATATTTGCACCAATATTATTCGCATTTCACTTTACCCAAGAAAATTTTATAGATGCACTCATTGCATTCATCCTGTTTAGTCTTTCGGCAAGTGGTATCTACGTTTTAAATGATTATATGGATGTAGAAGAGGACAAAAAGCATCCAACTAAAAAAAGCCGCCCTTTGGCTTCAGGTGCCATTTCAATGACACACGCAAACTTTCTCTTTTTGGGACTAAGCGCCATATCTGTATTTTCTGCACTCGCTTGGAACAAAAATCTCGCTATTGTGCTTTTTATCTATATAGTGCTCAATATTCTCTACTCCATCAAACTTAAGCACATAGCCATTGTAGACATTTTTATCATATCTACAGGTTTTGTTTTGCGCCTTTTTGCAGGTGCGGTTGCAACACAAACTCCACTCTCTATGTGGATAATTTTAATTACCTTTCTTCTCGCTATTTTTCTTGCTCTTGCCAAACGTAGAGATGATGTACTTCTATCTCTTCAGGGAAAAGAGACACGTAAAAATATAGACGGCTACAATTTAGAGTTTGTCAATGCAGCGATGGTGCTTATGAGTGGAGTTGTAATAGTCAGTTACCTCCAATATAGTGTTTCTGCAGAAGTTATTGCAAGAGTTGGAAGCCAGTACTTATACCTCAGTACTTTTTTTGTTCTTCTTGGTATTCTTCGCTATATGCAAATTACCTTTGTAGAACAAGCAAGTGGAAGTCCAACCAAAATAGTTTTAAAAGACAGATTTTTACAAATTACTATTTTCCTCTGGCTTGCTAGTTTCATAGCTTTAGCAAAACTCTGATGCTTGCCATTCGTTATATACTTTTCGCACTTGCTTCAACGCTTCTCAACTTAGGATTTCAATATCTTAGTTTCGCTTTTTATAAAGGTTTTTTATCTCTATATATAGCCATGTTCTTTGGAACACTTGCAGGACTTATCTTAAAGTATATGCTTGATAAAAAATATATCTTCTTTCATACACCTAAAACAAAAAAAGATGATGGTAAAAAATTTATGCTTTACTCTCTTATGGGAGTCTTTACAACCTTTATATTTTGGGGATTTGAAATAGCTTTTGATTTTCTCTTTGCAGATGAAAATGCAAAATATGCAGGTGCACTTCTTGGACTTAGCATAGGCTATATAGTAAAATATCAACTCGATAAAAAATTTGTCTTTAAGGATGGTGTGTGAGTCTACTCAGTTGGGGAATGTATCCAAAAATACAAAACAAAGCCTTTTTAGTAGATAGTAGTGCAAAACTTGCAGAGTATCTCAAAGAACCTAGGGAGTATATACCTTTTGGTAATGGACGTAGCTATGGAGATAGTGCATTAGCAGAAAACATCCTGAATATAAAACCTTACGACTACTTTTTACACTTCGATGCAGAAGCAGGTATACTTCACGCTCAAGCGGGTGTCTTACTCAGTGATATACTTGAGGCTTTTGTTCCACAGGGATGGTTTTTAAAAGTAACACCGGGAACAAAGCTTATCACGCTTGGTGGAGCTATTGCTTCTGATGTACACGGAAAAAATCATCATGTTCAAGGCTGTTTTAGTGAATGCGTAGAAGAGTTTACTCTTATGACTGCCAATGGAGAGACTAAAACTGTCACAAGAGACTCTGAACTCTTCTTAGCCACTTGTGGTGGTATGGGACTTACTGGTGTTATTCTTGACGCAAAGATAAGCCTTAAAAAAATCAACTCTACTACAATTAAACAGACAACAATTAAGACAAAAAACCTTCAAGAGACTTTTGCCGCTTTTGAAGAGTATGAGCATATGCCCTACTCGGTTGCATGGATTGATTGTCTCGCTCAGGGTGAGGCAATAGGCAAATGTCTTTTAATGGTTGGTGATTTTGCAGATAATGGGAAACTTGACTATAAACAAAAACCGAAAAAGAACATTCCCTTCAACTTTCCAAGCTTTGCACTCAATAAACTCAGTGTAAAAGCTTTCAATTGGCTTTACTACAACAAAGCTCCTGCTGGAGTATCGAAACAAAATGTAGATATAGACACCTTTTTTTACCCACTAGATGCTATACAAAATTGGAATAGAATTTACGGAAAAAGTGGTTTTACCCAGTACCAGTTCATCTTGCCTAAAGAGCGTAGTTATGAAGGACTTAAAGCAATTTTAGAAAAAATCGCTGCAAGTGGTAAAGGCTCTTTTTTAGCCGTACTCAAACTGTATGGCAAAGCTAATGCAAACTACCTCTCCTTTCCAATAGAGGGTTATTCTCTCGCTTTGGACTTCAAAATAGAGAGTGGTCTTTTTGAACTTCTAGATGCACTAGATGCTATTGTTGTAGAGTTTGGCGGGCGTATATACCTTACAAAAGATGTACGTGTGAGTAAGGAGACATTTGAATCTGGGTATGAGCATATAGAGAAGTTTAGAACCCTTCGTAAACGTGAAAAAATGGATACAAAGTTTCAATCATTACAGAGTAAAAGAGTGGAGATTTAAAGATGAGTTATATTTTAATAATAGGTGCAAAAAGTGATATTGCAAAAGAGTTGGCACGAGTCTACGCTAAAAATGGCTATGACCTCTACTTAGCAGGACGTAATATTGACGAATTACAAAACTTTAGCGAAGACATAAAAATCCGTAGCGGTAGAAATGTCATACTCAAAGAGCTTGACATTACAGACTTCACAACGCACCTAGATTTTTACGCCAAACTTGAACCTAAGCCTTTAGGTGTTATTGTTGTTTCAGGCTATATGACTGAACAGAGTATAGCCCAAACGCAATGGAGTGAATCTTTAAACACTATAAACGTAAACTATACTGGAGCTGTCTCCCTTTTAAATATAGTTGCCAATGAAATGCAGGAGAGCCGTAATGGTTTCATCGTAGGTGTTAGTTCTGTCGCGGGTGACAGAGGTAGAAAAGCGAACTACATTTATGGAAGTACAAAAGCTGCATTTAGCGCTTACCTTTCAGGTCTTAGAAACAGACTTTATGAGTATGATGTTCATGTTTTAACTGTAAAACCAGGCTTTGTTGCTACAAAAATGACAGCCAATTTAGAACTTCCAGAAAAACTCACAGCACAAGCAAGTGATGTTGCAAATGATATTTTTAAAGCACAACAGAGCAAAAAAAATACTCTTTACACAAAATGGATATGGCGCTATATTATGCTGATTATTACGCATATTCCAGAGTTTCTCTTTAAAAAGATGAGCATATGACAAAACATTATGCACCTCAAATAAAAGTAGTTGGTGCAATTCTTCTACTTAAACTTGTTTTACTGGCTCTTATTCCACTTACAGGCGATGAGGCATATTTTATAAAATGGGCTGATAATCTAAGTAGTGGATACTACGACCATCCTCCTATGGTTGGTTGGCTCATCTACCTTATGAGCTTTATACATGATTCTATATTTTTCTTTCGCCTCTTTAGTTTTATGGCAGCTATTACAGTCGCTTACGCAATCTATAAAATTGCACAACTTTACATGGATGAAAATCGTGCCTATTTTCTCTTTTTACTCTTTTTAGCTTCACCTGTAAACATTTTAATGTCTCTTTTTACAAATGATATTCCTCTTGTACTCTTTGGAACATTAGGAACGATGTTTTTACTCTACTCATTTCATAAAACAAACACACTTTTCTATGCTGTTCTCTCCGGTGTATTTCTTGGAGCGGCTTTCTTAAGCAAATATTTTTCAGTCTTTCTTTTACTTTCCCTTGCAGCTTTTATATTTATAACATACAGAACAAAAGCAATCAAAAATGCACTTATAGTCTCTGTTATCGTACTCTTAGCAGTAGGACAAAACCTCTGCTTCAACTATAACTGTTGTTGGAATAATATTATGTTCAACTTTTTTGCACGAACAGAGAGCCATTACAATCTTGAAACTTTTGGAAACTTTGTACTCAATCTTCTTTATGTAGTTACACCATGGGCATTTTACTTTCTCTATAAAAGTAGAAAAAACTTTGTTCCCTCTGAACTTTTAACACTCTTAACAAGTATTTTAGGACTTATGTTTACTGTCTTTTTTCTTGTCTCTCTTAAAAATCAGATGGGAATACACTGGTTTGTCCTTTTTATTCCTTATCTATTTTTACTCTTTAGTTATCTCGATGATGTCTATTTACACAAACTCTTTAAATACAATACTGTCTTTACATTTATGCACATTGCTATTCTTATTCCTCTTGCATCTGCGATTCATCTTCTTCCACTCTCATTTTTACAATCGAGTTACTACTACGAAGATGCTGTATTTGCAAAAAAAACCAAAGAGACCTGCGAAATTTTAGATACAAGTTTCAAGGATAAACCACTCTTTACTATAGGCTATACAAACTCTTCAATGCTTAACTACTACTGCAAAAAAGATGCTCCTATGATTTTTAGCAACTCTACTTTTGGACGTATGGATGATAGAGCCGTAGATTTTAGAGAGCTTGATAATAAAAATATTTACCTCTTTAACAATAGAGAGATGAAAAAAGAGGAGTACACAAACGTTTGTAAAGATGTAGATGTACATACATTTTCTATGGAAAACGCCACTTTTTACGTAACAACATGTAATGGATTTTCTTACGAAAAGTATAAAGAGCATTATCTCAAAATACAAAAAGAGAAATTTTATAGAATTCCTGAGTTCCTGCCAAAGGGAAAATGTTATTTTGACGATAGATATGAGATTGAATAGGAAGATGGTATGAATCTAGCTCTCTTTGACTTTGATGGGACCCTTACTACTAAAGACTCTCTTCAAGAGTTTATTATTTTTGCAGTAGGAAAGACAACTTACTACTCAAAACTTATACTTTTTTCACCTATTTTTGTACTTTACAAACTCAAACTTATGCACAACTCAACTGCTAAAGAGTTACTTTTTCAACTCTACTTTAAAGGTATACAAGAGAGTGAGTTTAAACAAATTGCCCTTGAGTTTTCACAACAAGGCATAAACCCTATACTCAGAGACACAACTTACCATAAACTTCAAGAGCATAAAAAACATGGAGACCGAGTGATTGTTGTCTCTGCATCTATGAAGTGTTGGTTAGAGCCATGGACACAAAAAGAAGGTATAGAACTACTCTCAACGGAACTAGAGTTCACAAAAGGAATTTTCAACGGAAAATTTAAAACCCTCAACTGCCACGGCAAAGAAAAATTACGCAGAGTCAAAGAGCTGCTCCAACTTGATGATTATGAAAAAATATATACTTATGGAGATAGCGAAGGAGACAGAGAGATACTTGACATCGCAGATGTCAAAGTAAAACTCTAAATTTTTTAAAGAGAGACTTCTCTTATTCGTAGCGGTTTTTGTGTGGGAACTTCTCTACACTAAAGTAGTCATCATCGTCCCACTCTTCCTCTTCTTCATACATATCATAGTCTACGTCAAATATTTTAGGATACCCGCGTTTTGCGAGTTCTTCATCAACCATGTTTGTATTAATTGCTTTATTATTATAAAGCTTAAGGATGTCAGCAATATCTGCTTTATCAACGCCAGCAAGTTCCATTTCAAATTCCAAATCTGAAATTTTCATTGTCGCCTCGTATTATAAGAATAGTGCTCGCTTGTTGTTACACATTTGAGAAGAAAATTATACTCCTTTTTTGAAAAAATTAATCATATTTTGGATAAAATCACTCTCTATGAAAAATATTATTAAGCTCTTTATTACTATTGCCATTTTTTACTTTCTATTTCGAAATATTGACTTTGTAGAGTTTAGTAAAATACTTTTTAACTCTCACGGTGGCTGGATATTTGTAGCTCTGCTTATGCAACTCACCTCTACTTACCTTGCGGCATACAGATGGTTTAAAATATCACAACTTCTTGTCTTTAAAGAGCGTCTCTCTTTTTACGTTCAGAGTTACTTTAAAGGTACTTTTTTCAATCAAGTTTTACCTTCAAGTATAGGTGGTGATGCAGTTCGTATCATTGATCTTACTCGTCTTGATTATGATAAAAAAGATGCTTTTTACGTTGTTTTTGTTGACCGTGTCGTTGGACTAGTCGGTCTTTTAGTTTTAAACCTCATTGCAACACTCCTTTTTTTTGGTGCCTTTGACAAAGAGTTCTCTCTGCTTATCATTGCTATAGCACTCAGTGGGATAACAGGTTTTGCACTGCTTTTTCAATTACACCGTTTAACTTTTCTAGCAAATATAAAAGGTTTAAACCTGTTTGTACGACTTGCAAATAGACTCAACACACTATATGCATCAAGAATGCTCCTACTCAAGCATATTTCTATCTCTGTAGTTGTACACTTGTTCTCCGTACTCACGATGTATGGGCTCTCTCTAGCGCTTGGCCTTGATCTCAGCTTTCAAACACTTCTTATTGCGGTACCACCGGTTTTTTTACTGACAATAGTTCCAATCTCATTGGCTGGATGGGGTGTACGTGAAGGTGCAATGATAGGTATATTCATGCTTGTTGGAGCAGACCAGACAAAGGTACTTGCTATGAGTATTTTATATGGGCTTCTACTGATACTCAGTGCCCTACCAGGTTCATACTTTTGGATAAAAAGTAAGAAGGCTACGTAACAAGCTCTTCACTGAAGTTTTGAATAAATGATTTCCTAGAGGTCAAATCCTCACTGCGCTCTGAGCCTCACGAAATCACTTCTTCAAAACTTTATTGAGCTTGCAAAGAAAACAACACGACAAAGGATAGAGAATGAATGTAGATACAATGAGAAACATAGACCACTACGTTGGTGTACCACTCGCTTTTACCGGTACTTTAATTAAAAAAATTGTTGATTTTTTCGTACCACCTAAACAAGTGAGACCAAAGAACGTACTTCTAATTGAACTCTCAGAAATGGGAAGTGCAATTATTGTTGACCCTGCTATGCGTAAGCTTAAAGAGAACATTGAAGGTGAACTCTTTTTTGTTATTTTTTCTAAAAACAAAGTCTCTCTACAACTGCTTGGAACTGTAAAAGATGAAAATATTTTCACAATTGATGAAAGCAGTATAATGAACCTTGCAACATCATCTTTAGCATTTTTAAAATGGTGTAGAGAAAAAGAGATAGACTCTGTTATTGACCTAGAGCTATTCTCTCGCTTTACAGCACTTTTAACTGCTTCAAGTGGAGCTCTAAACCGTGTTGGTTTTCATGCATTTCACAATGAAGGGCTTTATAGAGGTGACTTTTTAACACACAAAGTTGCATATAATGCACATCAACATATCGCTAAAAATTTTATTGCCCTTGTAGATGCACTTCTGAGTGAAAAACAAGAACTTCCATTTACAAAAAGAATTATTCCTGATGATGAAATCAAAATCGCAAAAGCAACTATTAGTGATGAAGAACAAGCTTCTGTACGTGCAACTATTTCAGGGCTTTATGAAGGCTTTGAGAAAGAGAAAAATCCAATCATTTTAGTCAACTCAAATGCTTCTGACCTGCTCCCTCAACGTAGATGGGACAGAGAAAACTACGGAGAAGTGATTAAAAAAATTCTTGCCTATAATGAAAATGCTATAGTTCTTTTAACTGGTGCCCCTGCTGAAAGTGAAGGTGCACAGATGCTAGCGGACTATGTTAATGATAAACGCTGTATCAATTTCGCAGGTGCAGTAAAATTTTTACAGTTGCCAGCACTCTATAGTGTAAGTGCTTTCATGCTTACAAATGACTCGGGGCCTGCACATTTTGCTTCTATTACAGACATGCATACATTTGTTATTTTTGGTCCTGAGACTCCTGCACTATACGGTTCTCTTGGACCAACAACACCTATATATGCAGGTATGAGCTGTTCACCGTGTGTAAGTGCTTCAAACCACCGTAAAACACCGTGTACTGACAATCAATGTATTCAAGTCATAACACCTGAATGGGTATTTAACACTTTACAATTTAAGCTTGATGAACTTACTCGCTAAAGAGCATCAGCCGCTTTTTATTCTTATCACCTTTGTAGCCGTTTTTCGGTTACTTATCGCTCCACACTTAGGTCTTGGAGCCGATGAGGCACACTATCTTATTTATGCTCTTAATCTTGATTATTCTTACTTTGACCACCCACCACTAGTAGGTTGGACGCAGTACATTTTTACTTCTATTTTTGGTATCAATGAGTTTGGCGCACGTATCAGCGCTATTACAATTGGTTTTTTGAGTTCGTATTTTCTTTATAGATTACTCTACGAAATAGACAATAATGCCCATTTTGCGTTTGTTGGTGTTCTTGCTCTACAGGCTTCATTTATATTTAATGCACTCTTTTTAATGCTTATGCCTGACACCCTGCTATTTTTATTTATCATACCTCTTATGTATGCTGTTTTACGACTTGAAAAAAGTTCTTCTCTTTCAAACTGGTTATTTTTGGGAGTTTTGTTGGGACTTTGTGGACTCAGTAAGTATACAGCAATACTTTTTATAGTTCCAATAGTAATCTATTTCGTTTTTAAAAAGCGTTATGATATTTTTTACAATCCTAAAATAGTTCTCTCTATAGCTCTTGCTCTTCTGATTATATCTCCTGTAATCTACTGGAATATACAAAATGATTGGATTAGTTTTCATTATCAAAGTAATCATGTTGTTGCACAGGAACAAATAAATCTCAAAGGCTTTGCTGCTTCTTTAAGCGCACAGTTTTTTGCCTATAATCCACTACTAACCCCTATAGCTTTTTATGGTCTGTATCGCTCTTTTAGGTCTAAAAATAACCTATTACTACTCTCTTCATTTTTTGGATCTGTTTTATTTCTCTTTTTTACCTACTCGGCACTCTATAAAACAGCGCTTCCTCACTGGTCAGCACTCTTTTATCTACTCTTTATTCCAATAGGAGTTTACTTTTTATACGCTAAGTCACTGAAATGGAAAAAATATCTTAAGTTTGCAATTGGTTTTGGACTTACAATCTCTGCTCTTATTTATATTGAGATAGCTACAAAACTTATACCTCTTCCTGATGAGAACTCTATTCAACTCGATATTTATGGTTTTGAAAAAATTATGCAAAGAGCAAATGAGCAGATTAAAGACCCTAAAAAAGAGGCTATAGCTGTAACTCTTTGGACACTTGCTTCACGCGCGATTGTCTACAATGCAGAGTATAATTCGGAAGTATTTCTTATAGATGACAGATATGATCAATTTGATATCTGGGAAAAAAGTTCGGCTCTTGGAAAAGACCTCGTTTTTATAGATATAAACTTTGCACATAAAGATATAAATGCAACTATGCGCTGTAATTCAGTATATCAAGTAGAGAGTTTTGCTTTACTTCAAGGTTCAGAAGCTGAAAACATAAAACTCATTAAATGTATAAACTTTCAAGGACTCAAATGATTTTTTCAAGAAAACAGATTTTTCTTTTTGTATCTATTATGACTCTACTCATTGTTCTGAGTTACTTTTATATTGATAAGAGTGTCTCTCTTTACTTCATAGAACATGCAGAGACATATAAAACCTTCGGTAAAAGAGTGAGTGCCTTGGGAGAGTCTCACTGGTATATAGGTGCAGGAGTTTTAGGAGCACTTTTTTATAGTTTTGTCAAAAAAAACAGACTCTATAAAATGCGTTTTTTATTTCTTTTATACGTCAATCTCTTTTCTGGACTTATAAGTGTTCTTTTAAAGCCTCTTTTTGGACGTCTTCGTCCTTGGAAATTAGAAAATGGTGAAGACAGTTATGGCTTTTTAATAGCGCAAAATCCCGATTTTACTCTCTGGCAAAATATAGAGTACCAAATCTCTATGCTTGTCAAAGAGTCAACCCACTACTCCTCTTTTCCATCTGGACACACAACTACAAGTATGGCAGTCTTTACCTATTTGATGATTCTCTTTCCAAAGTATACCTATGTCTGGATAGGCATTACCCTACTCTCCTTAACGAGTAGAATATTTGCTAACGACCATTTTATAAGTGATCTGTTCGCTGGTATAATTGTGGGTGTACTCTCTACACTATTTATTTACTCTAAAATGAAGGACTCACTTGAAAAAGATACTCATTAGAACACTCATTACAGTTCTTAGTTTAGCATCACTTTACGGTGTTGGTCGTCTGATTGATGTCAGTTATGGAAGTTTTCAATTTGTTGAACGTCAACCTTATACACTTTTGCAAACACCCTCTTCCATAACACTCAAATGGCAAACGCCAGAGTCAGAAAGGGGGAGTATTGCCTATGGACTTACTCCTGACACGCTTACAAATGTCTTGTTTGAAGAACAAAAAAGTAAAAAACACCGTATAACTATTCCAAAACTACAAGAGTGCACAAAATACTACTACAGCGTTACATCTTCTTCTTTAGAAATAGATAACGATGAAAGAAGTTTTACAACACTCTGTAGTTCAAAAGAGTTCCAACGTTTATGGGTTATAGGGGATAGTGGAGAGAAAGGAAAAAACCAAAAAGAGGTATACGCACGTTTTATGGCATATATAAACTATAACTACGATGCACTTGACTCTTGGGTTCTCTTAGGTGACAATGCCTACTCAAGTGGCACACAAAAACAGTACAATAAACAGATGTTTAAACCCTATCAAGAGCTTATAAAGCATATAACACCATGGGCTGTAATAGGAAATCACGACGCTCGCCGTTGGGCATTTTATGATATTTTTGAATTTCCACAAAATGCAGAATCAGGGGGAGTAGCTTCACACGCGCAAGAGTTCTACTCTATTGATGATGGCAATCTGCACCTAGTAATGTTAGATAGTGAAACAATCAACAGAGATGCAGATGGGGCTATGGCAACATGGCTTAAAAAGGATTTAGCTGCAAATACAAAACCTTGGACTATTGTCGTTTTTCATACTCCTCCATATAGTGATGGCGGTCATAAATCTGATGAGAGATGGAATAGTGGTGGCAGACTCACAGATATGAGAGAGAACTTCGTACCTATTTTTGACAAATATGGTGTAGACCTTGTTTTAAATGGTCATTCACACGGCTATGAGCGTTCTAAGCTTCTTGTAAACCATACTGGAACAAGTGATACGCTCTCCCCAAAAAATATCCTACAGGATAAAAAAACAAACTACACAAAATCAGTAATAAACAAAGAGAATAGCGGTACTGTTTATGTAGTATGCGGCTCCTCTGCAAAACTCGACTCAGCAAGGTATAAACACCCTGCAATGCCTTATTCTTTAGAAGAAATGGGATCACTTATTTTAGAGATAACACCTACTACACTTACATCAAAATTTTTAAACATTGATGGTAAGATTGCAGATGAATTCACAATCACAAAAGAGGAACAATAATGCAAAAAAGTGACATTAGCATAATTATACTAGCTGCCGGAAAAGGTAGCCGTATGAAATCTTCAAAAGCAAAAGTTTTACACTCTATTTGTGGAAAACCAATGCTCTACCACATTATTAAATCCTCATTAGAACTTTCAGATAACGTGAGTGTTGTAGTAGCACACCAAAAAGAGGTAGTTATTCAGCAGATGTATGCCGAGTTTGAAAACATTCACTTTGTTATACAAGATGCACAAAACTTTCCTGGAACTGGGGGTGCAATGAAAAACGTCACTCCAAAAAATGAAAAAGTACTTGTACTCAATGGAGATATGCCACTGATTACAGCTAATTCTCTACAAGGTTTTTTAACAACTGATGGAGACATCATCATGTCTATTTTTGACTTACAAGACCCAAGTGGATATGGACGTGTCATCATTAATGAGACAAATGAAGTTCAATATATAGTCGAGCAAAAAGATGCAAATGAAGAGGAGTTACTTGCTACTACTGTAAATGCTGGCGTTTATGCCTTTAGTAAAAGTGTTATAGAGAAGTACATTCCTCTCTTACGTAACGACAATGCACAAGAGGAGTACTATCTTACAGATGTCATTGCGATGGCAAAAAAAGATGGACTCACTATTGCCCCACTCCTCGTAGATGAAGAGCATTTTAAAGGGGTAAACTCAAAAGAGGATTTAGCAGCCGCTGAAATTATTATGCAAGAGCGCATAAAGTCACACTGGATGCAAGCAGGAGTTACTATGCAACTCCCTCAGACTATCTACATCGAAGCTACTGTAGAGTTTGAAGGTGAGTGTGCAATAGAAAACGGTGTACGTATAACAGGTGAAAGCAAGATTATAAATTCGTATATAAAAGCACATAGTATTATAGAAGATAGTGTAGTGAAAAATTCAGATGTTGGTCCGCTTGCACATCTGCGTCCAGCTTCATATATAGAAGATACACACATTGGAAACTTTGTTGAAGTAAAAAAATCACAACTCAAAGGTGTAAAAGCTGGTCACTTAAGTTACATTGGTGATGCAGAGGTAGACGAAGGAACAAATATCGGTGCAGGTGTCATTACTTGTAACTACGATGGTATTAAAAAATACAAAACTATCATTGGCAAAAATGTTTTTGTAGGAAGTGACTCACAACTTGTAGCACCAGTAACTATAGAAGATGATGTTATGATTGCCGCAGGAACAACGGTTACGAGTGGAACAATAGAGAAAGGCTCTCTTGCTCTGAGTAGGACAAAACTACGTCAAATCAAAGACTTTTACTACAAGTTTTTTGGCAAAGAGAAGATTTAACGCTCATTTTACACTTTTAAAATAGCATAGTAAACTAAGGAGTTTACAATGAAACAGTTCGTTTTTATGCTATTTTTTATATCTTCTCTTTTTGCTAAAGAGATTACCCTCACCTCCTCTGATGGGTTCAAACTACATGCTTGGCTTGACAAGCCTGCAAACACTAAAGAATCAGCCCCTATTATTCTTTTCGCACACCAATTTGGAGCAGATCATACCATCTGGAATGATTTAGCAAAGAAGTTCAATGCAAAAGGTTATGCAACCCTTAATGTTGATCTGCGTGGACATGGAAAATCCATACTACAAAATGGCAAAGAAAATAGCGTTATAACTGACACAAGGCTAGACCATATAAGAGAAGCACTCCAACAGAGTAATAAAAAGGTATCTTTTGAAAATATCCCTGCAGATTTAGCACTTTGGCTTGAACAGCTGAGTGATGATGATTCTATAGATATGAATAGACTCTATCTCTTTGGCTCTTCTTTGGGCGGGGGAAGTATCATCCCACTTCTTAGTGAATATGAAGCAAAAGGAGTTGTAGCAATCTCTAGTGGACGTTTAGCAGAACTTGCAGAAGAGACAGACATGGCTCTTTCAATGTCAATGACAAAACAGCTCTATATCGCTGCGAAAGATGACCCACTTGAAGCGGCACAAAGAACTCTTGAATATGCAAAAAAATCCATTTTAGGAACTGCAATAATCATCTCCGGTGATGGGCATGGAACAGTTTTACTTCCTCAAGTCGAAGAGTATATATTTACTTTTATGAAGCAGATAAAATAAGTAAATCAAAGAAACAAAGAGTCTTAAGAGAGTTCCTCTAATGCACCCTCATAAGCTTCTAGGTCAAGGCCAAACTGCTCTATAGTTACCTTTGCAGCCGCTATTGAAGAGTCACTTATAGTGCCATCAAGCTCTGTTGTTTGGCGTATAACTTTAAGCTGTGCACATAACATTACAAACTCTTCATCTTCTCCTGTTGGAGAATCACTACATGCAATTAAAGAGACTAAATCATCATCAAGTTCCCAACTTTTAAAAAGAGCAGCTGTAACTTCACTACACGTTGCACCACAAACGTTTTTTTCAGCTTGAGATATACTCTCTCCTTGACTCAGTGCATCTAATAAAAGAGCACTTTTCCCATCTTCAATAAGTGTTTGTGAAATTATAAGACGACCTACATCAGACATAAAAGCTGCAGGCACGACTATAGAAGCACCAGTATCTTGAGATTTTCCGAGCCAGTGTACTGCAAGTGCCATCTGCAGTTCACACTGTGCTTGAAACTGCTCATGAGTCATATTGTAAGGAGAGAGATCAATATCAAAATTTGAATCTATTGAACTACTTAAAACAAAAGTACGGATTGCAGCTTTTCCTAAAAGCAATATGGCTCGCTTAAGATTTGTCACTTTTGTTTTGAGTTCATAGAGTGGAGAGTTTACTAAACGTAGTATATTTGCCGCTAAAAATGGATCTTTTTCTATAGCAACCTGCATCTCATCGAGTGTCGAATCAACATTTCTATAAAGACGTTCAACCTCTTGTACAGATTCTGGAAGTGGTGGAATCGCATTAATTCTTGCTAATAAACTCTCTGTCATAAACTCTCCCTTAACTACACTCTTTCTATTGCTATCCATTATATTGCATGAAGATTAAAAATATCTTTTTTTCCTCTCTATAAGGTATTTAGGGTAGAATATGAACTATTTTTAAATGCAAGTAAAGAGTTTTATATGATTATTCCAGCAGATTTACTCAAAGACAAAAACATTCTTCTTGGTGTAAGCGGTTCTATCGCTGTCTACAAGTCACTAGAACTCGTCCGTCTTTTTGTAAAAGCAGGGGCAAATGTCAAAGTTGTTATGAGTGAAGCAGCAAAAAAATTTGTCACTCCACTTACCTTTGAAACCCTCACTTCACACGAAGTTTTAGATGATTTTAATGAGTCCTGGGTTACTGAACATAATCATATAAAAACAGGTGAATGGGCGGATGTTTTCATTATAGCTCCTGCAACGGCAAATACTATGGCAAAGTTGGCACAAGGCATAGCAGATACTATGCTTTTACAAACAGCACTTGCATATCCGAAAAAAAAGATACTTGCACCTTCTGCAAATACACATATGCTCTATAATCCAATTACTCAGGAAAATATAGAAAAACTCAAAAGTGTAAACTATACCTTTGTAGGCACACAAACAAAAGAACTCGCTTGTAAAACTACTGGTGATGGCGCTATGGCAGAACCTTTAGAAATATTTTGGGCAACGGCAAGAGAACTTTTACAAGATGAGTTTTGGAAGGACAGAAATGTCCTTATCTCAGGAGGTGGTACTCTTGAAAAAATTGATGATGTTCGTTATGTGTCAAATTTTTCAAGTGGAAAAATGGCATCAGCACTTGCTACTGCTCTTTACTGTAAAGGAGCAAAGGTAACACTTGTGGCGACAAAAAATGAGCCTGAAATACCGCAACATATTGAACTGAAAAAGGTAGAGAGTTCGCAAGAGATGTTTGCTGCGCTACAAAACGTTTTAACATTATTCAAAACAAACTCGCAAAAAAAACCTTACCTCTTCATGGCAGCAGCAGTAAGTGATTATTTACCTCAGACACACACAGGTAAACTCAAAAAAAGCTTTTTAGGCAAGGCATTTACACTACAAATGAATGAAAATATTGACATTCTTGCTTCTTTGGACAAAGAACAGGTTTACTCTATAGGGTTTAAAGCCGAGATGGATGCAGAACAAGCCATGGAAAATGCGCAGGCAATGCTTAGTAAAAAATCACTAAACGCAGTCTGCTTGAATGTACTCAAAGACTCCACAAGCTTTGGAACCGATACAAATACAATAGAATTTATAAGTGCAAATACAAGTACATCTTTAGCCCATAACACAAAACTAAATATAGCTTTTGAAATTGCAAAAAATGCACAACAAATAGAAGAGTAAAATATGAACCAAGCAAAACACATAGCGATTATAATGGATGGAAACGGCAGATGGGCAGAAGCTCAAGGGAAAAAGCGTGTAAAAGGACATGAAGCTGGTGCAAAAGTTGTTAAAGAGATAACAACATACTGTTCAAACTCACCAGAAATTGAACGTTTAACACTCTATGCATTTTCAACAGAAAACTGGAAACGCCCACGTTTAGAGGTTGAGTTTTTAATGAAATTACTCGATACCTATCTCAAAAATGAACTCCCAGTTTACGTTGAAAACAATGTACGTTTTGAACCTATAGGGGACATTCGAGCTTTTTCAAAAACACTCCAAGAGACTATTGCTATGGTACAAGAAAAAACCGCACACTGTAATGGTCTGGTACAGTCACTTGCACTTAACTACGGTGGACATGACGAAATTTTACGTGCTGTAAATACGCTTAAAAGCAGTTCTGAAAATATAACAGCAGAGATGATGAGTAATGCACTTGACTGTAAACATAATGTTGACCTGCTTATACGTACCGGAGGAGACCACAGACTCTCAAATTTTTTACTCTGGCAAGCAGCCTATGCAGAACTCTTTTTTATAGATACACTTTGGCCTGACTTCAATTCTGCTCAACTAGAAAAAATTATACAAGAGTTTACACAAGTTGAACGTCGATTTGGAGGACTAAAATAGTGGAAGCACTTTTCGTTTTTGTTTTAGGACTCCTTCTCGGCTCTTTTTTAAACGTTGTTATTCTGCGTATTCCAAAAGAAGAGAGTGTCGTCTTTATCTCTTCACACTGTACAAGTTGTCAAACACCGCTAAAGCCTTGGCACAATATTCCTCTGTTTTCTTGGCTTTTTCTTCGTGGAAAATGTGCATTTTGCGGTGAAAAAATATCAGCGCAATATCCCATTATAGAACTCCTATCAGCCCTGCTCTTTTTAGTTTTATACACAAAACTAGGTATAAGCTTTGGTGCTGCTTTTATAGGACTCAGTTTTCTTATGCTCTTAGCACTTTCAATGATAGACTTCAAGTATAAAATGGTTCCTGACTCTCTTAACCTTTTGGCTATAGCATTCGCAATTTTTGGAGCAGCCTCTCTACCGCAACTCTTTAATAACCTGCATAATGCACTGCTTTTTGCAGGAGGTTTTACACTGCTACGTTTTGCTTTGTCATACTATCTCACATCTACTATTTATAGAGCTGGTCTTAAAACAAAAACCTCATGGAACAGACATTATGATCGTACTCCGTTTATTGAGGCTATGGGTGAAGGAGACATTATGGTTGCGGCTACAATGGGTGCACTTTTAGGAGTTAAACTCACACTTGTAGCCATCTTTTTTTCAGCACTTTTAGCACTCCCTGTAATGCTTCTCCTACTACAACGCCCAAAAGAAGAGCAGAGAGTTCCTTTTGTTCCATTTTTAGCTATTGCAACATTTATCGTCTATATTTACGACAGTGCAATTTTAAACTATATCGCAGCTAACTACTAAAAAGAGACTGAATGAAAAGAGTAGAAAAGTACCTTATTGCAAATCTCTCTTCACTCTTTACATCTATATTTATGCCTCTATTTTTTACGGCATCTGTTATCTTTCTTATTAAACTGGCAACCTATACAGCAATTATTGAGCTAACAATCATAGATATGGGAAAACTCTATCTTTTTGTTCTTCCAGAGATTTTATTTTACACGCTTCCTATCTCTTTTTTTATTGCCGCCACGCTCTCTTTATTTAAGCTTTCAAACGATAACGAAGCAATAGTCCTTTTCTCGCTTGGAATACGCCCAATAGTGATTATTAAATCACTTTTCAAACCTGCTTTTGCCCTTTTTATTGTACTGGCGTGTAACTTCTTAATTCTCTTTCCACATACAGATGTAATATCTACCAATTATCTTCTGTATAAAAAAGGAGAGGCAAAATTTAACCTCTCGGCAAGTGAATTTGGAAATAGCTTTGGAGACTGGCTGCTCTATCTGGGAACAGAAAATCAAGACGGTACTTTTGGGGATGTCTTTTTATTTAATAAAAAGAAGCAAGAAGAGATACTTATCTCTGCACAAAGGGCTGAAGTAATCAATGATGGAGGTATTTTACGTCTAAAACTGACGGCTGGAGAAGGATATAGTTACTCTACAAAAAGCTTCTCTCAAATAAACTTCGACACCATGTTTATAAACGATATGATGCAGATTCAACTTAGAAAGTATGAAACACCCCTAGAGTATTGGCAGTCTGAAATACGAGCATCAAATAAAAAACAGGCAATGATTACTAATACGCTTATTAGTCTCTTTCCTCTCATTAGTATCTTTTTAGTTGTTACTATAGGAATTGTGCATGTGAGGCACCAAAAATCTTATATTTACCTCTATCTCTTTATCTCTATAGTCACATTTTATGGTTTTGCCTTAGGTCTTCAGGGTACACTTGGATACTACACTATTCCTCTTGTCGCTTTAACCTGGTTAATTGTTACATACATTATGTACAAAAAAAACATAGTTAACAAGTTCTAATGCGTGTAGCGGCAACTCTTGCCTACGATGGCACTCACTACTTTGGCTCACAAATACAAGCTGAAACTCCTCACACAATCTTTGGAGTGTTTGAAAAGGTACTTTTAGAACTAGGTATAGATTTTCGTGTAGTCGCAAGTGGAAGAACAGACAAGGGTGTTCATGCCACAGGACAGGTTTGCCATTTCGACCTTCCAAAACACTGGAGTGATCTCTTTAAACTAAAACGTGCTCTTAACCATAAACTTCCAAACTCTATAAAAGTTATCAAACTTCAAAGAGTTGCAGAGGATTTTCATGCACGATATTCTGCTACAAAACGTAGTTACAGATACATCATCAAAGTTGGTGAAAGTAATCCATTTCAAACTGACTACATCACCTTTGTAAAAGAGTTAAACTTCACACTTTTACATGAAAAAATGCCTCTTTTTGTAGGGGAACACGACTTTGAATACTTTATGAAAACAGGTAGTGAGATACAAAGTACTCAAAGAGTTATTTACAAATCTTTCGCGTACAGATATAAAGGCTTTATTATTCTTCACTTTCAAGCAAACGGTTTTCTTCGCTCACAAATTAGAATGATGGTTGCAGCTCTTTTGCAACTCTCACAAGAAGAGATAAAAGAGAAGCTTTCTAAGAAAAAAGATTATAAAATAAAACCTGCACCAAGTAATGGGCTCTATTTGGCAAAAATTTCATACTAAGGAGTAACTATGTTTGAAGAAGTAAAAATGCCAGAAGGCATGAAACCAGAAGTCCTTGAACACCTTATGCATCCAAAAAACTATGGAAAACTTGATAATCCTAGTGGTGTAGGTGTAGCCTTAGATGAAAAAACAAAAGAGTATGTTATTTTTTATATTCTCTTAGAAAATGATGAGTTACAAGATGTAAAATTTGCAACCAATGGATGCCAAGATACAGTTGTCATAGGCTCTATGTTTAGCGAGATGATTATAAACAATGATCTCGAATACGCTAATGGTGCAATAGCAAAAATCACAGAAAAACTCGGTAGTCTTACTGCACAACAAAAAATATGCTCAGATATTGTATTTAGCGCTTTTGCAGCTTCTATTCGTAACTATGAAAACAGACAAAATAATGTGGATGAAGAGTTACACCTTTTTAAGATGAAAGAGAGTTGTGAAATAAATGAAGGAGAGACCAATGAGTAAGCTGTATCAAAAAAAACACGAACTTTGGCTAAGAGTAGCCTTTGCATCTTTTGCCATTGATGATGAGTCAATAAAATCAAAGCTCTATGAATTTTCACTTATTGCATTTCGTCATATGAAGTGGATTGGCACTTCACTTTTAGAAAATGGTGCTGATTTCAACTATGATAGAGAACTTTCCTTACAAAAACATGACTCACTTTTCCCTCTTGTACAAGACTTAAAAGAGAATATAAACTCCATAGTATCTCTTTATCCAAATAGTGTTCTAGGAGAGAGAATGAGAACAGATGACGTTTATCTACTTGAATATCTTCAAATGCTTTTAGATGAAAAAGAAAATACTACAGTTAGTGCATTTAATATGCAAAGAATCTGGCCACACAAAGAGTTACGCCAAGACCAACTAGATGCACTTACAATGTTTTTATTTGAAGAATCATATAAAGAATATGAACTTATTTTAGTCTATAACTATATGCAGGCGAGGACTGAAAATAGACTCCATTTTGATGTCTTTCAAGACCTCATCGATGAATCTCATTTTCATCTTAAATCTTTTGGAAATATGATGGCAAAGCTTGGTATTTTAACACTTCCAAGAGAGTTACATCCAATGACTTATATTGTCAAAGATTTAAACACATTTGTAAAAGATGGAATCGCAGAAGAAGAAGCTGCAAAAGAGATGTGCAGAGAACTCAGTAGTGCCATTGATGATGAAGAACTTGCAAAGTTTTTTGACTTTATAAATTATCAAGAGAGTTTCCACATAGAGCTAATGAAACGTTTACTCTAACTCTCTTAGCCTTTTAGAGTATTCCATAAAAGTCCTATATATTCGTGTATAGCAATAGTAGAGACCCTAAAATAAAAAGCATCAGGTGCGACCATATAACCCAAAAACTTCTCCTTATGAAAATCTGTCGGTGCAGCGATTGGATGCATACCTAAAGATTCAAAAAGTTGCATTGCTCTTGGCATATGCGTAGCTGAAGTTACAAGTAAAAAAGGTTTCTCTCCAATAATACTTTGCGCATAAAGTGCTTCTTCTAAAGTGTCTTTTGGCAAAACATTAATAAGCATACGCTCCTTTTTAATTCCCAAAGCAGACGCAAGCCTAGCATTCATTATAGCAGTTGGCGTATCTGTCTTTCCTGCAAAACCGGTAAATATCAGCTGAGTATTTTTCATGTTACGTGCAATTAATACACCTTCTAAAACACGTTTCGTACTTGCATCGCTTAATTGAGAAGATATTGGCTGTGTCTCATCAGTCGTGTGCCCACCTCCAAGCACGTGAATATACTCAATATCTTCGCTACTATGAACATTTACATATAGAAATTTGGGATATTTATCTTCGAGTATTTCAACCAGTGCATTTGCAAAAGGAGGATAAGAGAACAGAAATAAAGCCACTAAACCTGTGATAGAGAAGAGTTTAGCTACTCTCTCCTTTCGTGCATACATAAAATAAACTCCTAAAGAAAAAAGTAGCAGTACAATTCCTAAAGGCTCTACGAAAAAACTAATAAACTTTTTAAGAAAAAAACCAAATTCCATTACATCATCTCCTCATTTATTCTCGCTACAACTCTTTCATCCCATAAAATCTCTTTATGTGTCAGTCTCTCAAGTTCCATATATGTAGCAAGGTTTTTAATTTTATCTTTTAAAGCTCGTGCGTTCTTTATATACGTTACCTCATCGTCTTTACTAACAAAAAGATACGTTTTAGCATCAACATTTGCTACATACTGCTCTGTTTTAAATTTATAACGTAAAGGTTTTGCTAGTTTGTATTTTGTTCGTGCCAAGGAAGCTATAGAATCAAAAGCACCTACTAAAAAAAGTCCTTTTACAGCTTTTTTAGAAGCAACATATGCAGCAATGCTTGAGCCAAGAGAAAACCCTAAAAGGTAAAAGTCACCATAGTTTTTTTCTATAATTTCAGCAATTTCCAAAGCATCACTATAGAGTCTTTTCTCATTAATTTTTCCTTCACTTTTTCCATAGGAACGGTAGTTAAAAGCAATAATTTGTGTAGAGAGATATGTCAGAGAGAGTTTTTCAATGAGTCCTACAACATCGTGGGAACGGCCTGCAAAAAAGAGCATTCTGCTTTTTATGAGTTCTGGAGTATAAACAACACCTTCTAAAGCCTTAGCATCTTTAGTAATGATTTCAACAATTTCGGCACCGTGTGGGAGTGTTTCACTACGATAATATGTAGGAGAAAAGATTGCAAAATACTGCCATTGATAAAATGCCAAAATTAAAACAAGTAAGGTAAAGAGTATAAAAGCAAAATAGACCATACTGAAATTGTAGTATAATTCCGCAATAATACGAGGAATAGCAATGCAAATATTTGGAAAATTTTTAACTAACTTTGATATGGACTATCTTAATGAACACTATATTTATATTAGTGGTGACGAAGATGAAAAAATTACCGTTGAAGACTTAGAGAATATGCTGAAAAAAAAGCGTAAAAATGTTTGCGGTACTATCTTCCTATATAATCCAGAACACTCACCCATAGGATATAAAATGAGTCGTTTTTTACGCAACGACGGTTTTGAAGGATACGGTAAGTTCGTTCCCTTAAATGAAGATCCTACAAGTTACGTCATTAATGCTGGTCTTAAAGAGCACTACAGAGGAAAACTTGTTGAGATAAAGTACCTCTTTAGTTATAACAGAGAAAATATTGCTCCTACACCAATTATAGAAGAGTTTGATGCAGATTTAGACAAACTGACTTCTGGGCAACTTACACGTTATGACAGAAACCTAAACTATATAGACGTTCCAAATGTTCGCTTGAGTGGAAAGTTTGTTTTTTTTGGTATGGGAAGTAATTATGACAGACACCATAAAGCTATTATCGCATATGCGAGAGCACTCTCTGCACAAGTACATAAACTCGACAAAGATGTAGTTTTTATATATGATAGAAACTGTGATTTAGAAGAAGCTATTGAACAAGCTTATTTTATTCACCCTTATGCTACGGGTAAAATGAAAGAGGTACGTGCAAATGCCTTTAAAGAGGTTTTTAAAACGCTTCCACCTCAGGTTGTTAGACTCAACTAAGCCGAATGAACAGAGGTTTGATTCTTTCCACTCTCTTTTGAGCTGTACATTGCTCTATCTGCTCGATGAATTATACTTTCAAAATTTATGTCTTTTTTTAGATTATATTCTGTTACACCAACGCTCACGCTCACGTTTATATAAAAACCGCCCTCTATAACGACTCGTTTTTCCTCAACTTTTTTACGAATTTTTTCAGCTATTATATATGCTCCTTCAATATCAGTTTCCGGTAGTAAAACAACAAATTCCTCTCCACCAAAACGACATGCTATATCACTCTTACGGATACTATCGTTAACAATAGTAGCTACTGACACTATCACATCATCACCACACTTATGCCCATATGTATCATTTACATTTTTAAAGTTATCAATATCAAGCATTATTGTACTAAGTGCTGTTTTGTTTCGTTTTACTATTTCTAAAATTTGTTCAGAGCTTTTTGTAAAGTAGCGTCTATTGTAAAGTCCTGTCAACGGATCAACAGAAGCAAGTAATTTTAATTCCTTGTTCGACTCTTCTAACTCAAGTGTTCTTTGACGCACCTTCTCTTCCAAGAGTGCATTTGTATTATCTAGTACTTCTGCATAAATAGCTATCCTATTGACCATTTCGACTATAGCATTTTGTATAAGACTTACTTCATCTTTCTTTGGACTTTGTCGTAGTTTAAAATTATTCTCTTTTGGATTATACTCAAGTACACTTTGAGTGAGAACTGCAAGCCCCTTAAAAACATGCTTTAAAAAAAGTAAAAATAGTAAAAGCAAGACTATAGATATAATAGTAATTTGTAATCCTATCCGCTCATTAGTACTGTGCATCTGCTCATATTCCGAGTTTGAAAACTGTAATTCTAGTACTCCCAAAGAAGCATCAGTAATAGTGTCATTTATACTTTTTTCACAATGATTAAAATCTTTTATCTCATCTATATCTTTTAAGGTTTTACTCTCAAACTCGTAGAGTAGATTACCATTATTGTCTAGAAGACGCACATAAACCAAGTCGCTATTTTGTGTAACAATACTTTCTAAATACTCATCATTAGCACTTTCTAAACCTAAAGATAAATTGAGTGATATCACTGGTATTATAGTGTTCATAAGTAGTTCATTTTTAGACTTTTTAAATTCAATAAACTGTGTTCTTATACTCTTTGAGAGTTGATAGCGTTCAAGACCAATAATGAAAAGTACAAACAGAAGGATACTGAGTATAATTTTAAACTGTATGCTTTTCATATTTTACTCCTCCTGTTTTTTGTATATTTTTGAAACTCGAAGGAGTACATTGTCTAAATAAATATCTTTAGCAAAAATATTTGCCAGGCTTATATAGGGACGAATCTCTCGACCAATAAAAAGTGAAATATCTATGCCATCTTCAACCAAAACTTGATCATAAGACATTGTAAGAATTTTATTCTCTTGGGCAAAAGTAATAACTTTTGGCAGATCTATATCCTCTATGCTCAAGACAAAAAATAAAGAAGCCTCTTTGCAGAAGTTAATATTTGAATAATCAGATTTAATAACATAGATTTTATACTCGCCAATGCCAGCTGGGTAGTGCTCGTGCATTAGATCAATAAGTGTCGTAGCAGCTCTCTCATCTTCTGCTTTACTCCCTATACAAATATTGACACTCTCTGAAAGTTCATCCTTTAGCGTACTCATAAGAACAAAACGAACAGAGAGTTTTGCATAGATATTAAGCATCTCCTCACTAAATGAATTAGCAAAAAGAGATAAAGAAAAACAACTAAAAACAGCGGCAGCGAGGAACTTTTTCATTTTTACCTTATCCCATTCAATTAATAGAAAACTCTAAACTTAAGGTGCTATAATAAGCTTATTATAGCATAAGAGTAATAGAGAAAACTAATGAAAAAAAGCCTCATACTATCTACCATTTTCCTCTCATCTCTCCTTGCGGAAGATAACAACTTTCAAGACTTTACCTCTATTTTGCAAGAAGCTAGTGAAGTTGTTACAGAAAAATCATTCAATGTAGACTATCTCCCCTCAGTTGTTACTGTTATTGATGCACAAACTTTTTTAGATGCCGGTTTACTCAATATCGGAGAAGCACTTAGTATGCTTCCAGGTATTCAAATGCAAATGAACTACCTAGGACAACCAAGAACAACCATACGTGGATTTAACAATCCTAACTCATTTATCTCTGATAAAGTAAAAGTTCTTGTAGATGGCGTAGCCATTAACAACGAAGCCGCTGGAACCGCTGGTTTTTACATGGACTTCCCACTTGACTTAGTAGAGCGTATAGAAGTACTTCGTGGACCAGGTTCTACTCAATATGGTGCAGGGGCTATTTACGGTGCGGTAAATATCATAACTAAAACCGGTAACAAAACAGATGAGAGTAGCTTTTACTGGATGCTTGGAAGTTACACAACTGCAACAACAGGTGGTAACTTTCATATAAAAGCGGATGACTTTGATATTTACACTGATGCTTACTATGCACAAAACGAAAAAGGTATTTTTGATGAAAAAGCTAAAGGTGGCAATGGTGCAACCACTGATGAGAAAAAAGAGGATCTCTCAGTTGGTATAACAATTACAAATAATCATTTTGAATTTACGAATAGATACAAAAGTTCTCACTATGGTAACTTCTATCTTTATAAGGGTGAACTCTATCCAAATCAAGATAAAGGGCATAAAGATGATTACTTCTTATCCCAGCTCACTTATACAAAAGAACTTAACGGTTATAAATTAAGAACATCTCTCGGCTACTCCTATAGAGAATCAGATGCTACTGCTTATGCTTATAATGGTGTAATTCCTGCTTTAAATAATCTGCAAGGTTTTTACATCCGTGATCACCAAGTTGAACAAAATGTAAACTTTGATGCAATGCTAGAACTACCAAAAATAGCTGCAAATGATATAAAAATTTCTGTAGGAACTCGTCATATTTTTATGAGTACAAATGATTTTTCAAGTAGTGTTGAAGATTTTATTAATTCAGATCAAACAATTAGTGACACCATAAAGCTTTATGGTGGTAAATTTGATGCTACAAGTCAACTAGCATACTGGCAAGACCCAACAAGCAATAATCTCTACTCCAAAACATCACGTACTATCTCTTACGCAAACCTTGAGGACCTCATCTCTTTAAGTTCTAAAACAGACATAGTATTAGGAATGAGAGTTGATTATTACTCTGATGTTGGTACTCACTTTAGCTCACGTGCGGGTATAGTTTTTAGGGCCAAAGAGAACCTTATAATGAAATTACTTTATGGTTCTGCTTTTAGAGCACCCACTTTTACAGAACGCTACTCAAAAGGACATATCTATTACCGTGCAGGAGATGCAGACCTCAAAGAGGAGACTGTTGATACACTTGAAGCACAGTTCATATATAAACCAGATCTCTCAAATCGTTTCTCTTTAAATCTTTTTTACTCAGTACTCAAAGATGTTATTGACATTGAGGAGCTTTATGACACACCAGAAGGCTACCAAAATATGAAAAATCGTACAAGCAGAGGTGTAGAGTTTGAATATAATCTAAAATTAAATACTACGCATGATTTATACTTAAATGCTTCATATGTGGATGCAGACTACACAGTTCCGCAAGACCAAGATAGAATTACAAGAGTTATTACTCCTGAGATTGACCAAAGTATGCCAGACGTCTCTAAATATATGTTTAAAGGGCTTTATGTTTATAGTCCAATATCACCACTCTCTTTTGGTACAGCATGGCAATACCATAACGAAACAACACCTACACAACTCCCATGGATAGTTGAAGATGGCTATGCACTTCCTGTCAAAGAGTATCACCTACTTGATGAGACGATTACATATAGATTCTCTGCTGCTTCACAACTACGTTTAAGTATTAAAAACTTGCTTGATGAAGAAGTGAGACTTCCTGGATACTACACCAACCAGCCAGGTGGTGTTTTACGTGAGGGGCGTAGCTACTACCTCACATACAAATACACTTTTTAACTATTTACTTTTCGTGCCCAGCGAGCAAAAAATCTCGCTGGAAGCACTTCTCTGTTAATCTCTTTACCACTGACGATATATTCTGCTAAAGCCTTTGCTAGATAAGGAGCAAATACAAAACCATACCCTCCACTCCCGTTTATCATATACAAACCCGGATAGTAACTATACTCTAAATAATCTTGGGCTTTACGGGTTAAGTTAATCTCACTGTTACGTAAGGTCTCCTCTGCCATAACTACTGGACCAATCATAGGAATATAGTCAAATGAGCCTGAACGAAGTCCGGTATAATCTTTTATAACTTCTACCTCTTCTAGCTTAAGTGTTTTTGCAGCTTTTTCCAATAGTTCCCTTCTCCCAGCTGTAACATCATAAGGCTCTTTTGTAGTCTGTGGATGGTAGTGAACATTATGAGTCGCACCAATGGCAATAACACCATCTTTACTTGGAGCAATTGAAACAAATTGATGAATAGAGAGAGAATTTTGTGTGGTTGTTTGAATATCTATACGATGTCCCCAAATTCCTCGAAGCTGTATATAAGGCTCCCTAATAATAGGTCTGTATGCTCCTGTCGCAAGAACTATCTCTTTGACAGTATACTCTTCATTAATAAGCCAATAGCCATCTAAAAAAGTGAGTGTAACTACCTCTTCTTGTATGAACTCTGCGGATTTTGCCATAGCTTCACAAACTCTTTTTGCATCTACTATACCCGCATCTATAGATACATACTCTCTTGTCTCACCAGGAACTTCTAAAAGTTTCAAGGTTGTATTTTGCTTAAAAGAACGAAGTGTTTGTGCATCTTCTTCATCTTTTGCAAGGTGCAGAAGTGGTGCCTTTGTAAAAATATGCCCAAAATGTTTTTCATAATACTTCATAGAGTAAATAAAAGCATCACTTAAAAGCTCTTTTAACTCTCCTGCTTTTGAAAACTTTGGAGAAATAAAAGCACCCGCTGCTCCACTGCCTCCACTTGCAATCCCTTCTTTGTCAAAAATTGCAATACGCTTGTTGGTAGTAGAAAACTCATAAGCTATAGCACAACCGTTGATTCCTGCTCCAATAATAGCTACATCATACATACTAAAGCTGTTTTTCCTCTCGAATACTATAACGCCACAGTATCTTTGGTGTCACCTCTTTTGCCTGTTTTGTCTCTATTGCTATCTCTACACCATCTTCATTTTTCAAAATTATATATTTGCCCTCTTCGTTTTGTACGGTCTCTACAAACTCTTCAAAGTTTTTACATACTTTGTCGTTGACACTATCAACAACCCACAAGCTAAAATGATGATCACCTCTGTTACTCTTATCTGCAAGTACTTTTAAAAGTACTATGCCTTCTTGCTTCTCTTTTTTAGCCCATTGCGCACTTAAAAGACTTAGTTGCAGTGGTGTGGAACGATATGAAGCTAAAAGATTTCTCGTCAAAGGAGTAAATACATAGCCACCGTAAATAAAATAACGTGGCATTACATCATGCTCTAAAGTCTTTACAAAAAGTTCATCATCAGCAGTACTGTTAAGCACTATTTTCACATCTTTAACTACACCATCTCGTAGTATTTCAAGTTCTATCTTCTCCCCTATCTGCTTTTTATCTACATAGTAAACAAAAGAGGTAAATTGTTCAGGGAAAAACTCAACTGTTGCATCATTTTCAATTTTGTGTCCATCAATTTTTAAAAGAATATCCCCTTTTAAAAGTTGCGTAAATAAAGAGGAGTTTTCTGAGACATCTAAAACCATTACACCGCTCTGTTCTTCACTCATTTTATAAACATCTCGAAGAGTTTCACTCTGCATATTTTGAGTACCTACACCCAAATTTGCAAAACCATTACACACACCATCTTCCACATCTTTTAAAAAGTGCTGTACTATTTCAGAAGGTACAAGATAACCTATATTTTGCGACTCTTTTATCTGCTGCATCACAACACCAACAATTTTGCCATCACTTATAGCCGGACCACCACTATTTCCAGGATTTATCGCCGCATCTATTTGAATAGCTAAAAATATCTCTTGTGAATGTGCATAACGAGTATGTTCAATGCGTGAGACAACTCCTGCTGTAACACTTAAAGCATTACCACCCATAGGAAATCCATAAACACTCACATTTTGTTGTAAGTCAGGTAGCTCTCCAATCTCCAAAGGAGCAACTCCATCAAAGAATGATTCATCTTTAACTTTTAAAAGTGCCAAGTCTACTTGATGAGAGATATACTCTACCTCTGCTTCATAACGTTTTGTCTCTCCGTAACGCTTCACTTCTATAAATGTCTCATTCGCAACAACATGGGCATTTGTAAGTATTCTATTGCCACTTATGACACTTCCGGAACCATGGGCACGTTTAATACTTGAGTTCCAAGGAATTGCGTAATTTGGCACCTTGGCTGTAGTATAAATTTTAACGATTGACTCTTTAATTGCAGAGTGCGCAAAAACTGCTATAGATGCAAACAAGAGAAGAAATAAAAGTCTCATTTTAAAAACTCACAATCGTTTTAAAATGTCTCTCAAAACCATCAAAACTGTGTGAGCCACCCTCTTCTATGATCATCTTTGCTTTTGGAAACTTTGTCATGGCTTTAGAGTAGTCAAGGGTCTCATCACCCTTTTGTAAAAGAAGCAGGAACAACTCATCTTTACACTCTTTTACTTCATACTTGAAAAGTGAGTTTATATGTTTATCATTCCACTCAAACGTACTGCCATCGTAGTAGTGAGGGAAATGACCCTTTGTTAGCAAAAGAGTCTCATAGGGATATATGGAAGGGTTAATGAGTACGGCTTTTAAATTGTACTTATGTGCAAGATAGATAGAGTAAAAACCTCCTAAAGAGGAGCCTACAAGTGTAAGATTTTCTCTATCTAAATTCTCTAAAATCTCTTCAAGTGTCTGAATAGCCAGGTCAGGAATATACGAGAGAGAAGGAGCTAAAAAAGGGATATTTTGCGATTTACAATACTCTCGCATCATCGAAGATTTTACGCCAAGTCCATGACCGCCGTATCCATGTATGTAGAGTATCATAAAATCTCTCCTTTTATATACTCACTTCTTTAATATCTGCAATTTGAAGTATGCTTTTGTATATAGAAGCTACAAGTGTTTTTCTATTGTTTTTAAGTGCTTCATTTTCTGCATTAACCATCACATCAGTAAAAAAAGCATCTAGTTCAGGTTTTAAACCTAAAAGTGCATCAAGTTCAGCCTCATAACTTTCATAACTTTGTGAAGATACAGCCGAGTAACGCTCATAGAGTCTCTTTTCAGCTTCATCTTCAAAGAGAGAAACTTCTACTGTAGAGAGTGCCGTTAAATCTATGTCTTTAGTAATATTTGCAACACGTTTAAACGTAGAACTCACTTCATCAAAGCCATCAGAATTCACAAGAGCATTGAGTGCTTCAATTTTTTGTGCAATAGCTAAAAGCTCACGCTCTCCAGATACTAAAACTGCTTCAATTACCGAAGGGTTTACATCTTTATATGACTTACGGATACGCTCTAATATAAAAGCCTCTAACTTTTCAAAGTCTATAGGAGCGTACTCTTTTGCAAGCTCTTTTATAGTTGTTACAATATCGAAACTAAAGTTGTACTTATTGACTATACGAACAACACCATTGACTGCACGACGTAATGCAAAAGGGTCACGGGAACCAGTTGGAATCTGATTTGCAGAAAAGAGTGCTAAAAGTGTGTCAAGTTTAATACTCATAGCAACTATAGCACTTAGAGGTGTAGAAGGAAGTTCGCTCTCTTCACCATCTGGAAGATACTGCTCTTTTATGGCAAGAGCTACTGCACTACTCTCTCCTTGCTCAACTGCATAGTATGAACCCATAAGCCCTTGAAGTTCTGTAAACTCATACACCATTTCACTCATAAGATCAGCTTTTGCAAGGTTTACTGCACGTGTCAAATCTTCATTTTTTGCATCTATTTTATAGAGTTCAAAAAGACTCTGCGCAATTTTTCCCTCTCTTGCTATTTTGTCTTGTACACTTCCAAGACCTTTAAAGAAGGTAATTTTCTCTAAACCAGCTGTACTCAGACCTGATTTTAAGTCATTTTCCCAGAAAAAGAGTGCATCTGCTAAACGTGGACGAAGTACAACTTCATTTCCTTTTATAACTTCACTAAAATCATCTGTGAGTGCGTTTGAAACAACTACAAATTTGTTGAGTAGTTTTCCATCTTTATATACTGGAAAGTAGCGTTGGTGTTCTTTCATCGAAGTAACGATAACCTCAGGAGGCAATTTTAAAAAAGCTTCATCAAAACTTCCCAAAAGAGCTGTTGGATTTTCTGTAATTGCAACAACTTCTTCGAAAAGTTCTTCATCAACTTCTACGTTTATACTGTACTGGCTTTCAAGTTTTGTAAAATCATCACGTATCTTTTGGGCACGCTCCTCTTGAAAAAGTGTCACACCACCATTTTTCAGTACTTCAAAGTACTCTTTTGCACCATTAATTGCCAAAGGACCAAACTTTGCAATACGGTGTAAAAACGTCACTTTTGAAGAGTTAACTCCAAAAAGTTCAAGAGGCACTAATGCATCATCTAACATCACGTTTACCCAGCGGATAGGACGAATAAAACTCTCATCCGAACTTCCCCAACGCATACTTTTTCCAAAATCCAAAGAGTTAATCCAAGACTTTATTATCTCAGGTAGTAACTCAGTTGCATTACGACCTTTTACATCTTTTTTATAATAAAGAACTTCTTTGCCATCTTTTTGTGCTGTACTAAGTTCTTCTAATGAAACACCGCATTTTTTTGCAAAGCCGTTTGCCGCAGGAGTTGCAACACCATCTTTATATGCTACTGCCAAAGGAGCACCAAAAAACTCCTCTACAGAGTCCTCTTGAGCTGTTTGAAACTCTCTATGCCAAACCACTAAACGACGTGGCGTATAGTAAAACTCAAACTCACAAAGAAGTGAATACTCTTCTAAAATTTTTGCGTATTTTTTCTCTATATTTTGTAACTCTTTTAACAGGGGAACAGCAGGAAGCTCTTCTACACCTATCTCAATCAGTAATGGCTTTAACATATTTGTACTCTTTTGTGTATAAATTGATGCGATTTTATCCATAATTTGGTTAAGAAGTGCTTTGTTATACTTAGGTCAATTATTTTATACAAAGGATGTGTGATGAAAAAAATTCTAACTGCACTGTTATTTGCAGCTGCCTTATCTGCAAATGGTCTACATAACGCAAAAATTTTAGAAACTATGAGTAGCGGAGGCTACACTTACATGAAAGTAAGTGAAGATAAAAAAGAGTTCTGGATAGCAATGACACAAAGAGAAGTAAAAGTCGGAGAGAGTATAGAATTTACTGAACAAGGGTGGATGCAAAACTTTCACTCAAAAACCCTCAACAGAGACTTTGATGCTATTCTCTTTGCGGCAGACAAAACGACTCCAGCTATAGAAAGACTTCAAAAAAGTACAAAAAGTGTGATGGATTCTCAGTATAAAGAGAGTGGAACAATTACTATTGCCGAACTTTTTAAAAATAGAGAACAATATGCAGGAAAAAATGTAACAATCAAAGCAAAAGTCACAAAAACTTCTCTTGGTATTATGAAACTTAATTGGGTGCATCTTCAAGATGGAAGTAACTTTGAAGGTATGAATGACGTAGTGCTCACAACAACCCACAAAGTACCTGCACAAGGTGATATTGTCAAGGCAACGGGAAAAGTTGTTGTAGACAAAGATTTTGGCTACGGTTATTTTTATCCGGTTATAATACAAGAAGCCGGATTTGTAAAATAATCTTATGTAATACTTAAATAAGACAAATATACTCTGATTTATGTTTATGTAAAAGATTTTGCAGATACAATACCGCTAACTTTAAATAAAAAAAGGAAAAAACATGCCAAAGATTAACAAATACGTAGACATCGACACTGTTGAGAGAGAAGCGAAAAAAGACCTTATTGACCGTCACTCTCCATTCATTCACTGTGAAACTACAGCAAAAGCAGGTGAACCGTTTCAAGTAACTGTAAAAATGGGTAACGAGTATACTCACCCAGATGATTTCGATCACTACATCGAGTCTGTTACACTTTTCAACGGTGAAACTAAACTTGCTGAAGCTACTTACATCCCAGGAACTCTTGGAAATGTTAAAGCTCACAACACTACAACTTTTACTATCATCCCAACTGGTAAAAAACTTAACCTAATCGCGCACGGTTACTGTACTAAACACGGTGTTTGGGAAGGAACTCCAGTAGAAGTATCTGTAGAAGAATAGTCTACTTTCCTCTAAACAAAGGCTCTTTAGCCTTTGTTTAAAACTTCACAACTACATGGCATTGAGTGTCTGATACTCTTTAAGTGCAAAATCATCTGTCATACCACTAACATAATCAGTTAACAATCTTACTCTGTAATACCACTCTAGTAAAGCGTACTTTTCTGCATCGTCTTTATCTAGCTTATCAACATCATTTTGGTATGCTACTATCTGTTTTGAAGACAACCTTTTAACTAGCCTCATAGATATAAAACAATCAATTTTTTTATCTTCCAACAACTTCGTAAAATCCTCTGTACTTAGTTCTAAAAGAGGTTTATATATATTTAACAGTCCGTTCACAATGCTATAGCCTTGAAGTTCTAACTCTTGAACATCTTTGTTTTGGTATATGTACTTTAGAGATATTTTTTCAAGTATTTTAATGGCTTTAAAAAATTTACTCTCTTCACTAAAGTCTAAAAGCGCAGAATTAAAATCTCCGTTAAATATACTCTCATGTTTTTCCAAGTAAACATCTACAACATGGTAGACTAAAGCTGTAACCAACTGTGCTCTTACAAGTGTAAAGAACATGTTAAACTGGTATGGTTTTTCATTTTGTTTTGCTTTTTGGTACTTATCTTCTATGACCTCTAGCAAATAACTCTCATCTGCCTCTTCACACTCAGTCTTTATGAGGTGATATACTTTATCTAAACTCAATATACCTTTTTCAACACTATCTTCCAAGTCAGCCGTAAGGTACGATATATCATCCGCAGCTTCCATAATGTACGTGAGTGGAAACCTATGCCCCGCTTTTACATCTAATGTCTCTTGAACCTTCTTTATAAACTCTTTTTCGCTGTAGTAAAATCCGGGCTTTTTACATAGATAGTCCAATGGAGTGCCTTTAGCAGGTTTCTCTTCAAAAGCTCCTCTTGTGTACTTTAAAACTGCTAATATCTGAGTATAAGAAAGATTGAGTCTTTGAAGTTTTGTTATCACACGGATGGCTTGTGCATTTCCATCATAGTTGCAAATATCTCTTGCTAACAGCTCTTTTAATTCTTTTAGCTCATCGGAACTAGCATCAAATTTATGAAGTATTGGGAGTGCATTATTTTGCATCCACTTGTTTATGGTCTGCTCTGCAAAATGCCCAAAAGGAGGATTTCCTATGTCATGCAGAAGACTTGTCATCTCAGCAGTAGATACAAAAGCGTTTTCAAGCTCTTCTAGGTGGTACTTTTCTAAACCTTCCTCTTTTAGTTTTGAGAGTATTGTTTTAGCTATGAATCTTGCTGTTTGCCCTACTTCTAGTGAATGTGTTAAACGTGTACGAATGGACGCATTAAGCTCTAGTGCAAATACTTGTGTTCTTTTTTGCAGCCTTCTAAATGCAGGTGCAGATAAGATTCTCCCTCTATCACTCTCAATAGATACATCAATAGAACTTGATGGGTAAAACTCTCTATCTAATGTTATCTTTTTTGTATAATCTATCATCTAACAACCTCTCTTAGTTTTTTATGAATCTCCACCATCGCCAAAGTATCTAACTTACAATACTCAAGTAGTGAATCTCTCATCTTTTGCTTCTCTGCATCACTTAACTTACTTAGGTTTGCAAAAGCGTTCATAGCTTGTGAGCCGTTTTGTACACCATCTAACTCTTTGTATGCTTTTTCAAACTCAGGCACGAGTGCAGGAAGTACATACTTTATAGAGTAACTTCCTTGCATAGCTGGCGTCACATACCACTTTTTCTGAAAAGGAATCATCAGATCTTGCATGTTTTCGTTTATGGCTAAAAGATGCCAACTCAAGTCTGGAAAACTCTTTGCAAGTCTAACTATAACACCCTTTTCAAAACTCATGTTATAAGCCAGTACCATTACACAGCTTGGTATGTCCTCACAAAGTCTTTTAGCTAACTCGAATCTACTATCTATACTATCTTGTGAGAGGTACTCTTTGTGTTCTAGTGTCCCGTCTTCATGCTCTATGTGAAGCGAGTACTGAAAAGGAATCTGCTCGAAAGGTTTTATGCCTTTAAACTCAGGTATAGCTTGTTGATACGTCTCAAAGTCTAAATGGTAAATAGGATAAGTAAAGTTTTGTAAAAAAGAGTTTATGTTTTCTTTGTCTATGTAGCTTGTTTTTGATTTGTAGTTTTGAACGGCTTGCGCTTGATTTGCTGTCATATCAAAGTCATCTGGTACGTCTTCTATGTTTATGATTCCTCGGCTATAAAGCTCTACTTGTTTTTTACTTCCAAGGTTAAAAATGTTAAATATAGAATACTCAGGTATGGCTCTTTGAACTCTCCAACAGTACTCTTTAGCATCACACTCATACGGTTTGTTACAATGCTTTCCAATGTCTATATTTGGTTCATCTTCCCTGTTACGTAAGTAAACTTCAAACTCTTCTAAAATGGTTGGGATATTTGCTTGTAACTCTACTACTTCACTTGTGACATCTACTACTTTGAACAACTCGTTTATATCTAGCTCATCACCTCTTACATACTCGTTGTTTATGTGTACTACATTTGCACTTTTTACACTGAAGCCTAAGTTTTCAAGTACATAATACTGAATGGAGACATCATGCAGGTAGATATCTTTTACCTCTGTGGAGCTTTTCACTTCATATATGCTCACACCATCACCATCTATATGTAAAATGTCAACCATAATGAGTATGCCATCAAAGTTAAACGTAGCTTCGTAGATATCTTGCACGCCATCTTCCAACCACTGCTTTGTAGTAGCGATCATCTCAGCATAGTCTCTTGTAAAAGCCACTTCCCTACCCTCAGGAAAAAGCTCACATGCAAAGTCTCCAACGACATTTCCAGTTTCAAACACAGCTTGAGCTGCTTCATCTGGCGGTGTTAGCACACTTGGCTTATACTTTTTAAGCCAAAGTGCTTTGGGGCATTGGATTCCGCGAGTGTAGAGGGATTTAGATAGGTTCATCAATTATTCTACTATCTAATAAGTATGGTTCTTTTGTTCCTGCTGGAAACCATAAGCTATCATTTTCATCAGTAAAGTATGTAATTAGGTTATATATGAAATACCCCATTGCTAAATTATCATCAAATTTATATAAATGCCATTTATAATAATCTTCTTCAAAAGTACAATTAGGATTATAATCCCAAAATTTTATAAACTTATTATCTCCTAAACAAATATGGTTTATCACATTATTTAGGCTTCTATTAGTATCATATTGAATCTTATCTAAAAGATTTTTTTCATTCGAAAAAGCTACTTCATATGCAAATATTCCTGAATATATTTTTTCATTTTTATGCTCATTAATTTTTGATATGTTTCTTTTAAACTTATCAACTATATCAATAACTTTATTAGCTCTCAAGGTTGCTTTTACTTCAATTATTCCTTTAACAGAATGAACATCTACTACAACTAGATCATCAGATTTATACAAAGTTGGTCTTGTTTTATCATACAGTAAAATATCTAGCTCATTACTGTTATATTCTAAATTATTTCTTCTTGTTTCATAAACATTATCTTGTCTTTGATTGAAAACTACAAACCCTCTTGAAACTCCAATATTCTCTGGTAAATACCTAGCTATAAAATCTTTCAGTAAAGATTCTTGATAGCCTCCAGTTGTAGAATGATGTGTGTACCCAATTAAGTAAGTTATTCTCTCTTTTAGTGCCATAAATTCATTATTTATACTCTCATAGTAAAGCTTCATTGACATGGTTCATAATCCTTAATTTTTCCATATGATTCTAATTCAATAAATTTTGAATTGTAATATTTACAATCAAGTTTTTTTTGTAAAAGTTGATAAAAGTTTTTATCGTGTGTAGAAATAACAATTTGCCTTTTCTCTTTTGTTATAATTGTTCTTAGCAAATCTATAAAAGAAAGAACGTTAATAGAATCAAGATATTGAATAGGATCATCCATAAAAATAGTGTCTAGTTCATCTTGTGTTTGTAGAGCTTTTGCTAAAAAAATACTCAATGATAATATGCTAATCTGTCCTGAACTATTGTATAAAGTTGGATCATCGTACAAGCCACCATTCCCACCTGTTTTAACTCTAAGTTTAGTGCCTTCATCTAACTCAGGAATGAATTGAACTAATTTTTGTGTAGGATGTGGATCTATTCGACTATATATTTCGTTAATTGTTCGAGTATTGAAACACTTTGAAATTGTCTGTTCAATAAATGACTTATATTTAGTTTTTGCATTTTTAATATCTTTTGAAAATGCTTTTTCTTGTGATACTTGTTGCTTTATATTTTGAATTTCCCTCTCTATTTCTTCAATATTTAAATCTGTAATAAATCTTTGGATAATGTTATCTAATAAACTTACTTCTTTTTTAAAAACACTTTTACTCTCTTTATTGTTTGAGTATTCTAGTATTCTTGATAGAAGTTTATCTTCATCTAAATCTAGCGGTAAATTAAAAGATAATAATAACTTATTTGTTTTTTCAATAAGTTCAACTACTTCTTTTTCTTTTATTTTTATATCTTCATTCTGTAGTTGCAATGTTATATAATCATATTCTTGCTTTTCTAAGTCCTCTTTTAAAAGCTTGGCTTTACTAAAAAAATTAATCTTTTTTCTCTCATTTTCATTTATTCCTTCTTGAATACTTAGTAGCTTTTCATCTATCTGTTTTTTTTGATTTTCTGATAAAAGGTTTAATTCTTTAAACAATTTGTTATATTTAATATATTCAGGTTCTGTTTCTAAAAAGTTTATTCTATTCCTATTGTTTTCTAAAATATTCTCTTTTTCTTGGATTTTTTCATCTATTTTATACTTTTGACTAGTTAAATTTTCCACTTGTTCTTTATAGCTTTTTTCTTTTTGCTTTAACATATCAATTTCTTGGATATATATATTAACTCTTTCATTATACATTTGATGAACCTTGTCAAAAGGAACTTCATTTATATCAATGCTCTCATCTCTAGACTGTAATTCCAAAACAATACTAACAGACTTTTTTAGTAAATCATCAAGCTCGTTTCTAATACTATCAAGTATTCTTTTTTTATTTTTATGTTCTTCATTCATAGAAGTGTATGAAATCATATATTTTGATGACTCATCATCAATCAACTTTTTTAAATCATTTTCTTTTTGAATAAAAGACTCTAATAACTCCTTATATTGTTTTCTCTTAACCTCTATGGCATCATTTATTTTATCAATTTCCAAGATATCAGCACTATTAGACATTATTCTTTCTAATAACTTATCATTTTCAATATAATCATTATTACAGAGAGGACATATACTTGTACATGTATCTTTTATTAAACTCTGTCCTAATGAAATTAGTTTTGTTATATCACTCTTTAACTTCAGTGTTTTTTCTTTGTTTTTGTCTAGCTCACCTATCGATTTGTTTAAACTTTCTTTTTCTAAATAAATTTTTTTTAATTCATCAAAGTTAGTTTTATACTTTTTGCTAATTTCATATTCATCATCATAATACATTTTACTAAAAAGCTTATCATTCTCTATTCGCTTTTTATCTTTCAAAATAGCTTGAAAACTAGTATCTATTTCCTCATAAACTTTTTTAAGTTGCTTGTATTCATTCTGAGTTTCCTTATTTTTTAACTCTGTTTCACTAAGTTGTTTTAAAAGAAGATTTATATTCTCAATATTGTTTCTTTTAAATCTTTCTTTTTCTATAATACCTTGAAATATCCTGTTTCTTCTAACAAGTTTTCTTTCAACCTTTTGTTTCTTTGTTACTAAGTTAACTTTTTCTTTATTTCTTTTTATATTTAAACTATTTAAATGTTTTAGTTCTTTATTTATTTCTTGATATTTCAAATACAAATTACTTAAACTTGAAACTTTTTCTTTTAGTATTTTCTTATTATCTATTTCCAAATTTATTTTTTTTAGCTCATTTTCAAGTATATCTAATTCCTTAAACTTATTAATTAACTGATTATTTGATTCGATAATTTTTTGTAATTTATTTAGTTCTTTTGGAGCTTCTTTAAAATTTAAAAAATTTGTTTTCAACTCTTCAAGTTTATTAATTTGTTCGTCTATGTTTTTTATATCTTGTTCTATATTTACTACTAATTTATTTAACTCCCCACTAAATTGAATAGCTTTTTTAGTATCTATCTTTTTTTCTAATATGAACTTAATTTTTTTATTCTCATCTAATTGACTGTTGATACCATTTAATTTTTTATTTATATCGTCTACTTCTTCTTGGGTACTTTGTACACTATCAATCTCTTTTCTTAAAGCTACAATCCTATTATTTAAACTGGATATCTTTGTGTCTACTTTACTATATAATTTTTCTAATTGTCTATACTTTTCACTAGTTTCTTTACCTTTATTCCAAAAGTTTGATAAAGCATCAAACTTTTCTTTGTTACTAGTAAACCTTAAAAAAGAATCCATTCCATCTTGAGTTAAGATATGTGATGTTATATCAAAAGAAGAATCAATTAATTCATTTTTTATTTCTTTTTGATAACCATAGTCTTTAAAGCCTTTCTTTGTATTTCTGGATTTTTCAGTTTTTCTATGAATGACTTTGTTATCGTCTGTAGTCATTAAAACTTCACCAAATTTTTTCTTACTTTCTTTATTTTTTAATGTAAATCCACGATCTTTATCTTCTGATTCTTGTAAAATTTTATTTCTTTCAATCCTTGAGAGTTTACCACTAAGACACCATTCAACTCCTTCAAAAAAAGAAGTCTTTCCAAAACCATTTGGTGCATGAATAACAACTAAATCAGCTATTGACTCATATTTAGAAAAATCAAATATTACTTTATTTTTATAACCTCTAAAAGCTTCTATTTCTACTTGTTTTATTTTAATACCCACAACTTAATCCTTATACTTGTCAATACATCTATTAATTTGTTCTAAATCAATTAATCTTGGGTCAAGCTCTTTTATTTCTTTTTCTAACTCTTCAATGCTATCAGGAGTTTTTGAAGAAGGTATCTCCAAATCAAATAACTTTTTGTTTATCTCAGCTTTTATTTTTGCTTCATTATTTTTAATATTACCGACTTTATCAATTACTATTTTTCTAGCACAATAGTGATCATTTTCAATTTTATATTTTAAATCTTGTTTTACAATTTCATTTTCAAGAAAAAATACAATATAGATATTCCAAAGTTCTATTTCTTTATCTAAATTTGATTGAAAATTTAATGCAATTTTATTTTGTATATTTTCCCAATGATTCTTCATTGTTTCTTCATCTAAGTGCATAGAAAATATATATAAATTGAAATTAGTATCTTCACAAATATATAATTTTAAACCACTTCTTACATAGTTTTGCAAATCTCCACTAATTTTATCTGTCATGTTAATTAAATGCATTTTCTAGAACCTTTATTATTTCTTCTTTGATTACACTATTTAAATCATCTTTTAATGTTTGTTTTGAAACTCTCTGATTCAATTCTTCTAAATGAAAACATCCAAACTTTTTTTTACCTGCTTTATCATCCATAATTGTATTTGGAGTTGTAATGTCAGGGATTATGTTCGAGATTTGTTTTTGGGTTAAAATATTGGGTTGAAGTTTTCCACTTTGATTTGTAAATATATAGTGAGTAATTCTTCTTGATTTAAATGTTTCAGTACACTTCAAATGATGTAATATACTAGAAAAATCACTCTCACCATCTGCGTATAACATTTTTAGTTTAGCTTCTATTACACCTGTACTAATATCATAGTTTTCATTTTTTATCTCTATATCATGTAGTTGCATATAAATTAAAAACAACAACCATCCTTCCCATAGTTTTCGTGCCTTTTCAACTTGCCCACTATTATCAGGAATAAATATATCTTGCTTTTGAATATTTAATATCTCTTTAGGTTTTATATTTGCATTAATTCCTATTGCAATTGGTCTGATAATAATTTGTAGATCATTTGGAAACTCATCTACAATATAGAGTACATCATTAAACGTTATATCTTCTATATTTTTATCAATATATATTTCTGGATCATACTTTCTAAACAATGTAAAATTCATAGTTTGTCTAACTGTTCCAGATATATTTCCTTTATTTTAATCCACTGAAACATTATTTTTGTTCAATCCTTTTTTTAACTTTAGCTTTCTTTTTTATTTGTATATCTTGTTTTCCAATAGATATATCAGTTTTTGTCTGAGATATTTCAGATTCTACTTCTGATTCTTCTCCGATTACAATTGTTTGATTAGGAGCTAAAATTTTAATTATCAATAAAAAAGCAACTATCAATATAATATAAGCATAGTTTCTATTTTGTTCAGATAAAGACATAAATGTTATACCAAATATCAATAATCCAACAACTGTAATTAATGTTATACCTTTTGTACTTTTCCAATTTATATTTTTAATCAATTCATCCATTTTTAACCTTTTAACTTAAATTTAAACCACTCGTCCCATCACCCTTAGGCTCAACCTTTATCTGCAATGGAATTCTCTCTTTCAGTGATTCCACATGTGAAATCACACCTATCATCTTTCCTGAACTCTGAAGCTGATTTAGTGCGTTTAGTGCCAGCTCTAAACTCTCACTGTCTAAGGTTCCAAACCCCTCATCTAAAAAGAGTGAATCTATACTTATCTTCTGACTTGCAAGGCTTGAAAGCCCCAGTGCTAAAGAGAGACTCACTATGAAGCTTTCTCCCCCTGAGAGTGTGTTTACACCTCTTACCACATCGCCTTGGAAACCATCTACTATTTCTATTTCAAGTTGTTTAGAAGATTCTTCTGCACGTTTTAGCTCGTATCTTGGGCTAAGAATCTCTAAGTGTTTGTTTGCCAAGTATATAAGCTGATCCAGAGTTATCCCCTGAGCGAACTTTGCGAACTTGTCTCCATTTGCCGAGCCTATCATCTCGTTTAGTTTTACCCACACTTTAAAGGCATCTTTTTTTACTTGAAGCTCTTTTATCTTCTCTTCATGTTTTTTCATATTTGCAGCATTTATTTCAAGCTCTTTTTCTAAACTTCCTACCACTTTTTGAAGCTCGTCTATCTTGCTTTGCAACTCTTTTAGCTCATCGTTTACACTTGCTAGTTCTCTCTCACTTAGTTTAAGTTCTTGGAGTTCTTTTAGTTTTTCAAGTGTGTCTTTTTTAAGTGTTTGTATCTGTGCGAATCTCTCATCTAAAGCTTTACATTTAAGAGCCAGTGCCTCATACACCTCTTTACTAAGAAGTGCTTCTTCAAACTCTTTTGCAGAACTAAAGTTGTACTCACTTAGTGCTTTTTCAAGGCTCTCTTTAGCTGTTTTTAGGCTTTGTGTGTCTTTTTCTCGGTTTTGCGATAGTTGTTCTATCTGCTTTATAAGTGAGGTCTCTTTTGATTTTATCTCTGTCACTATGTTTTGAAGTGCATTTAGTTGTTCTTGTAGCTTGTTAAAAGATTCTATTATGCTTTTCTCAAAAACATCTATATCCTCTACATCTAAGATCTGTTCAGACTTTGTTCTTAAGTGTACTATTGCACTCTCTAGCTCTGTCTTTTCACTCTTTAACTCATTTATGGCTTTTAAAATGTTTTGAACTTGAAGCTCTGCATGTTGTAGTTGATTCAAAGCTTTTTGTAGTTGCTCTTTTTTAACACTCAGTTTATCTTTTGAATCTCTTAGTTTCACTAGTTCACTTAAGCCATATTCGAGCTGTGCCTTATGCTCCATAAGGTCTACTTTTGAGTTTGGTTCAGCTCTAAATGCGTACTTTGCAAAAAGTTCATCTATCTCTTTTAGTGAATCTTGGAGTTTTTTTATCTCCAAAGTAGAGTTTTCAAGCTTGGAGCTTAGTCTTGCCAGATTTATCTCGCCAAGTTGCTGTTCATTTTTTTCATGTTGCAGGAGTCGTTCTTGCTCTTGAATCTTCAAAGTTGTCTGATCTACATCTATGTTAAGTGTATGTTTTATGTAAGGATGCTCTTTTGAGCCACATAAAAAACACTCTACTCCATCACTGAGCTTAGCTCTGTCTGCTTCATAGTTTTTTATAAGCAGCTCTTTTTCCCTTGTGTCTTTTAGAGTGCTTAGATTCTCTTGCATCTGCGTTATAAGTTTTGTTTTTTCATCTTTTAGTTTTGTTATTGTGGCTATGCTGTGTTTACACTCTGCTTTAGTATTTGTCTCTTCATTTATACTGAGCGTTAACTTCTCGTGAGATTCAAGAGCTTTTGAGAGTTCTTCTACTTTTTGCAGATTAGCCCTTACGTTATTTTCTTTAGCACTAAGGTCTTTTGTTGTCTCCTCTATGCTTTTAAACTCGTTTGCCACCTCTTGAAGCTCTTGTTCTAATGAGTTTAGTTGCTCTTTTTGCTTGAGTATACTTTGCTCTATTAGATTCTCATCTTCTCTAAACTCTTGCGTATCAACTCTCATTAGCTTTGCAAGTTCTTCTCTTTGAGTTGAGAGTTTTTTCTCAAGCTCCTGATGTGAGAGTATCTTTGAATCAATCTGAGTTTGCAGAACTCTTAACTCTTTTATTTTTTGTGTATTTTGCTCATATGAGATTTTCTCTTTTACAAACAGCTCTTTTGTTGAGTTTAGTTCTTGTAGTTTTTTTGTATGTAGCTCTTTTAGCTCTGTGAGCTCCTTTTGTAACTCTAAAAGATTCTTATTTTGTTTATCTATCGTTTTTGTAAGTAAGTTTTTCTCTTGACTTATTGGCTGAACTCTTAGAGCATTGTTAGCAAGTTCTAACTTTACAAACTCATCTTTTTTATCCTCTTTTTCTTTGCTGATATGTTCAAATTCAGCAGTATATTTAACTTTGTCAACTTCAAGCTTTTGATTCTTCAAGTGCTTTTGACTTCTCATCTACTTTCTCTTTATCAAGCAGTTCTATACTTCCTAGGGCTATCTCTTCGTTTTCTATATCTTTTTTCTTTTGCGAGTAGGTCTCATAAATCTCTTGCGATATTAGTTTGTATATTTGTGTACCGGTTATGTTCTCAAGTAGTGTCGATCGTTCAGTCTCTTTGGCTTTTAAAAACGCATCAAAACTTCCTTGTGCAAGCATCATAGACTGAATGAATCTATCAAAATCAAGTCCCGATATCTCTTCCATAACTTTTGGAACTTCTCTTAGTTTAGATTCAAGTATCTTGTTTTCTTCAAGGTCTACTATCTCCATCTTTGCAGTCTGGAAATTTCCATCTGCTTTGTTTCTTGCTCTTTTTTGACTCCATGAGCTTCTGTACACCTTGCCTTTTACCTCAAACTCAACTTCACATAGACACTCACCAGTATGTCTGCTCATTAGCTCATTTGGAGGACTTGAGAGTCTTGGAGTTCTTCCGTATAGTGCACAGGTTATAACATCAAGTATGGTACTCTTTCCAGAGCCTGTTGGACCTGTTATTGCAAAAAGTGATTCTCCATTTAAAAACTCTTCAAAGTTAATTTCAAATTCACCTTTTAGTGAATTAATATTGAGTGATTTTACCTTAAGAATTTTCATACTTTTTGCACCATTGAGACTATTTGCGCAAAACTATTTTTCAACTCATTACTTAATTCTTTTTCTGTAATCTCTTCAAGTTCTAATCTTTTTTCAAAAACCTCATTAACACTTAACTCATCCAGACTAATTGCCTTTAACTCTTTAGCTTGTAATTGCTTTTGCGTCTTATCTATCTTTACTGCTAAAAGTGTAAGATGTAGTTTATTTGCAAGCTCTCTTATTTCTATATTAGCCTGCATTGGGTTATCATCTTGGAGATGAATTTCTATCCAAGCAGATGTATCTTCTATATTTTTTAGGTCTTTTTTTATGACTTCTAATTTGCCTTTTAAAACAAATAGCTCTCTTTGTCTTGGCACTTCTAGTTCTTTTATAGTTGCATCGTTATTTTTAAAAGTGACAATATTTATCTTTTGAGTATTTTTAGATTCTGAAAAACTAAGAGGAATTGGCGAGCCTGAATATCTTACATGCTCATTACCAACTTTTTGATTTATATGCAGATGCCCAAGAGCAACATAGTCAAACATAGAAGCTAAATAATCTCCACCTATATCCAATGTCCCACCAATATAGATTTCTCTCTCACTTTCACTTGTTCGACTACCTACTGTTGTTAAATGGCCCATAGCAATTATAGGTATATTTTCATCAGTTTGAAGTTCTAAAGCTTGCTTATATACACTTTCATAATAGTTTTTTATACCTTGATTTGCCTGTTTCTCTTTTTCACTGAGAGTCTCACCACACAAGGATTCTCTTATAACACTATCTCTTAAATATGGAACAGCACATACAATTGCTTTGATACTCTCATTGTCTTTTACAGGTACAATTACATCTTCATCTACATCGCCACTTGCAATGACATGCACGTTTAATATTTTGAGAAGCTGTTGGGGTGCTTTAATTGTAGCTATAGAGTCATGGTTACCTGCTGTGATAATTGTTGACTTCAAAGTAGATATATTAGAAAGTTCTTTTAAAAAATTGTAATAAAGTTCGAGAGCATAATTTGGAGGTGTTCCAGTATCAAACACATCACCAGACACTAGAAGTAACTCGACCTTTTCCTCTTCAAGAACATTTAAAAGCCAAGTAAGAAAAGCTTTGTGTTCCTCTTGTCGACTCTTTCCCATAAAGTTTTGCCCCAGATGCCAATCTGATGTATGTAATAATTTCATAATCTTTTCACTCACCACAAATCCAATTCATTTGTCATATATAAAGTTAGTATATCCATTCATACTTAATTTACACACTAAACATTAAAAAATAACTTCTTAACAAAATCTTCACAATAGTTGTATATCTTAATTCCAAAAACTATTGGGATACAACACATGTTTACGTTACATACTAAAAATGAGGAGTCAAATCTCGCCCCTTTTTAACTTCAAATAGTCCAAGATGACTATCTTTTTCATTATATTATTGCATAATGCTAAAAATAAATGGAGTAGTACATATGAAAACTATAGTTTTAATCAGACATGCGAAATCTAGTTGGAAAGATATAACTCTTGATGATTTTTCAAGACCTTTAAACAAACGAGGGAAACAAAACCTTCCAGTTATGGCAGAACATTTAAAAAACCAAAACCTTGCAATTGAGAAAATATTTTCTAGCTCTGCAAAAAGAGCAAAAAAAACAGCAGAAGAGTTTAGTACGCAACTCGGTGTTTCTATGCAACTCGACGATAGTCTCTATATGGCATCTGATATGGAATTACTGAATTTTATAAACGACAAACTCAGTAAATATAACTCTATAGCTATTGTCTCTCATAATCCAGGATTAACAGATTTATATAACTATATAAGTGATGATAACATTGAAAACATTCCAACAAGTGGATATGTTGTTCTTACAAACAACAAGGCAAAAATCTCTCAAAATAGCACTCAACTCATAGATTTTGCCTACCCTAAAAGAGAAGATATATAAAGCAATATGAAACATATAATTCTCTTTGATGGGAGATGTAATCTCTGTAGCAAAAGTGTTCATTTCATTATGAAACGTAATAAAAACCAACTCTATAACTACATCGCCCTGCAATCACCCCAAGGAGAAGAGTATCTCAAAAAGTACGGATTTCCTTTCAAAGAGTTTGATACAGTTGTTTTAATTGAGGAAGAAAATGTTTATATAAAATCAACTGCAATCTTGAAAATAGTGAAAAATTTATCTGGAGTAGTGCACTATCTACACTATTTTATCTATTTGCCACGGTTTTTAAGAGACTTTCTTTATGATGTAATTGCAAAGACAAGATATAAACTATTTGGTCGTAAATCGTGTGATGTGAGCATAGATAAAAGATAGAGAACAAGTAGGTGTCTGATGCTTTCACACCAGCACCTCTCTAACGAACACCAAGACCATCAAACAGGTCTTGTTCATATGCTTCCCACTCAACAGAAGGATTAAAAGTATCATCAGAAATCGTATCACCGCTTGCTATAGAAGATTTACGTCTTAAGGTATGGTCTTTTGTAGTTACTAAGTCTGTACCCCAAAAATCTCCAGGATCTTCACCAATCCTTCCAAACACATCTACCTTTGTATCAGTAGCTATATGAACAAGTGCATATGCATCATCACCATTATGATTGATAGCTCCTGATGTTTGATCAGACACACTGAGTAGATTTTCATTTGAGCTGTTATTTGAAATAACATAGGTTTCACCAGGAGTAAGTGTCACGCTATTTAAAGTAACGCTGTTTGTTGCAGAGAGACTGCCATTACTATACAACTCAACTTTATACTCGCCTAAAGAGATACTTTGTGATCCAGCATTATAAAGTTCTAAAGCCTTGTTGTATGAGCTACCTTCTACATACTCTGAAATAATCAGCTCAGATGCTATAACACTTTGGTTTGCATCATCTACGCTTGTATTTTCATCTGAGTTGTTATTGTCGTTGGCTATCCCTTCTACAAACTCACACTCATTACCCCAAATAGATTCAACCCACTCAGGATTATCCACAAATGGGTTTCTATTTCCCTGATAAGACTGAACAAGGTCATTACGTTTCTTTTCAGATTCACTCACAGGGTCAAGATAGTGCCACCTATACATTGTACAGAGTTCAGCAGGATAACTATCTGTAAAATCACCTGCATATATTTCTAAGTCAGGCTCTCCATTATCTCCCTCATAACGAACTGTCATATATAAAATAGCCCTAGCTACTTCACCTTTTAGTGTATCACTCACTTCAAATTTATCGTCATAGTAAAAACCATCTATTTTACTGTATGGAGTTGTTGCATCACCATATGGCGTATTTCCACGAGAGCTATTTATTCCTGCATCTGTAGGACGTAAATGGTGTAGGTCTGTATATGTATTTACTGACTCGTTATACCCTACTCCCAAAGACTTCGGCCACATATGTTCTCTGTTCCAACAGCCAGTAGCACTTGAACCACATCGTAACTCAGAGAGAAAAGAGCTTTGCATATAAAATAAAATGAGATTATCACCAGAGGCTACAGACTCATCCATATCTGTAACTGCCAAGTACTCATAAGCCTGTGCATAAGTGACATAAACTGCGCTGTTTGTTACTATGCTATGAAGGGCACTTTTTAAACTAGACCCATTTTTATCTAAAGCATCTGTATAGTAACTCTGTAGTTCTACAGGTAATATAACAGTTTGATTCTCTTCATTGGAACTGTTTGTCTCATTGTTTTCTACTGGAAGGGTTTGGTTTGTATCATCTGGATTATTCTGAGTATTATCATTTTCATTGTTTTCATACTCATCATCAAAAGAGGCTTGAATCTCTGTAGCCAGCTCGCTATTTATAGTTTTAATTCCTGTATTAAATACCTCTAAAACGCTGTTAGCAGAAGCATTTTGTATATTTACAAGCGTCTCATCGACAAGAAGCATAACTTTTTGCACAACTTGATTTGCTTTTTGAGCGATAGCATCATGCTTGAGTGTCTCATCTCTATAGACTGTTTTTGCTGCGTTGTTCACAACTTCTTCTAGTACCTGTACCGTAAAACTTACACTACTCTCTTGTTGCAAAAGTTTTTTACTCAGCTCTTCAAAGACTTCATCCATGACATCTTGCACACTTCTCTCTTCATCCGCCGCAGCGATTAAAGTAGCAGCACCATGAACCATGATTTGAAGTTGTGCTTGTTTCTCTAGTACTATCTTCGCATTTGC